>AP017424.1:3600000-3900000 GCA_002355495.1 Streptomyces laurentii
CACCGACGAGGTGCTCGGGCGCGATGTGGCCGTGAAGCTGATGCTCGGTCACGAGCACGACCCGTCCGCCGCCGACCGGTTCCGGATGGAGGCGCAGACGGCGGCGCGGCTCAGCCACCCGCATGTGGTCGGCGTCTTCGACTTCGGTACGTGGGACGGGAAGCTGTTCCTCGTCATGGAGCTGGTGGACGGGGACAGCCTGGCCGGCGACCAGTCGACGGTCTACTCGGCCGAGCAGGTGGCGACCGTGGCCGCGCACGCGGCGGCCGGGCTCGCGGCGGCGCACCGGCAGGGCGTGGTGCACCGCGACATCAAGCCGGGCAACCTGCTGATGGACTCCGAAGGCACCGTGAAACTGGCCGACTTCGGCATCGCGCGGTTCGTGGACGACCCGTCGGCCGCGCTCACCACCGCCGGGCAGATCGTGGGCACGGGCCTGTACCTGGCGCCGGAGCGGGCGCTCGGGCAGCCGGCGTCACCCGCCTCGGACGTGTACTCGCTGGGCTGTGTGCTGTACCAACTCCTCACCGGCCAGCCGCCGTTCCGCGCCGACAGCTCGACCGCGCTGCTCTACCAGCACATCGACACGCCGCCCGCGCCGCCGCGCCAGCTCGGGGTGCCGCTGCCGGCCGCGTTCGAGTCGTTCCTGCTCTCGCTGCTCGCCAAGCAGCCCGAGCACCGGCCGCAGGCGCAGGCCATCGCCGACTGGTTCTCCTCCGGCGCCTGGCGGGACCAGCCGCAGCATCAGCCCTACGCTCCGCACGGGCAGCACCCGCAGCATCCCCCGCACGCGCAGCACGCTCCCCCGGTGATGCGGCCGCCAGCGCCGCCCCTGCACCCGCACACTCCGCCGCCCGGGCCCGCGCACGTACCCCCGGCGCACCTGCCCCCGGCCCACACGCCCCCGTCCATGGCCGTGCCGGGGCCCCGGGGCTCGCGCCGGGCTCAGCAGTCCACCGAGAACGCCCTCACCGAGCTGTCCATCCGGCGGCCGCGCCGGACGGCGGCGGTAGCCGGGGCCATCGCTTTCGTCATATGCCTGCTCATCGGGATGGCCTGGCTCAGCTGAGCCGGGCGCGGGCCGGGCCGGGCCGGGCCGGGGCCAGTGGCGCTCCCGGCCCCTCAGAAGATCCGCGGCGCCATCACATGCGGCTCCGTCTCGTCCGGCCCCAGCAGCAGACAGCGCGGCACCCCCGGGCCCGGCGTCGCGCGGACCGTCACCGGAACCGGCGGCTCGGTCGGCAGTTCGGTGCGCACGAGGACCGTACGGTCCTCGTGTGTCGTGACGTTCCCCGTCTCCTTGCCGTCCACGAGGACCTCGACCGCCCCGGGGTCACCGGTCTGGACGGTGGCGCTGATCGAGTGCCCCAGGTACTCGATGTGGAAGTGGTGCCGTGCTCGCATGCCGTCGCCTCCGCCGCGTCCGCGTCCGGGTCCGGGTCCGGGTCCGGGTCCGCGCCCCTTCCGGGGCCGCCGTGTCCGGGCCGCTCACTCCAGCGTAGGACGGACCGGTACATCCGACATGCGGTAGTACGTCCCCGGTGTTCCGATGGTTCGGTACGTCACCGCCGTACGCGTGCGTGAGGCCGTCCCCGCTCGTACGCACGCGTAGCGCGCCCGTACACCTCGTACACCCTCGTACGCGCCCGAACCTCGCAGCCAGAGCCCGTATCCCGCATCCCCGGACAACGGAGTGAGTGCCGGCATGACCCGACTGCCCTCCTTCGAGGACACCACCGACTTCGCCGACGCCGACCGCGGCTTCATGGCCGCCCTCGATCCCTGCGTCGTCCGGGACGCCGACGGCCGGGTGGTCTGGGACGGCGACGCGTACGCCTTCCTCGACGGCGACTGCCCCGACACCGCCCACCCCAGCCTGTGGCGCCAGTCGCAGCTGTGCGCGCGCCACGGCCTGTACGAGGTCACCGAGGGCGTCTACCAGGTACGCGGCCTCGACGTCTCCAACATGACGCTCGTCGAGGGCGACCGCGGTGTCGTCGTCATCGACCCGCTGGTCAGCGTCGAGACGGCCGCCGCGGCCCTCGCCCTCTACCGCGCGCACCGCGGCGAGCGGCCCGTCACCGGCCTGGTCTACACGCACTCGCACGGCGACCACTTCGGCGGCGCCCGCGGCGTCCTGCCGCACGGCGCCGAGGGCGGCGTCCCGGTCCTCGCCCCGGCCGGTTTCCTGGAGCACGCGATCAGCGAGAACGTGTACGCGGGCAACGCCATGGTCCGCCGCGGTCTCTTCATGTACGGCGGCATGCCGCCGGGGCCTGACGGGGCGATCGGCTTCGGTCTCGCCAACGCGGTGTCCACCGGCACCATCAGCCTGGTCCCGCCGACCGTGGCCATCACCCGGACCGGGCAGGAGGTGACCGTCGACGGCGTACGGATGCTCTTCCAGCTCACCCCGGGCACCGAGGCCCCGGCCGAGATGAACCTCCTGCTGACCGGCCCGCGCGCGCTGTGCCTGGCCGAGAACGCCACCCACACCCTGCACAACGTGCTCACCCTGCGCGGCGCGGTGGTCCGCGACGCCCGCGCCTGGGCGCACTACCTGGACGAGGCCATCGAGTTCTTCCACGGCCGTTTCGACGTCGGCTTCGCCTCCCACCACTGGCCCACCTGGGGCCACGAGCACGTGGTGCGGTTCCTGTCCGAGCAGCGCGACCTCTACGCGTATCTGCACGACCAGTCGCTGCGGCTGCTCAACGAGGGGCACACCGGCCCCGAGATCGCCGAACTGCTGCGGCTGCCGCCCGCCCTGGAGCGGGTCTGGCACGCGCGCGGCTACTACGGCTCGCTCAGCCACAACGCCAAGGCCGTCTACCAGCGCTATCTCGGCTGGTACGACGGCAACCCGGCGCATCTGTGGGAGCACCCGCCGGCGGAACTCGCGCGCCGGTACGTGAACGTGGCCGGCGGCCCGGCCGAGGCCGTCGCGAAGGCGCGGGCGTACGCGGAGGACGGCGACCCGCGGTTCGCGGCGACGCTGCTCGCCCATGTGGTCTTCGCCGATCCGGGGCACGAGGAGGCGAAGGAGGCGCTCGCCGAGGTCTACACGCGGCTGGGGCGCGGCGCCGAGAACGGCACCTGGCGCAACATCTACCTCACCGCCGCCTGGGAGCTGCGCGGCGGCGAGCCGCCGCGGCTGGTCGACATGACCAACCCCGAGATGGCACGGGCCATGACCGCGTCGATGCTCGTCGACTCGATCGCCATCCGCGTCGACGGGCCGCGCGCCTGGGACGACGACCTCACCATCGACCTGCGCCTGGCCGCCCCGGACCAGGCCCGGCGGCTGACGCTGCGCCACGGGGCGCTGACCCACCGGGCGCTCACCGGGCCGCCGCGCTCGCCCGCGGGGCTGACCCTCACGCTCGACCGGACGCAGCTGCTCGGGCTGCTCGCGGGGCAGGACACGGGCGATCTGGGGGTCGGGGTGGAGGGCGATCCGGAGCTGCTGGCGCGGCTGCTGTCGTACGTGACGACTCCGGACCCGAGCTTCCCCGTCGTCACCCCGTGAGCCCAGCCGATCTCGGCGCGCGGCCGGTCCTCAGAGCGCGGCGAGAACCGCCAGGCCGCCGAGCAGGATCAGCCCGCCGCAGATCCCCAGGTTGACCTTCTTGTAGGTGAGGAACACCGCCGCGAACTCGCGGATGGTGGCGCTCGGCCAGAAGTACGCGGCGGTCGGCGAGCCGACCACCTGGCCGTTCACGCCCACCTCCCGGGCCAGCAGGGCGGCGCGGAAGGCGTGGAAGTTGTTGGTGACGATCACGCACTCGGCGTCCGGCCGTTCGACGTCCATCAGCGCCTTGGTGAAGAGCAGGTTCTCCTCGGTCGTCCGCGAGCGGTCCTCGCGGATGATCCGGTCCGCCGGGAAGCCGCGTTCCACCAGGTAGTCGGCCATCGCGTGCGATTCGGGCACCGCCTCGTCGGAGCCCTGGCCGCCGGAGACGACGAGCAGCGGCGTCCGGGCCTCCTCCGTGTCCTCGGCTCCGCGCCGCTCGGCCAGCTTCTCGTACACCTGGCGGCCCCGCTCCAGGCGGCTCGCGAGCAGCGGCGGCACGCGGTCGCCGATCAGTCCGGAGCCGAGGACGACGACGTAGTCGGCGTCGCGGCGGATGCTCAGCCGGCCGTAGAGGGCGGCGTAGCCGATGAAGCAGAGGAAGAGGAAGGAGACGTATCCGAGGACGAGCAGGAGGGTGAGGACGGCGGCGCCGAGCACCGCCGACTGGGTGAACACGGCGACGACCATCAGGGCCATCACGCCGTATATGCCGAGCCCGGCGAGCAGCGCGAGCAGGTTGGCCGGGCGCCGGCCCTCCTTGCGGAGCATCTTCACGCCGTTGGAGCAGAGCAGCGTGGCGAGCGTGACCGGCCCGAGGGCGACCACGAGCAGCAGCACGATCAGCACCACTCCGGCGACGCCGCGCGGCGCGTCCTTGAGACTGGCGAGCAGCCCGACGCCGAGGAAGGTGACGGAGAGGCCGAGGTACACGGCGTTGCTGAACCGGCGCCGGTCGCGCAGAACGCCGATGCCGAAGAGGAGGAGGAAGACGGCTGCGACGACGAAGGCGACCATGTCGATCATCGTACGTATCCCCTTCGCCCTCTCGCCGAATTGCGTGGCCTACGCGCGCGAAGTCAGAGAAGAGCCACCAGGGAACGCAGGCCGCGCCGCGCGCCCTCCGCGTACGCCTGGCGCAGTTCGGCCGCGGAGTAGGTCGCGCGCAGGGCGTCGTCGAGCGGGCCCCGCACCGGCGAGGCGAAGTTCGCGGGCCGGTAGTCGTCCTGGAAGGCGGCGACCCGCAGGGCGTCGGTGGCGCCGAGGAGACGGGCGGCGTCGAGCGGGCGGCCGCTCTGGAGACGTACGCGCGCGAGGAGTTCGGCGGAGCAGGCCGTTCCGGTGACCCCGCCGAACCGCAGATGGCCCCATACGGCGCGCAGCGCGTGGCCGGCGGCGCGGACCACCTCGCCCTCCCAGCAGGCGAGTTCGGCCCGGGAGTACTCGAACCAGGCGTCGGCCCAGAGGTCGCGTTCGGCCCAACTGGGCGGACTGGAACGGTCGAGGACCTCCTGGGCGGCCTCGGGGTCGGCCCGGGTGAGGACGAGGGCGAGGGCGGCCCGGCACAGCTGCTGGGTGGGGCCGGCGTCCGGGCAGGTGCCGACCAGCGTCACCGCGTCGCGCAGTTCGGCCTCGGCGGCCGCCGTACGCCCCTGGTAGTGGGCCATCAGCCCGCGCAGATAGGCCAGCAGGCCCAGACACCGCTTGTCGTCCTCGCGCACCGCCGCCGCCCACGCCTGGACGAGCAGGGGATCGGCGGCCTCGGGACGGCCGGACTCCAGTTCCAGGTGCGCGGCGAGCCACAGGGCGCGGGCGGGGAGGGGGCCGGGGTGGGCGGCGAGCGCGCGCCGGAGCCGGGCGTGGCCTTCAGGGACCCGGCCGCAGGCGATCCACAGGAACCAGAGGGAGACGACGATCTCGACCGCGGACTCGGCCCGGTCGGGGGCCGGGGCGGGGGCCGGGGCGGGGGCCGGGGCGGGGGCCGGGGCGGGGGCCGGGGCGGGGGCCGGGGCGGGGGCCGGGGCGGGCGGGGCGCCCGGCGGGTCCGCGGGGCCGGTGACGTCCGGGCCGCCGGTGAGGTCGGTGCGGCCGGTGAGGTCGGGGGACACCGCGTCCGCCCGGCCCGCCGCCGTATCCATCTCCGCCGCCTGGGAGGCCTCCACCGCCGCCTCGGCGGAGTCGGTCAACGGCGGCGTGACCTCCAGGTCCGGGTCCATCGCCACGGTCAGATCGGGCAGTTCGCGCAGCGCCAGGGCGCGGGCGTCGAGCTGGCGGCCGCCGTGCCACCAGTCGGCGGCCCGCCGCGCGAGCCTCAGGCACCACCCGCGGTGCAGCCGGACGACGGCGGCGCGCTCGCCGCGGGCTGTGAGCCGGCGGGCGCCGACCGTCCGTACCGCGGCGGGCATCGCGTACCGGATCTCGCCGGGCTCCCCGTCGGCCGCCGGCAGCAGGACGAGCGGGGCGAGCCGGTCCAGGACGCCGGGGACGGCCTCGCGGGGCAGCACCCCGGACACACAGACCTCACGGACGGCTTCCCGGCCGAAGGAGCCCTCGAAGACGGACAGCCGTTCCCACAGGAGCTGTTCGAGGAAGGCGCAGCGCGCGTAGGCGCGTTCGGCGGCGGCGATCACCGCCGCGGAGGGCTCGGAGGGCTCGGAGGGCTGGTCCGGCCCCGCCGCGTCCACGGGACCGGGCCCCGCCCCGCCGGGCCGTACGGGGACCCTCTCGCGGCCCTCTCCGCGCCGCGGATCCCTGGCTTCGATTTCCGTCATATGTCCCGGTCACCCCGCTGTGTCGTCGGTTTCCTTATCCTGAGGTACCGATTCGAATCGGCCTGCGATTTGCCGTAAATCGGCCAAGGAGGGCAATGCAGACCGGGGAATCCGTCCTGGGGGAGATGGATCTGGCGCTGATCCACGCGCTCCAGATCGCACCGCGCGCCAGCTGGACCCAGCTCTCCGCCGTCCTCGGCGCGAGCCCCGACACCCTCGCCCGCCGCTGGGAGCATCTGACGGCGGGCGGCTACGCCTGGGCCGGCTTCCTGGCCCAGCCGCCGAACACCGGCGCCCTGGTGTGCGCCTGGGTGGAGGTCACCTGCACGCCCGGCTTCTCCGAGGCGGCCGCGATCGAACTGTCCGGCGACCCGGACACTCTGATCGTGAGCCGGGTGACCGGCGACACCGATCTCCTGCTCCTGGTGATGTGCCCGGGGCTCGACGGACTCGACGACTACCTGGTGGGGCGGGTCCGGCGGCTGCCCGGCGTGGCGGCGACGCAGACCCAGGTGATCACCGGCATCCACAGCAACCGCGACCTGTGGGAGCTGGACCAGCTCACCCCGCGCCAGCGGCGGCAGCTCGCCGAACTCTCCGGGCCCGCGACCGGCACCCGTCCCGCGTCCGCGTCCGGGTCCGTCACGCCGGGTTCCGGCCGCGGTTCCGGCCCCGGATCCGTCAGGTCACGCGCGCGTCGGCCGGCGGCCCGGCTGAGCGAGCTGGACGTGGCGCTGGTCCTGGAGCTGGCCGGCGACGCCCGGCGCACCGCCGCGGAGCTGGCGCGTATCTGCGAGGTCAGCGAATCGACCGTACGGCGCCGGCTGGACGTCCTGGTGAACGGCGGCGCGCTGATCCACCACTGCTCCCCGGCGCCGCGCTTCTCGGGCCGGCCCATGTGGGCGATGATCAAGGCGGAGGTGCCCCCGCTCGGGACGCCGGCGGCGGTGACGGCCCTCGCCCGGCTTCGGCAGAACTGCCTGGTGACCTCCGTGACGGGCCCCCACAACCTGGCCATCGGCGGCTGGCTGCGGTCGGTCGACGAGCTGTACGAGCTCACCACGGCGATCGAGCGGACGACGCCGTCGATCCGGATCGCGGCCACCTCGCTGTCCCTGCGGATCCACAAGACGGGCGCGCAGGTCCTCGGCCCGGACGGACGCCGCAGGGACTGCGTCCGTCCGGAAGCCCGGCTCCTCTCCTCGGCCTGACCGAGGGCTACGACGCGGGCTTGGTCGCCTTGATCGAGTACATCAGCGGGATCCGGGGGTGCCCGGCCGGGAAGCGGTACGAGCCGTCGTCCTGCCGCTGGAGGTTCTCGTAGCGCGCGTGCAGCGTCATGTCGTGCTCGTGCAGGAACTCGATGCGCAGTCCGGCCCGGGCGATGGCCGTGACGACCGCGCCGACCGGGTGCACCCACTCCACGCTGCGGTTGTGGACGGTGGCGGCGTCCCGGTCCGCGTACGTCCCGGTGGAGGTGGTGTCCACCCACGGGTCGCGCACGAAGTAGTCGTGGACGAGCCGGGTCCCGGTCTCGTCGTCGAAGGAGTCGGCGAACGGATGGAACTCGGCGACGTAGAGGAAGCCGCCGGGGGCGACCAGGGCGGCGACCGTCTCCGCCCAGCGGTCGAGGTCCGGCATCCAGCACAGCGCGCCGCCGCCGGTGTAGACGATGTCGTACGAGGAGTCCGGCACGGCCTCGGCGGCGACGTACACGTCGGCGGCGACGAACGCGGCCCGGTCCGGGGTCAGCCCGAGGTCGGCGGCGAGGGCGCGGGCGGTCTCGACGGCCGGTTCGGAGAAGTCGAGGCCGACGACGTGCGCGGCGCCGTGCCGGGCCCAGGAGAGGGTGTCGAGGCCGAAGTGGCACTGGAGGTGCAGGAGGGAACGGCCGGTGACGTCGCCGACCTCCTCCCGTTCGAAGGCGCGCAGCGGGTCCTCGCCGGCCCGGAAGCGGTCGAGGCCGTAGTAGTCGCTGGCGGCGTGGATCGGCACCCGCTCATCCCACATGGCGCGGTTGGCTGCGTACCAGTCTTCCGGTGTCGGTCCATACATGCCCGCGAGGTTATCCACAGGTTGGGGATCGGGCGAACAATTTGTCCGCCGGGCAGAGCATCATGGCTTCATGACCGAGAGCACCCAGAGCACCGACGCCACCGACAGCAGCACGAGCAACAAGGACTTCGCCGAGGCCCCGGCCTGGGAGCAGCGGTTCCGCGCGCCGCGGGTCTCCCTGCCGGAGTGGGCGGAGGACGCCCCGGACCGCTCACTGTTCGTGTCGAACGCGACGGGGACCTTCGAGCTGTACGCGTGGGACCGGGCGACCGGCGGGCAGCGGCAGGTCACCGACCGGCCGAACGGGACGACGGACGGCACGCTGAGCCCGGACGGCACCGCGATCTGGTGGTTCGCGGACTCCGACGGCGACGAGTTCGGCGTGTGGATGCGCCAGCCCTTCGAGGGCGGCGCGGACGAGCCGGCCGTGCCGGGACTCGACGCCTCCTACTCCGCCGGGCTCGCCCTCGGCCGGGACGGCACGGTCGTGGTGGGCCGGTCCACGGACGAGGACGGCTCGACCGTGCACCTGCTGCGGCCGGGCGCCGAGGCGCCGGTGGAGATCTACCGGCACCGCGAGTCGGCCGGTGTCGGCGACCTGTCCCGGGACGGCTCCCTGATCGCGATCGAGCACACCGAGCACGGCGACGCGATGCACTCGGCGATCCGCGTCGTACGTGCGGACAGCGTCTCGGACGGCACCTCGGGCGGTGACTCGGGCGGTGACTCGGGCGGTGACTCGGGCGGCGTCCCGGTAGTGGCCGAGCTCGACGACACCAAGGGCGGTACGGAGGAGCTGGGCCTGAGCGTCCTCGGCTTCGCGCCGCGGGCCGGGGACACCCGGCTGCTGGTCGGGCACCAGCGGCGCGGCCGCTGGGAGCCGATGCTGTGGGACGTGGCCACGGGCACGGAGACCGATCTGCGGCTCGACCTGCCCGGCGACGTGTCGGCGGAGTGGTACCCGGACGGCTCCGGCCTGCTGATCGAGCACGGCTACGAGGCCCGGACCGAGCTGTGGCGGTACGACATCGCCACCGGCGCCCTGGTCCGGGTGGAGACCCCGGCCGGCACGGTCTCGGACGCGACGGCGCGCCCGGACGGCACGGTGGAGTACCTGTGGTCGTCGGCCGCGGTGCCGCCGGTGGTGCGGTCCACGGACGGCTCCGTCGTGCTCGACCCGCCCGGCCCGAAGGCGCCGGCCTCGATCGCCGTGGAGGACGTGTGGGTGGACGGCCCCGGCGGCCGGGTGCACGCGCTGGTGCAGCGCCCGGCGGCGGGCGAGGGCCCGTTCCCGACGGTGTTCGAGGTGCACGGCGGCCCGACCTGGCACGACAGCGACGCCTTCGCGTCCGCCCCGGCGGCCTGGCTCGACCACGGGTACGCGGTGGTGCGGGTCAACTACCGCGGCTCCACCGGCTACGGCCGGGAGTGGACGGACGCGCTCAAGCACCGCGTCGGCCTGATCGAGCTGGAGGACATCGCGGCGGTCCGCGAATGGGCGGTCACGAGCGGCCTGGCCGACCCGGCGAAGCTGGTCCTGTCGGGCGGCTCCTGGGGCGGCTACCTCACCCTGCTCGGCCTCGGCACCCAGCCGGACGTCTGGGCTGTGGGCCTCGCGGCCGTGCCCGTCGCCGACTACGTGACGGCGTACGAGGACGAGATGGAGGCCCTGAAGGCGCTGGACCGCACGCTGCTCGGCGGCTCGCCCGAGGAGGTCCCGGAGCGGTTCGCGGCCTCGTCGCCGCTGACGTACGTGGACCGGGTCAAGGCCCCGGTGCACATCGTGGCCGGCGTCAACGACCCGCGCTGCCCGATCCGCCAGATCGACAACTACGTCGACCGGCTGGCCGCCCGCGGCGCGGTGCACGAGGTGTACCGGTACGACGCGGGGCACGGCTCGCTGGTGGTCGAGGAGCGGATCAAGCAGCTGCGCCTGGACCTCGACTTCGCGGCCCGGCACCTGGGGACGCCGGGCTCCGCGAAGTAGGCGCGAACGCACGGAGGGACACGGGCGGGACACGGAAGGGGACACGGGAGCCGGACAGGGGACCCGGGCCGCCGGGAGGCGGGCGGGCCCCCGTACCGTGGAGGCGTGTACCAGTTCCTGAGAACGCCCCGCTGGTGGGGGATCAACGTCTTCGTCCTCCTCGCCATCCCGTTCTGCGTGTTCATGGGGATGTGGCAGCTGGGCAGATTCGAGGACAAGGTCGCCTCCCATCAGCAGGCCGAGCAGCGGGCCGACCGGCCGGCCCCACGGGCCGAGCCGCTGGACTCGCTGCTGCCCGTGGACACCGAGACCTCGGGCCGGATCGCGCGGGCCAGCGGGCGGTACGAGCAGCAGTTCCTGGTCCCCGACCGGGAGCTGGACGGCCGCACCGGCGCGTACGTCCTCACCCTGCTGAAGACCGACGGCGGCCGCGCGCTGCCGGTGGTCCGGGGCTGGCTGCCGGCCGGTGCGAAGGCGCCGGCCCCGCCGTCCGGCGAGGTCACCGTCGACGGCGCGCTGCAGGTCTCCGAGAGCCCGGGTTCCAAGGGCGTCCGGACCGCCGGCGGGCTGCCCGAGGGGCAGCTCGGCATGATCAGCGCCGCCGCGCTCGTCAACGTGGTCACGGACGACGTGTACGACGCCTGGATCACCCTGACCGACTCCCCCGCCGGGCTCACCCCGGTGCCGGCGACGGCGCCGGAGGGCACCAGCCTCGACCTGAAGGCGTTCCAGAACCTGGGCTACACCGCCGAGTGGTTCGTGTTCGCCGGCTTCGTGGTCTTCATGTGGTTCCGGCTGCTGCGCCGCGAGCGGGAGGCCTCCCGGGACGCGGCCCTCGGGCTGTAGGACGCTGGGACGACATACGAAAGGCCCGGGCCCGACGGTGGACACCGTCGGGCCCGGGCCTTTGTGTACGGGGGGGGTCAGGAGGAGCCGATGACTCCGGTCCGGTAGATGGTGCCCGCACAGGCGTTGGGGATGGTGGTCTCGGCGACCGG
This sequence comes from Streptomyces laurentii, assembly GCA_002355495.1. Taxonomy (GTDB): domain Bacteria; phylum Actinomycetota; class Actinomycetes; order Streptomycetales; family Streptomycetaceae; genus Streptomyces; species Streptomyces laurentii. Next base: position 3,611,383 of record AP017424.1, read on the forward strand.
GCCGCCCGGGTCCGCCGTGTGCGACACCGCGACGCTGCCGTCCGCCGGGGCGCCGTCGACCGTGCCGAGCTGGGGCGCGGACCCGCCGTCGGACGGGACCTGTCCGCTCGTACCCGTGGCACCGCCGGCATCGCCGCCCGTCGACGCGCCGCTGTCGGTGGTCGGGGTCGGGGACGGGGTCGCCGGGACACCGCCGGCGCCGCCGGGGCTCGGGACACAGGTGTCGCTGGGCACCCAGGCGAACCGCACCTCGTACGCGTTGTCCGGGGGCAGCAGCAGCTTCGGCGACTCCGTGGAGGGGTCGGGCAGCCCGCCGGCCGCGTCTCCCGAGATGTGCTCCACGACGGCGATCTTCTTCTTGTCGGCCGCGCCCCGCGCCTGGAAGTCGACCGTGCCCGCGCCCTCGACCACGCACTCGCGGCCGGAGACGTTGGCGATACGGAAGCTGCCGTAGACCTTCCCGGCCGCGTCGGGCGCGTCGGCCCGGGCCGAGGTGACGCCGAGCTGGGCGGCCTGGCAGCCCGCCACGCCGTCCGGGGGCGGGGAGGGGCTGGCCGCGGCGCCGGCGCCGCCGGTCTTGCCGTCCGCCGGGGTGTCGGGCTCGCCGCCGCCCTTGGTGCCGCCGTCGGGCGGCGCGCTCGCCCCGGCGCCGGGGCCGGCGCCGGGCTGCTTGCTGCCGCCCTCGACGCCGGTCTCGCTGCCGGTGCCGCCCTGGGCCTGCTCGCCGTGTCCCGCGTTGACCGCCTGGTCGGAGGCGCTGAGGCCGCCCGACGAGGCGACGTGCACCAGGGCGGGTACGGCGGTGCCCACGAGGACGACCGCGGCGGCCAGGCCGACGATGGCCTGCCGCTTACGGGCTCTGCGGGCGGGGACCGCCTGGCGCAGGTGGTCGAGGACCCCCGGAGCGGGTTCGAGACCGGACACCGCGCCCTGGAGCAGCCGCCGCAGCGCCAACTCGTCGGGCAGGCCGTCCTCCGGTGCTTCGTTCACCATCCCGTGTCCACTCACGTCGTCCCGGTCACTGTGCTGGCCGCGCGGGTCGTGCCCGTTCGACTGGTCCTGCCGGTCCCACAGGTCTTGCTGGTCTTGCTGGTCTTGCTGGTCTTGCTGGTCTTGCCGGTGGTGCTGATCTCGCCGGTCCTGCTCGTCGTGTCGGTCGTCCGCGCCGTGCCGCGCACGCTTCAAGGGCGCGGCGGCGTGCTCGTGTTCCTCGTACTCCTCCGGCCCGTCGGCACCGCCGGTGCCGACGCCGCCGTCCAGGCGGCCGTGCCCGCTCATGAGGTGGCCTCCATCGCGACACGCAGCGCCGCGATGCCCCGCGAACCGTACGCCTTGACCGACCCGAGCGAGATGCCGAGGGTCTCCGCGACCTGTGCCTCCGTCATGTCGGCGAAGTATCGCAGGACGAGGACTTCACGCTGGCGTCGCTGGAGTCCGCGCATCGCCTTGATCAGCGCGTCGCGCTCCAGCTGGTCGTACGCGCCCTCCTCGGCGCTCGCCATGTCGGGCATCGGCTTCGAGAGCAGCTTGAGCCCGAGGATGCGGCGGCGCAGCGCCGACCGCGACAGATTGACGACCGTCTGCCGCAGATAGGCCAGAGTCTTCTCGGGGTCCCGCACCCGGTTGCGCGCGGAGTGCACCCGGATGAACGCCTCCTGCACGACGTCCTCGCAGGAAGCGGTGTCGTCGAGGAGCAGCGCCGCGAGACCGAGCAGGGAACGGTAGTGCGCGCGGTAGGTCTCCGTGAGGTGGTCGACCGTCGTACCGGCAGCCATCGCGTCGTCAGCGCCCTCGCGGGGCGTCGGGATGCCGTTCACGGCCGGGGGCCGTGACGACCGGGATTCCCGGGCCTGCCGGGTTCGGATGGGCACGGGCGCGATCACCGGCATGCCGCCGGCCGGGCGCGCCCGCCCGAGCGATCGCACCCCCGTGCCGTGCAGCGGGATGAACGCCGCCATGTCGAGTACCTCTGCCACGCCTGTTGGACACGCTGCCCCCCGCCAGGGTTGTACGCGTACGCCACCGTTTTTGGCGGTGCGTCGTTTGTCCTCATGCGCACCCGTTCTCCCCCAATGGCCCGCTCTCGCACGTGCTCCACGTCGCATGGGTTCGGGCGCACGCGTAGACGCTCCCGACCTACCGCCGGTTGCGGTGAGGAGGGATGAGCATCGTCGTCCAGGACATCTGACCTGATCAAGAGGCGTCCGGAGCCGACTTGCTCACAAGGCGTTCACAGATCCTACAAAGTTGAACGGACGCGTGTCTGTCATATCCCCTGCCGATGCCCGTGCGGATGCGCGTGCGGATTCCCGTGCAATGAGCGACGGAGTGCCGGGGTATGCCACAGCGCCGTACGGCCAAAGCCGTACGGCGCGAGGGAATGTGACGGTGCGTCCTGAAAACGGACCGCGTGGGCGAGCTAGCGGCCGGTGCCGCCGTAGACGACGGCCTCGTCCGAGTCGCTGTCCAGACCGAAGGCGGTGTGGACGGCGCGGACGGCCTCGTTCACGTCGTCGGCGCGGGTCACGACCGAGATGCGGATCTCGGAGGTGGAGATCAGCTCGATGTTGACGCCCGAGTCGGACAGCGCGCGGAAGAAGTCCGCGGTGACGCCGGGGTTGGTCTTCATGCCGGCGCCGACGAGCGAGATCTTGCCGATCTGGTCGTCGTAGCGCAGCGAGTCGAAGCCGATCGTGCCGCGCCCCTTCTCCAGGGCGTCGATGGCCTTGCGGCCCTCGGCCTTGGGGAGCGTGAAGGAGATGTCCGTGAGGCCGGTGGCCGCGGCGGACACGTTCTGCACGATCATGTCGATGTTGATCCCGGCGTCCGCGATGGCGCGGAAGATGGCCGCGGCCTCACCCGGCTTGTCGGGCACGCCGACGACCGTGATCTTCGCCTCGGAGGTGTCGTGGGCGACACCGGAGATGATGGCCTGCTCCACCTTCTGGGCTCCTTGTTCGACAGGGCGTTCGTTGCTGACCCAGGTGCCCTGGAGGCCCGAGAAGGACGACCGGACGTGGATCGGGATGTTGTAGCGGCGCGCGTACTCGACGCAGCGGTGCAGCAGCACCTTGGAGCCGGAGGCGGCGAGCTCCAGCATGTCCTCGAAGGAGATCCACTCGATCTTCTTCGCCTTCTTCACCACGCGGGGGTCGGCGGTGAAGACGCCGTCGACGTCCGTGTAGATCTCGCAGACCTCGGCGTCCAGCGCGGCAGCCAGGGCGACGGCGGTCGTGTCGGAGCCGCCGCGGCCCAGGGTGGTGATGTCCTTCTTGTCGGCGGACACGCCCTGGAAGCCGGCGACGATGGCGATGTTGCCCTCGTCGAGGGCGGTACGGATGCGGCCCGGCGTGACATCGATGATGCGCGCTTTGTTGTGGACCGAGTCGGTGATGACACCCGCTTGACTGCCAGTGAACGACTGGGCCTCGTGGCCCAGGTTTTTGATCGCCATGGCCAGCAGGGCCATGGAGATCCGCTCTCCGGCGGTCAGCAGCATGTCGAACTCGCGGCCGGCCGGCATCGGGGATACCTGCGCGGCGAGATCGATCAGCTCGTCCGTCGTGTCGCCCATCGCGGAGACCACGACGACCACTTGGTGGCCGTTCTTCTTGGCTTCCACGATTCGCTTGGCGACGCGCTTGATGCCTTCGGCATCGGCAACGGAGGAGCCTCCGTACTTCTGCACGACAAGGCCCACGTGCGCTCCTCGCTCGGTCTTCACCACAGCTGGCGCTGCGGCGGTCGGCTCAGTTTAACGAGCGTCGGAAAATCACCCCGGCGATATCACATCCTGAGATTTCGGGATCGCAGAGTGATCATTCAGCAGGTCGGAGCCAGGTGGGAGGCAGGAACGGGCCGGTCACGGTCGTTTCAGAGGGGCGTCGGAGGTACCCGGAAGGGGCGCCGGAACCCCGCCGGAGCCCTGCCGGAGCCCTGCCGCGGACACGCCGAAAGCACGCCGTACGGAGGCCGGGCCGGACGCCGTACGGCCCCTGAGCCGGACACCGTACGGGCCCCCGGACACGCGCGCCCGGAGTCCCCGGACACGCGAAACGGCGGCCACTCCGCGGTGGCCACTGTCATCGTCGTACGTGTCGTGCCGCGTCGTGCCGCGTCGTGCCGCGTCGAGTCGTGTCGAGTCGCGTCAGCTCTGGACGTCCGCCTCCGGCGCGGGCGTCAGGTCGCCGCGTCCCAGCCCCAGTGGCCCGGCGATCTCCTCGATCATCACGCGCCCGGCCTCCTCGGCCAGGGCCTCGTCCGCGAGCCCCTCGTCCGTGTCCAGCCCGGCCAGGTCCGCGAGCGGCTGGTCGAGGCGGACGTGCGCGACGAGCGACTGGAGGGCGCGCAGGGTGGCGGAGGCGGTGGGGCCCCAGTTCGAGAAGTACGAGAACTGCCACCACCACAGCGCCTCGGTGGTCCGCCCCGCCCGGTAGTGGGCGAGCCCGTGCCGCAGGTCGGTGACGATGTCGGCGAGGTTGTCGGAGATCCGGGCCGGGACGGGCGCCGTGCGCGGCTCGTACGGGTCGAAGACCTCCGAGAACACGTCCACCGGGTCCAGCATCCGGGCGAACCGCTCGCGCAGCTCGTCCACGTCCAGATCGGGCCCCGTGTCCGGCTCGTAGCGCTCCTCCGGGACGATGTCGGCGTGCGCGCCGAGCCGCCCGCCGGCCAGCAGCAGCTGGGAGAGCTCCAGGAGCAGGAAGGGCACCGCGCTGTCCGGCTCGTCGCCCTTGGCGACCTCGGCCGTGGCGACGATGAAGCTCTCGATCGAGTCCGCGATCTGCACCGCGAAGTCGTCGGGGTCCTGTGTGATGGAGTGCAGCGTGGCGTCAGACATCGAGGTGCCTCCCTGAGAGCGCGCCGTCGTGCGCACGAACCCGGTCGTCATACATCTAGCAGGCGCCGCCCCTCGAAGGCACGCCCGAGGGTGACTTCGTCGGCGTACTCCAGGTCGCCGCCGACCGGCAGACCGCTCGCGAGGCGCGTGACCTTCAGCCCCATGGGCTTGATCATCCGCGCCAGGTACGTCGCCGTGGCCTCGCCCTCCAGGTTGGGGTCGGTGGCCAGGATCAGCTCGGTGACGGTGCCGTCCGCGAGGCGCGTGAGCAGCTCGCGGATCCGCAGGTCGTCGGGGCCGACGCCCTCGATCGGGCTGATCGCGCCGCCGAGCACGTGGTAGCGGCCGCGGAACTCGCGGGTCCGCTCGATCGCCACGACGTCCTTCGGTTCCTCGACGACGCAGATCACGGCCAGGTCCCGGCGCGGGTCACGGCAGATGTTGCACTGCTCCTGCTGCGCCACGTTGCCGCAGACCGCGCAGAACCGGACCTTCTCCTTGACCTCCAGCAACGCCTGCGCGAGCCGCCGCACGTCGGTCGGCTCGGCCTGGAGGATGTGGAAGGCGATGCGCTGGGCGCTCTTGGGACCGACGCCGGGCAGTCTGCCCAGTTCGTCGATGAGGTCCTGAACCACGCCTTCGTACACGCTCGGCGCCTTCCCTGAGGTACTTGATTCTTACGGTAGTGGCTGGAAACCGGCCGCAGAAGACGCGGCGGCCCGCCGGATCGAACCCGACCCGGCCGCGGACCGGATCCGGGTCAGAAACCGAGGCCCGGCATGCCGCCGCCGAGGCCCTGCGCGAGCGGGCCGAGCTTGGCCTGCTGGAGCTGCTGGGCGTTGTCGTTGGCGGCCTTCACCGCGGCCACGACCAGGTCGGCCAGGGTCTCGGTGTCCTCGGGGTCGACCGCCTTCGGGTCGATCACGAGGGCGCGCAGCTCGCCGGAGCCCGTCACGGTGGCCTTCACCAGGCCGCCGCCCGCCTGCCCGTCGACCTCGGTCGCCGCCAGCTCCTGCTGGGCGCGGGCGAGGTCCTGCTGCATCTTCTGGGCCTGCTGGAGAAGCTGCTGCATGTTGGGCTGGCCACCACCGGGGATCACGGTCACTCACTCCTGCTGTCTCGGAAAACACGAAGGCTCGGGAGCCTGATGTCCCGGGCGGCCGATGCGACGGTCGCCGGTATCCCGAGCCTACGTGGTTCGCGACTGTGCCGCCGAGCAACTCTTTCGAGTGAGAAAGACGGGGCTCTCCACCTGATCAACACCCCCGTGCGGGCGGAAAACCCCGGTTTCGGGAACCGCGGCCCACCATTCGGCGGTAGGAAGGGCGCACCGACGGCGGGCTCTGAGCCGGACAGAGCCGCGCCGGACCTCACAGCGACAGCGCACAAGCTGAACACATCAGCACAAAGCACAACAGAGGAGTCCCCCGGTGAGTCAGCAGCCGGACATGCCGCCGCAGCCTCAGCCGGGGAGCCCCGGCAGGCCATACGGTCCGGCCGCGAGACCCGATCTGACCGGGGAGCCGTTCCCGGTGGGCGACTGGGCCTCCCCCGCCGGGTGTCTCGACGAGCTGTACCGCTGGGTCGAGTCGCACGCGCTGCGCACCGCCGAGTGGTACCTCACCGACCGGGTCTGGAAGCGCCGGGCCGCCCGCGCCCTGCGCATCGGCACCGCCGCCGGGGTGATCACGGGCGCCGCGCTGCCGCTGCTCGACGTGGCGGGGGCGGCCTCCGGCACCATCCGCTGGGGCTATCTCGCGCTGCTCCTGGGCGCGGCCTGCTTCGGCTGCGACCGCTACTTCGGGCTCACCTCGGGCTGGATGCGGAGCGTGGCCACCGCGCAGGCGGTGCAGCGCCGGCTCCAGACGCTCCAGTTCGACTGGGCCTCGGAGAGCGTGCGCGAGGTGCTCGGGCCGGCCGAGGGGACGGCGAGCGAGGCGGCGGAACGCTGCCTGGGGGTGCTGCGCCGGTTCGAGGAGGACGTGACGGAGCTGGTGCGGGCCGAGACGTCGGACTGGATGGTGGAGTTCCGGACCGGCCCGACCCCGCTGGCCGTACGGATCGCGGGCCCGCCGCCGGCCCGTACCGCCGACGCCGGCCAGCCGCCCGGCCGCTTCCCGCTCCCGCCGGGCACCCGCCCGAACATGCCGCGCCAGCGCCCTCCGGATCCGCGCTGATCCGTACTGATCCGCGCCGACAGCGGCCGGAACCGTACGGACCGCTTCCGGTCAGACGGTCCGCCGGTCAGACGGTCCGCCGGCCCGCCGGTCAGACGGCGGGAACCCGGACCGGAAGCGCCATGACGGCCTCCTCGTCCTCGTACTCCCCCGTGGCCCGGAAGCCGAGCGAGGCGTACAGACGGGCGGCGGCGGTGTTGTCCGGGTGGCAGGAGAGACGGATCTCCCGGCACTCGGGCAGCGCCGACAGGCGCTGGATCACGGCGCGCAGGGCGGCGCGCCCCACACCCCGGCCCTGTTCGGGGGCGGACACCACCATGCCGCCGACCCAGTGCGTGCCGTCCTCGGCGTCGTACGCCCACATGAGGTGGCCCGCGATGGTGTCCCCGGCGCGCACCCCGACCGACGTCCAGACCCCGCCGTTCAGCGACAGCAGGAGGTAGCGCGCCGCGAGGGCGGCCACGAACCGGCGCTGGTCGTCGGCGGGGGCCACGTCGGCGACGGCACGCCAGTTGTCCTCCGAGATCCCCTCCAGCACCACGACCCGCCCCAGCCGGTCGGTGATCGGCCCGGCGATCGGGTCGGCGATCTGCTGCGTCATGCTTCCCCCACATACGTGCTGTTCAGAAGGGGCGAGCATAACCAGGCCCGGAAAGGCCCTAGCTGAGCACGATCATCGACCCCTGGGCCAGGCTCCGCGTCGCCGCCGCGTGCAGCCCGAGCCAGACGTGCCGCTCGCGCGCGAACGGACTGGCGTCGAGGTACGGGGCGGGGGCGGCGGGCTCCTCCAGGGTGGTGGGCCGGTCCGGCGGCAGCGGCGCGGCGGGCGGGTTCGCCGGGTCGATCCCGATCGCGGGCGCGACGAACTCCAGCTCGCGCAGCAGCCCGTGCGAGGAGCCGAGCGGCCCGCCGCCTTCGAGCAGCTCGTCGGACGACAGGGGTACGGGGAAGTCGACCGGCACGTACGCGCCCGCGTGGTCGAAGTGCCACACCAGGTGCGACTGCTGGGCCGTCGCCTCGAACATCTCCAGGAGCTGCTCGTAGTCGCCGCCCAGCTCGCCGACCGGCTCGACGGGCAGCCCGCACATCTGGAGCAGGTACGCGCGGCGCAGGAAGTGCAGGGCCTCGTAGTCGAAGCCCGCGACCGGGGCGACGTCGCCGGACAGGCCGGGCATGTACGCGTAGACGGGCACGGTCGGCAGGCCGGCCGCGGTCAGGGCCCGGTCGTAGACGGCCAGTTCCTCGCTGAAGGGGTTGTCGGGGCTGTGGCACAGCACGTCGACGAGGGGGACCAGCCACAGGTCACAGGCCAAGGGAGGCTCGCTCTCCGTCAGTTGGAGGAGTCGGTCGGTGAGTCGGTACGGAGTTCCCGTACGGCTCCGGTACGAGGTCCCGTACGAAGCGCTGTACGAGGTGCCGTACGGACTCCCGTACGCCCCCCGTACGGACTCCCGTATGGGTTCGTGCGGAACGGCCAGGGTAGTGCGGGCCTCACGCGCCCCGCACGCCCGAGGGGTGCCTTGGGTGCCTGCCCGGGGAAGCCCCGCCTCAACCCGTGGCGCCGGTAGCCCGGTCGGCTCCGTCAGGTCCGCGCCGGGTCCCCGCCGGGTTCCGCCGGGTTCGGCAGGCCCCTTCCGCGTTCCCGTCGGGCCCCTTCCGGGTTCCCCTCAGTCCCTGCCGGGCTTGGGAAGCCGGTCGAGCCGGTCGGCCCAGTCCAGCGAACGCGCGTTGTAGTCCCGGACGATCGCCACCGCGGAGTCCGCGTCGCCGCGGGTCACCGCGTCGACGAGCCCGACGTGCCCGCTCCACAGCCAGCCCTCGGGGTGGCCTTCGGGGTGGCGGGCGGACCGCAGGTACGGCACGGAGAACACCCACGCCTGCACGCGCAGCCGGTGCAGGAAGGCGGCGATGTAGTCGTTGTCGGCGACGAGCCGGCCCAGTTCGTGCCAGTAGCGGATGTCGTAGCCGATGAGGACGTCCAGGTCCCCGGCACGCGCCGCGCGGGCGGCCGCCTCGCCGCGGCGACGGATCGACACCAGCGCGACCCCGTACGACAGGTCGGGTTCGGCGGGCGGGGTGTAGGGGCTCCGGCTGCGGAAGATGCCGTCCACGACGAGCATCCGGGCGCTGACCATGCCCCGGTAGTCGTCGACCGAGTACTCGTGGACGCGGAAGCCGCGGTGCTGGTCGGAATCGAGGAGCCCCTGGGCGCAGAGGTCGACGAGCGCCTCGCGGACGGGGGTCGCGGACACTCCGTACTGCTCGGCGATCTGTTTGACCGTGAATTCCTCGCCGGGACGGAGACGCCCCGCGAGCGCTTCGTCACGCAGCGCATCCGCGATCTGGCGGCGGAGGGTGTTGCGGGTGACAGCTCCACCCACGGGCATGGTCGGCCCCCCTCCGTCCGGGTTTCCCGGACACCCTAGACCAGACAAGGGCCGACCATGATCATCTAGCCGTGATTCCCGGCCGCGCGTCGCGGGTGCGGCGCGCGGCCGGGGGCGCCGGTGTGCGATGCGGCGATCACACAGTGTGTTCGTCGGCGACGCTCAGGGCGGCGTCGAGGGCCGCCAGACCCTCCTTGGCCTCGGCCTCGCTGATGTTGCAGGCGGGGACGGCGTGGGTGCGGTTCATGTTGATGAACGGCCACAGACCGTTCTTCTTCGCCGCGGCGCCGAAGGCGGCCATCGGCGCGTTGGCCTCGCCGGCCGCGTTGTACGGGACGAGCGGCTCGCGCGTCTCCTTGTTCTTGACCAGGTCGAGCGCCCAGAACGCGCCCATGCCGCGCACCTCGCCCACGGAGGGGTGGCGCTCGGCCAGGTCGCGCAGACCGGGGCCGAGGACGTGCTCGCCGAGGTGGGCGGCGTGCTCGACGACCTTCTCGTCCTCCATCACGTGGATGGTGGCGACGGCGGCGGCGCAGGCCAGCGGGTGGCCGGAGTAGGTGAGACCACCGGGGTACGGACGGGTGTCGAAGGTCGCGGCGATCTTCTCGCTGATCGCGACACCGCCGAGCGGCACGTAACCGGAGTTGACGCCCTTCGCGAAGGTCATCAGGTCGGGCACGACGTCGAAGTGCTCGGCGGCGAACCACTTTCCGGTCCGGCCGAAGCCCGCCATGACCTCGTCCAGGATGAACACGATGCCGTACTTGTCGCACAGCTCGCGCACCCCGGTGAGGTAACCGGGCGGCGGCGTCATGATGCCGGCGGTGCCGGGGACGGTCTCCAGGATGATCGCGGCGATCGTCTGCGGGCCCTCGAACGCGATCGTGGACTCCAGGTGGGCCAGCGCGCGCTCGGTCTCCTCCGCCTCGGTGGTGGCGTAGAAGGCGGAACGGTAGAGGTACGGCGCCCAGAAGTGCACGACACCGGCGGCGGCCGTGTCGGACGGCCAGCGGCGCGGGTCGCCGGTCAGGTTGATCGCGGTGGAGGTGGCGCCGTGGTACGAGCGGTACGCGGAGAGCACCTTCGGGCGGCCGGTGTGCAGCCGGGCCATCCGGACGGCGTTCTCGACGGCCTCGGCGCCGCCGTTGGTGAAGAAGATCTTGTCCAGGTCGCCCGGGGTGCGCTCGGCGATCAGCCGCGCGGCCTCGGACCGTACGTCGATGGCGAACGCGGGCGCGAACGTCGCCAGCTTCCCGGCCTGCTCCTGGATCGCGGCGACCACCTTGGGGTGCTGGTAGCCGATGTTGGTGTAGACGAGACCGCTGGTGAAGTCGAGGTAGTGGTTGCCGTCGTAGTCCCAGAAGTACGAGCCCTCGGCGCCGGCGACGGCGAGCGGGTCGATCAGGCCCTGGGCGGACCAGGAGTGGAACACGTGCGCGCGGTCGGCGGCCTTGACGGCCGCACCGGCCTGGGGGTCGGGTTCGACGTGAGGGGTCATGCGGCAGAGGGTAGGGACACCGGAGTACGGACGGCCATCACCATCTTGTCCACCGAGAACCCGGCGGACGAGACAGAGTGCCGGACGACGGCGGGGTACGGGCGTAAAACGCCAGGCCAGCGGCCGGGGCGGGGACCCCGGCCCCCTTCCTCTCTCCTATGGCCTCGCCGGGTCCGGCCTCGCCGGGTCTGGCCTCGTCGGGGCCGCCACCCGTCACGACAGCATCTCCGTCACCGCGCAGCGCAGGAGCAGGGTGTGCACGAAGCGGCCGGGGACCGTCGGCGGGAAGCACCAGGCCAGGGGCCAGGTGTTGCCGGTGAGGGCGGGCACGGGGATGTAGCTGATGTTCCCGGGGGTCTGGTTGAACCGGGTCACGCCCGGCGGCCACGACCGGTTCGCCGTGGAGCCGGGCGCGACGAGGAAGTAGACCCCGCGCCGCCCGTTCTCCTCGATGACGACGGGCCCGGGATCGCCGCCCGTCAGGGTGGCCATCCAGTCGGTGAGGCGCCGGCCGTCGTCTCCGTCGACGCGAATCGCGTCGAATTGCACGCCCGCCTTGCGGAGATGAAAACCGCGAGGCGGAATCCAATCACAAGAGCCCGCGTTTCGCTGGGTGTTTGCTTGGGTCACTGGCGCATCGTCCCGTACCGGGGATAGCGTTTTCCACGACTGCGAAGGCACGTCAGTAGGCCCTCAATCGGGGGCAACTCGACTTGTGTGCAGTTGAATTCGCTGGGGGCTGGTTGAGACCGGTTGAGTCCGGTTCCGGTTCGAAAGGGAAAATCGAATGGCGAGTTCCAAGAACAAAGAGACGGCCGGACCTGCGGCGCGAATGGTGGCATTCGTCGTGAGGCATATGCGCCAGCGCATGGGGCTCACTCAGGACGAATTGGGGGCGATCATCGGGTACACCGGTGCGGCAGTGAGCGCGATGGAGACCCTGGCGCAACCAGTGAGCGACGAGATGCTCATTCAACTGGGGCAGGCGCTCGGTGACGACGTGGACTTCTTCGAAGGGCTGCGACTCTGGGTCCGCATGGAGAAGTTACCGAAGAAGTTCGACGGCTATCTCCTACTCGAACAGTCGGCGGTGGCCCTGCTCCTCTACGCCAACTACCTCGTCCACGGCCTGTTTCAGACCGAGCGGTACGCCCGCGCACTGATGGCAGGCGGCTTCCCGGAGAAGAGCGACGAGCGGGTCGAAGAGCTGGTGCAGGCTCGCATGAGCCGGAAGGTGCTGTTCGACCGAAAGCCGTCGTGTCAGATCGAGTTGGTGGTCGATGAGGCGGCGCTACGGCGCCCGTTCGGCAGCATGGAGATCCTGCGGGAGCAACTGGAGTACCTAGCTGAATGCGCTCGCCGTCGTAACGTCAGTATCTTCGTCCTTCCCTTGGATGCCGCACTCATGGGCGAGTTCGCGGGTGCACGAGGCGAACTGAACGTCGCCGAGACCAACGAACATGTCCGCATCGCTTACTTGGAAGTTCAGGACGAAAGCCTGTCCATCACCGACCCGGCCAAGGTGAGCGTCCACGCCCAGCGCTATGCGAAGATCCGGACGCAAGCCCTGGGCGCCCGTGAATCTCTGGCGTTCATCGAGCGGTTGGCGAGAGAAGGATCATGAGCACAACTCTGAGCTGGTTCAAGTCCTCGTACAGCGACGACAGCGGCGCCAACTGCGTCGAGGTCGCGTTCGACTGGCACAAGTCCTCCTACAGCGACGGCAGTGGCGGCAACTGCGTCGAGGTTGCCGCCTGCGCCCACTCCGTCCACCTCCGCGACTCCAAGGTGCAGGAGGGCCCCACCTTCGCCGTCGCCCCCGGCGCCTGGGGCGCGTTCCTCTCCTGGCAGGGCTGAGCGAACCCAGGATCCAGGATCCCCACCGACGGCCCGGACGAAGACCGTCGTCAGATCATCAGGATGATGCGTCCGGGCCGGTGGCCCGCCTCCGCCCGGCGGTGGGCCTCGGACGCCTCCTCCAGGGGCATCACGTCGGCCACCCGGGTGATCAGTTCGCGGGCCTCGACCTGCCTCAGCAGCTTCGTGAGCAATACGGCGTCCGGCTTCCCGAGCACCGTCTCGACGCGGATGTCGCGTACGGACACGGGCGCGCGGTCTTCCGCGAGGGCGATGAAGGTGCCGCCGTTCTTCACGGCGGGCAGCGCCGTCTCGCCGATCAGCGCGCCGTCGAAGAGGCCGTCGAAGCCGTCGGGGGCGACCTCGCGGGCCGCCGCCAGGATCTCGGCGCCGTCCCCGCGCCGGACGCAGTGCTTCGCGCCGAGGACCTTCAGTTCGCTCTCGTCGCCCTCGTAGGAGACGGCCATCACCTCCAGCCCGGCCGCTGCCGCGAACTGGACGGCGAAGCGCCCCACGACACCGCTGGCCCCCGTCACGAGCAGGGACGAGCCGGCAGGCAGCCCGAGGCGTTCGAGGCCCTGGTGGGCGGTGATCGCGGCCAGCGGGACCGAGGCCGCCTGGGTGAACCCGACGTCGTCGGGGACGGGGGCGAGCCAGCCCGGTTCGACCTGGACGATCTCCGCGTACGTGCCCTCGCCGGACCGTTCCGTGTACCAGGGCACGAAGCCCGCCACCCGGGTGCCGACGGGCAGCTCGCCCTCCGGGCCGGGCGCGGGGTCGAGCAGCTTGCCCGCGAAGTCCGCGCCAAGGACGAAGGGAGGCTTCAGCGGGCTCAGCTCGTCGGCGTACAGACCGGCCCGGATCCGCAGGTCGGTGATGGTCACACCGGCGGCGTGCAGCCGTACCCGCACCCGGCCGGGCCGCTCCCCGGCGACGGGCTCGGGACGGCGGACCATGTCGAGGACCTCGGGTCCGCCGTAGGTGGTCACTTCGACGACGCGCATGGGTGATCTCCTCCTACGGAAGCCCCTCGGGGCCATTACACCCACGCCCGCCGACCCCGGCAACAGATGCTGGCACCAGGTGGAAGCGCGGGGTGACGGCCCTCGGTCACCCCCTCCGCGCCGCCCCGGGTGACGGAACGGCGAACACCGGACGGCGGGCTCGCGACCCCGCCCCGGAAACCGCACACGCGTCCGTACGGTGGCGCCCGTGGACTGGATCAGCCCCGAGAACGTCATCGCCGTCGTCACCGCGCTGCTCGGCGTGGGCGTGACCTTCGCCGTCCTCCTGATCGAACGCCGGGTGCCGCGCCGCAAGCGGATCGGGCACCGCGTCCAGCTGGACACCACGGTGGGCGAGCGGGACGACGCGCGGCTCGGGCTGTTCAACGAGCAGCCGAACATGACCGACGCCACCCTCGTCCTCCTCCGCATCGAGAACGACGGCGCCGTGTCGATCGGCCGGGAGGACTACAACCTCGACACCCACGGGCTGGCCGTCGACTTCACTCCGCGGACGGTACGGGCGGTCGCCCTCACCCACGCGCCGTTCAGCGCGGCGGCGGTCGAGCACAGCGGCGGCGAGGTGCGGCTGCCGAGGGTGGCGCTGAACCGGGGGCAGTACTTCAAGCTGCTCGTGCTGCTCACGGGCGGGCCGGTGGGCAGTCCCGTCGAGGTCACCGGCGAGATACGCGACGGCGACATCCACCCGAACCACAGCACGACCTTCGACGACAAGCCGCCTCTCTTCGGCCGGGCCGCCCGCGCGGTCGTCGTCACCCTCACGGCCTGTGTGATCGTCCTCGCGTCGATCATCGTGACGCGCGACGACTCGCCGCCGCCGATGGGCTGCGCCCGCGGCACGCTCACGGTCACCGGCTCCACGGCCTTCGCGCCCGTGGTGCGCGACCTGGCCCAGCAGTACGAGAAGGACTGCGAGGGGCGAAGGTCGTCGTCGACCCGCACGGTTCCACGGCCGGCATCCGGCAGCTCGCCGAGCAGGGCGCCAAGACCACGCAGGGTTCCCCCGCGCTCCTCGCCCTGTCCGACGGCAAGAAGCCCGAGGGGTATCCGCAGCTGCGCGAGGAGCCGGTCGCCGTCTCCCTCTACACGGTCGTCCTCAACGACGACGTGGCCTTGGACGACATCACGCTCGGCGACCTCCGCCGTGTCTACCGCGGGGAGATCACCAACTGGAAGGTGCTGGGCGGGCCGAATCTGCCCGTGCGGATCGTCAGCCGGGGCGCCAACTCCGGTACGCGCGAGGTGTTCCAGCGCCGCGTCCTCGAACGCAACGAACCTGCCAACTCTTCCCAGAACTGCGCGACCAAGGACGACCCCGAGGCGAAGGCGCTGCGCTGCGAACTCGACAGCACCGAGCAGGTGTTGACGACCGTGGCCAACCTGCCCGGCGCCATCGGCTACACCGAACTGCGTTCCGGCACCAGCCTGAAGGGCCTGCACCGCATCGCGATCAACGGCCACCGCCCGAACGTCGACGAGATCGGCAACTCCCCTTATCCGTATGTGGAGATCGAGTACGTCTACACGTACGGTCAGCCGCCCGCCGACTCGCTCGCCTCCGGCTTCCTCACCTACCTCACCCGGGGCGGCGGCCAGGCCGTCATCGGCACCCACGGCCACCTGCCCTGCGCGACCCCCAAGGGCCTGCGCATCTGCGGCGCGGGCTGAGGAGTCGAAGGATCGAACGAGTGCGGCGGCCGCCCCCTGGCACGCGCTTCCGACGTGGATCCTCCGAGCGCACAAGTCCCGTTCCCCATCGAACCGTTCAGGCTGCTCGGCCGCCTCGGCGCGGGCGTGACGGGGCGGGTGCACCTGGGCCTGTCCGGCACTGATCCACCGCCGGAAAGATCATTGCCCCGCTCCGCCCCGCATCCCATACTGAGTGCCACCGCCGGAGGTTCCGGCGGAATCTTGGGGGCACACATGCGTATTGCACACAAAGCAGGCGTCGCACTGACCAGTCTCGTCATGGCCGGGGGCCTCGTCACCGCGACATCCGGCTCGGCTTACGCCGCGGCCGACGAGGTCTGCGGGTACCCGTCCGTCGATGTCTTCAACGGCGCCGGCCAGTACGCCGGCTCCGCCATGTGGAGCGCGAACCCCGGCTGTGGCGTGCTGGGGGACTCTCTCGGCGCCTACGACGCCACCGCCGACGGATATGGCATCGTCGCCCATCTGAGCGCGCCCGACGGCAGCATCGCCGAACGTGTGGTCAGCACCGCCGGCCACAACTCGCCTTACACCGTATGGAAGAGCGGCAACCTGCCCGAGAACCACCAGTACGTCATGTGGGCCTGCCTGACGAAGGGCGGCGTCACGTCGCACTGCACGAAGACCAAGATCGTGTACTCCTGACGCTCGCCTCCTGACGCTCGCCTCCTGACGGCTCGCCTCTGACGGGCCGCGTCTCCCTCACCGGGTGAGCCCCGGCCGCCACGGTGGACTCCGCGGCGGCCGGGGCGCTCACGCTCTCACCCATGCTCCCTCGTCGTCCGGCGACGACCGTCACCGACGCAGCCCGGGATGTCCACTCCTCACCACGCACGACCCGTTGGCTGCCGCGCACCCGCGTGACACCCTGACGAGGTGATCACCAGGGTGAGTGAAGCGCGCGTTCGTCCCGGCCGATTCGAGGCGTTCCACGCCATGCTCGTCTCCGCGGTACGCGAGTTCCCGGCCCTCCACCCGGGGCTGCTGGACCACGAGGTGCTGCTCGCGCCGCCCGACTCGGTGCTGTACGTGAGCCGTTGGCGCGACGAGAAGGCGCTGGCCGCGTACGCGGGCGAGGGCTGGCGCGACCAGCCGGTGGTGCTGCCGGGCGAGGAGGAGTACCTCGCCGAGCCCTTGCGCGTACGGCACTTCACCCGCGCGTCCCTGGACTAGGACCTCGGCGCGGCGCTCGACGCGGACTCGACTCGGTTCCCCCATCGCCTGTTCTTCACATCGTCTTCACTGCCACCATGTGCCCCATGACGCACATCCCCAAGGGGGCCAACACCCCTGTCCCGACGGAAGCGTTGAGGATCGCCGTGGGCCGCCGGCAGCTGCCGGGAGTGCCGGCGGTGGACGCCGCCGCCCTGCTGCTCGACGTCACCGGCAAGGTACGCGGCGACGCCGACATCGTCTTCCACGGCCAGCCCGCGCACCCGTCCGGCGCCGTGCGGCACGTGGGCTCGGGCACGGGCGGCGGGCAGCTCGCCGAGTGGCTGGAGCTGGACCTGCCGCGGGTCGAACCGGCCGTCCAGCGGGTGCTGGTCGTCGGGTCCGTCGACAGCGGGGTGTTCGGGCAGGTCCCCGGCCTGTACGCGCAGGTGGTCGGGGCCGGCGGCGCGGTGGCGGCGCACTACGAGGTGACGGACGCGACGAGCGAGACGTCCTTCGTCCTCGGGGAGTTCTACCGGCGCGACGGGGCGTGGAAGTTCCGGGCGGTGGGGCAGGGGTACGACTCCGGGCTCGCCGGTCTCGCCACGGACTTCGGCGTCGTGGTGGCCGAGGCCGCGCCGGCGCCCCTCCCGGTGCCGCCACCGCCCGCGCCGGTGCCGGTGTCCGCGCCGGCGCCCGCGCCCACACCCGTACCCCTGCCCATCGCCGCACCCGTACCGAGGGCGGTGCGGGGCGTGTCCAAGACGGGGCCGGCCCTCGCGGCGTACGGCACCGTGACCGCACCCGTCTCGGCAACCGCGCCCTTCTCGGCGGCGGCCCCGTCCTGGGCCGCCGGCCTCTTCGACTTCGAGCCGCGCGTCTTCAGCGGCAAGGAGGACAAGAAGATCACGGTCGATCTGCCGTTCCCGCCGAACGCGGAACCGGTGATCCTGGAGGCGCGGGTCGGGAGGGAGTACAACTTCCTCGTCGTCCAGATCCCCGGCCGCGAGGACGACGTCTTCTGCGACGACCTGCCCGACCACCACGGCCGCGCCCTGCTCGTCCCGCCGCGCAAGGGCGGCCCGGTGAAGCTGAAGGTGAGCCATTCCGGCCGCTGGGAGCTCACCGTCCTGCCCCTGTCGGCGGCCCGCCCGATCGGGCCCGGGACGATCGAGGGAAGCGGGCGCGAGGTCTTCGTCCACACGGGCTCCGCGGCCGAACTGACGGTCCGGGCGCGGGACAAGCACAACGGCTGGTTCCAGGTGAACCGCCACGAGGGTGCCACCCCGCACGAGCTGCGCCGCCCCGCCGACGAGCTCGTCTACGCGTGGAACGGCCGCCGGGTGAAGGAGAAGGTCCGGATCCCGGCGGGCCCGCAGCTGCTCGTGATCGACAAGAGCCGCCACCAGTGGGAGTTCACCCTCGACCCGCTCCGGCCCCGCTGACTCGCACCTCCCTTACCTGGCTCACGTGACTCACGTGACTCACGTGACTCACACATGGCCCGCCACGGCGGCCGCCGCCCGCGCGTAGTCCCGGACGACCGGGCGGTGGTCGTCGGCGCGCCAGGCGAGGGCGAAGCGGGACGGGGAGACGCCGTCGACGGGGCGGGTGACGACGCCGTCGCGGGCGAGCAGCGGGGCGTTCCCGGCGGCGACCAGGCAGATGCCGAGGCCGCCGACCAGCGCCTCGTACGTCTCGTCGCTGGAGCCGATCTCCGCGCCGATACGGGCCGGCCGGCCGCCCCGCTCGTCCAGGGCCAGCCAGTCGTCGCGCAGCTCGGGGATGGTGCCGGGCAGGGCGAGAAAGGGCTCGTCGAGGAGGTCGGCGAAGGCGATCCGGTCGCGGGCCGCCAGCGGATGGTGCGCGGGCAGGGCGGCCAGGCGGGGCTCGGTGGCGACGACGAGCCAGTCGTAGCGCGCGGCGACGGCCCCGGGCAGCGGGAGCCAGACGAAGGCCAGGTCGCTGGAGCCGTCGGCGAGCCCGGCGCTGGCGTCGTCCCAGCCGACCTGGCGCAGCCGGAGCCGTACGTCCGGGTGGGCCTCGGTGAAGCGGGAACGGATCGCGGGCAGCAGCCCGCCCCGGCCGGGGCTGGTGGCCATGCCGATGACCAGGGTGGCCTCGGCGTCGGCCCGCGCGGCCCGTACCGCCTCCTCCGCCCCGGCCCACGCGGCGAGCACGGCACGGGCGTGCGGCAGCAGGGCCGTACCGACCTCGGTGAGGCGGACGCCACTGCGGTCGCGGACGAAGAGCGGGGCGCCGAGCTGCCGCTCCAGGGCCCGTATCTGCTTGCTGAGCGCGGGCTGCGAGACGTACAGGCGCTCGGCGGCCCGGGTGAAGTGGAGTTCTTCGGCGACGGTCAGAAAGTAGCGGAGTTCGCGTCCGTGGACATCCATAGCCAACGGTTATCACGGCAGGTCTTGGACGGCCAACAGGCTTTCCCCGCAGTCTTGTTGAAGAGCGCCGACAGGACGCCCGCCGATCCGACGAAGAGGACACGCGCATGAACAAGGTCTGGCTGATCACCGGCGCCAACAGCGGCTTCGGACGCGCCTTCACCGAGGCCGCCGTCGCGGCCGGGGACGTCGTGGTGGCCGCCGCCCGCCGGGCGGGCACCCTGGACGACCTGGTGGCCGCGCACCCCGACCAGGTGCAGGCCGTCACCCTCGACGTCACCGACACCGCCGCCGTCGACCGGGTGGTGCGCGAGGTCGCCGAACGGCACGGGCGGATCGACGTCCTGGTCAACAACGCGGGCCGGACACACGTCGGTTCGGTCGAGGAGACCGGGGACGCCGAGCTGCGCTCGCTCTTCGACCTGCACGTCCTCGCCCCGGCGGCCCTCACCCGTGCCGTCCTGCCGTACATGCGGGCCCGGCGCTCGGGCGCGATCGTGCAGCTCAGCAGCGTGGGCGGGCAGATGTCGATGGCGGGCTTCGGCGCGTACAGCGCGACGAAGTTCGCCCTGGAGGGCCTGTCGGAGGCGCTGGCCGCCGAGGTGAACCCGCTCGGCATCCGCGTCCTGATCGTCGAACCCGGCGCCTTCCGCACCGGCCTGTTCGGCAACCACAGCCTCAGCGCGGACGGCATCGCCGACTACGCCGAGACGGCCGGCGCGACCCGCGCCTTCGTCGAGACCGGCGGCGGCGCCCAGCCGGGCGACCCGGCGAAGGCCGCGGCGGCGGTCCTGGCCGCCCTCGACGCCGACGAGCCGCCGCTGCGGCTCGCGCTCGGCGACGACTCCATCGACACCATCCGGCTGCACCTGGACCAGGTGCGGGACGACCTCGCGGCGTGGGAGAAGGCCGGCCGGGACACCCGCCTGGACGCCTGAAGGCCCTGACGCCCCTGACGGCCCTGACTGCCATGGTCAGGAAGGACAGGCCGACTGCCTTGCCCATGCCTATGCCTATGCTTGAGGATCTTTTCCGCATCCGAAGCCGACCAGAGGTTCAGATGAAGGTCTTGAAGTACGGAGTGGTGGTGGCCTCGGCCGCCGCGTTATGGGCACTGGTCTCCGCGGGCGGCCCCGCCCCCGCCACGTCCCCGGAGCGTACGGCCGGCGCCGAGGCCGCGTCGCCCGGCTGGGGTCTCGTCTACGCCATGGACCCCGCGACGGGGAGCGCCGAGGTCGTCGGGTTCGCCGCCCCGAACGGCGGGCAGCCGATCCCGCTGCCGCTCTGGCAGCACGGATTCGTCGCCGACCCGCGGACGGGCCTGATGACGCCGATGGGCCCCGGGAATCCCTTCGCCACCCTCCCGGCGACCCGCCACACCGGCGGCCTCCTCCCGGCGCCCCGCGTGTCCGGCGAGCTCCTGCCGCTCGTCCCGTAGGACGGGCGGCCCCCGGTGCCGGCCCGCCCCGCGGGTCAGCCGCCGAGCAGGCCCAGGACGCCGCGGATCGCGGCGACGACCGGCGGACCGAGCGTCTCGGCGAGCGAGGCGATCCCGAGGACCGTCATCAGCGCCTGCCGGCGCCGGGTCGGCTCGGCCTCCTCCTCGCCGGTGATCGCCGGCAGGCTGGCGTCGACCACCTCGGCGTCCTGCGCGGACAGCTGGGGCCGCAACTCCGCGAGCAGCCGGACGAGTTCGCCGACGGCGCGGGTCAGCTCGGCCGAGTCCTGCCCCGAGCCGGCGCCCTGCGCGTTGAACACCATGCCGGTGTTGCCGGTCCCGCCGTGCATGTTCACGGTGTTGCCGTAGAAGTAGTTGCTTCCGCTGTCGCCGCTCACTTCGCCATCCCCACGTTTCCGGCACCGCCGTACATGTTGACCGTATCGCCGTAGTAGTAGTTGCTGGGTCTGGAGATCAGCAACCGCTCGACGCGCACCTGGAGTTCGACGTCCGGGTGCTCGATCGCGTAGGCGATCGAGCCGACGAGGTGGTTGAGGGTGGCGGGGTCCGGTGCGGTGACCAGGGCGGTGGACTGGCCGTTCGACTCGACCGCGAGGACGTGGTGGGACGGAGCTCCCACGACCTTGAACATCTCCACGAGCAGCCAGACGCCGACGCCGAAGGCGAGCACCCAGACGAAGGCGATGAGGCTGCTCGGGTCCTGCTGCACCCCGACGGCGGACAGCCCGGCGATGATCGTGAGGGCGATGGTCGCGGCGAAGGTGAAGCTCGCGTACTTCACGAAACGCCGTACGGCCTTCGCCTTGGCCGGGCGCAACAGGAACGTGTAGACGCGGGCGATGTTGTGCAGCGGGTACGCCGCCCCGGCGATCCACAGCAGCCGCTTGCTGATGATCAGATCCACGCGGTGAGCGACTGGCACGCCCGCGGGAGGCGGACCCGCGGGTGGCGCGAACCCGGGGGCGGCCGGTGCGGACGCGGGTGGAGCGGAGGCAGGTGGAGTGGGCGCGGACGCCGGTGGCGGCGTTGTCGGTGGCGTTGTCGGTGGCGTTGTCGGTGGCTGTAACTGCGGTGGCTGTAACTGCGGTGGTACGGACGGCTTCTCGGGTGTGGTCATCATGTCCCCCTGTGGCCACGAGAGTTCGGGACGAGAAGAGAAGCGAAAGTATCCGACCGTACGCAAGCGGTGAACAAGCCGATTTCCCACCGCGCACGCGCGTGCGAACGCAGACGAAAGGGCCCGCGCCCCGGCCGAAGCCGGGACGCGGGCCCTCACGGGAGTTCTCGCGGGAGTCCTCGCGGGTGTCCTACAGGAACGAGTTGATCTCGATCGTCTCGTCCCGGCCCGGGCCCACGCCGATCGCGGAGATCGGGGCGCCGGACATCTCCTCCAGGGCCTTGACGTACGCCTGGGCGTTCTTCGGCAGCTCGCCGAAGGTCTTGGCCTTGGTGATGTCCTCGGACCAGCCCGGCAGCATCTCGTAGACCGGCTTCGCGTGGTGGAAGTCGGTCTGCGAGTAGGGCAGCTCCTCGACGCGCTTGCCGTCGATCTCGTACGCGACGCAGACCGGGATCTGCTCCCAGCCGGTCAGCACGTCGAGCTTGGTCAGGAAGAAGTCGGTCAGGCCGTTCACGCGGGTCGCGTAGCGGGCGATGACCGCGTCGAACCAGCCGCAGCGGCGGTCACGGCCGGTGGTCACACCGCGCTCGCCACCGATGCGGCGCAGCGCCTCGCCGTCCTCGTCGAACAGCTCGGTCGGGAACGGACCGGCGCCGACGCGGGTGGTGTACGCCTTGAGGATGCCGATGACGCGGCTGATCTTCGTCGGACCCACACCGGCGCCCGTGCAGGCACCGCCGGCGGTCGGGTTCGAGGAGGTGACGAAGGGGTACGTGCCGTGGTCGACGTCGAGCAGGGTGCCCTGGCCGCCCTCGAAGAGCACGACCTTGTTCTCGTCGAGCGCGTTGTTGAGGATCAGGGTGGTGTCGGCCACGAAGGGCTTGATCTGCTCGGCGTAGCCCAGCATCTCCTCGACGATCTGCTCCGCCTCGATCGCGCGGCGGTTGTAGAGCTTGGCGAGCAGCTGGTTCTTGCTCTCCAGCGCCGCCTCGACCTTCTGGATCAGGATCGACTCGTCGTAGAGGTCCTGGACCCGGATGCCGACGCGGTTGATCTTGTCGGCGTACGTCGGGCCGATGCCACGGCCGGTGGTGCCGATCTTGCGCTTGCCGAGGAACCGTTCCGTCACCTTGTCGACGGTGACGTTGTACGGCGTGATCAGGTGAGCGTTTCCGCTGATCAGGAGCTTGGAGGTGTCGACGCCGCGCTCGTTCAGTCCGCTCAGCTCGGAGAGCAGGACCGCCGGGTCGACGACGACGCCGTTTCCGATGACCGGGGTACATCCCGGAGAGAGGATTCCGGACGGGAGAAGGTGCAGCGCGTACTTCTGGTCGCCGACGACGACCGTGTGGCCGGCATTGTTGCCGCCCTGGTAGCGCACTACATAGTCAACGGACCCACCGAGCAGGTCGGTGGCCTTTCCCTTGCCCTCGTCACCCCACTGAGCACCGAGCAGCACAAGTGCGGGCACAGGCGTACACCCCTTCCGGGCGGGGCATGTCCAAGGTCGGGGGCCGAACGCCGCCTCACCCGGTGTGCCCCGGAATAGACGAAGCCCCTGGCGCAATAGCGCAAGGGGCTCTTGCACAAAGAGACTACCCGAGGAAGGACCGAGGTGTCGGATCACGACCAGCTGCTGGTCCTCGTCGACCCGGTCGCCCGCCGTTTGGACGGCGAGTCCGTACGGATCGCGAAAGACGTGCTGTCAGCGGGCGCGGACGCGAAGATCTGCCTGCCGGAAGGGCCCCAGGAATTCGCCCGCGCACTGGCCCGGCGGGGTCATCGGCGGCCCGTCGTGCTCGGCGACGACCGCGCGCTGCTGCGCGTCGTGACGCTGCTCCAGCGCGAACGGGACGGGCGGGACTCCACCCCGATGGCGGTCGCGCCGATGGCCGCGCCGGGGGATGAGGGAGCCGCCGGAGCGGACAGCGGGGAGGACGGCGGGACGACCGTTTCGGTGGTCCCGATCGGAGCGCCGGAGGGGCTGGAGACGACCCGGGCGCTCGGGGTCCCGCAGGGGGCGGTGGGGGCGGCCCGGGCGGTGCTCGACGGAGTGGTGCGGCGGCTGGACCTGCTGGTGGACGACGGCGGGGGCGTGGTCCTGACGCGGCTCGACGTACCGGCGGCGCGGACGCTCGTACCGGCCCAGCCGACGATGTGGGACACCTGTCGCTCGCTGGTACGGACGCTGGTGCGGCCGCCGGTGCCGGCCGGGCTCGCGGTACGGACGCACCGGCTGCGGATCGAGGCGGACGGGGTGGTGCTCTGCGACCTGGACACGCCGGTGGAGGGGCTGAGCGCGACGGGGCTTGAGGGCGGGCTCGCGGCGCTGACGCTGGTCCCGGCGGACGCCCCGGCGGTCCACACCGCCGTCCGGACGCTCTCGGTCGCGGGCCCGGACTTCCGCTACCGCGCCGACGCGACGGTGTCGGGGCCGGTGACCCGGCGGACCTGGGCGGTACGGGAGGCGGCGTGGGGGCTGACGGTGCCGGTGGGGGCGGCGGGGCCGGTGGGGAGCCGGTAGCCGGGGCCCAGGGCCGGGCCGGGGGTCCGGCCGGCGGACGTACGGGGTGTGGCTGTGTGTGGGTTGCGGTGTGTGGGGTGGGGTGTGCGAGGTGGGGTGGGGATCGTGACGGACGAGGCGTACGGGGACGGGGCGCGGGACGACGGGACGCGAGGGGTGGCGCTCGGCCGGCCGGAGACGGCGCGCGCGTTGGCCCGGTACCGGGCGCGGGCGTACGCGTCGGCGGTGGCCGGCGCGGCCGTGTGGGCGCTCGGCGAGTGGCTGCGGTACGGCACCTCGTACGGCCCGGGGTCGGATCTGCCGATCCCGCTCATCCTGCTCGGCGGGATCGCCACCTTGAGGGGGCTCGGTGGGCTGGTCATGGCACGCCGGATGCGGCGCGTCCTGGCGGCGGGGCCGTGGAACGCGTATCCGGCGGTTCTCTTGACGAGCGGGGTGCGCAACGTGGTCGTCGTGCTGGGCGACCCGGCCACCGGGGAGACGTTGCCGCTGTACGTCAGGACGCAGCGTCCGCATCTGGCGAAGCCGGCCGCCGACGGCGTGATGGGGTGGTGCGGTGATCCGCTACGGGGCGGAGTCCTGGCCCGGTCGAGCGGCGACCGGCCGATCTGGACGACGCCGGTACGCCGCCCGGCGGTCCGGCAGTTCATGGTCCAGGAGGCGACGGAGCGGGGGTTGCTGGACGGACTTGAGGGAGCGGAGGGAGCAGAGGAGAGGGCGGTCGCGGAGTCGGGGTGACGGGGGCGGGGTAGAGCGGGGTCCTTGGGGTGGGCGTGTCGGGTGGGTTTCTGGTGTGGCCCGCCCTCTGTCCGAGTGTGGCCCCTCCGTAGGCTCCGCCCCAGGGGGGCCTCCTTCCCACTGGCCCCGTGAGGCCGTGGGGGGTCTTGATGTCGGAAGGTTCGGAAAGCACCGGCGACACGCACAGAGCGACAGCGCTCGACCTGCCGGAGACGAAGGCCGCGCTCGCCGCCTACCAGGCGCGGGCCCGGCAGTCGGCCGGCGGCGGGGCGCTCTCGGTCATCGCCGGGGCGGTCCTGTTCGCCACCCTGGGCGACGACGGGCTCGGCGGGGACGTCGCCACCGGCTGTGTCATGGTCGGCGTGCTCGCGATCGTGCTGGGGCTCTTCTCCCTGGCGGCCGCCCGGCGGATGCGGCACGCCCTCGACGCCGGGCCGTGGATCGCGTATCCCGCCCTCATCGTCCCGCGCGGGACGTTCGCGGCGAAGATCGTGCTGGGCGACCCGGCGACCGGGAGCGCCTTCCCCCTGGTCATCCGTACGATCCAGCAGCGCTACGACCTCGCCCAGCCCGACGCGAGCGGCGTGATGTGGTGGTGCGGCGATCCGCTCCGGGGCGGCGTGCTGTCCCAGCCGGGCGGCGGTTCGCTGGTCTGGACGGCGCCCGTACGCGGCGCGCGTGCCCGGCGGCTGACGGTCGGCTGGGCGACCGAAGGGGGTCTGCTCGGCCGTCCGGTACCGGTCCAGCCGCAGGCCGGCTCCCTCCCGCCGGGCGTGTCCCTGCGGAAGGCCGCACCTCCAACGGCATCACGGCGACGGCGCACAGGGGTGTGGCGCTGGGTCGTCCTGCTGAGCGCGGCCGTCCTCGGCACCGGCATCTGGTTCGAGCAGGCCGCCCGGAACGATCCGGCTGTCGATGTCACGATCCGCAGCGTGCGGCCCGACCACAGCTGCACGGTCACCTGGCAGGACCCCTTCGACGGAGTGACGCGGACCGGCCCGTTCCGGTGCGCCGACGACGCGGACCCGGACGCCTACCGGTGGGACAGCGCCTTCGTCGTCTCGTACGGGCCGTGGAAGGGCGAGATCTACCCCGTGGTCGAGCGGGGAGACTACATATCGGACGCCGAGGACAGCGTCGTCATGATGGAGCTCGGCGGGATGCTCGCGCTGCTCGTCGGGCTTGTCGGCGGCACCGTGAGCTTCGTCCGGCGCCGGCGGTTGCGGCGGCTCGGGCCGGTGCCGCTCGGACCGGTACCACTCGCGGCTCCGGCGGGACACACGCCCGCGCCCGCCCCCGAGGTCACGTACGCCCTCCTCGCCTCCCGGGTCTGGACCGGCAAGCGCCCCCGCCGGCCGCGCCGCCCCGAGCCGGACTTCCGGCAGGGCGTCCCGTGGTGGCGGGTGCCCACCCTGCGCCGCGCCTCCGGGCTGTCCGCCTTCCTGATAGGCCTGGTCGCAGCGCCCTTCATGGTGGCGGCGGCCTGGTTCGAAGAGGGCTTCCAGATACGGCTCGGCTGTGCGTTCGTCCTGATCGGGACCGTCGTCAACGGCATCCGGTTCGTGCGCTCCGGCCGTCCGGCCGTCCGCCTCTTCGCCCGCGCGGCCGCCGCGCCCGTCCCCGTACCGAAGCGCTACGTCCTCCTCGGCCACCAAGGCAGCAGCGCGCCGTTCCTCGCCGTCTTCCCCGCGCACGGCGGGCCCGACGACCGGCCCGAGGGACTGCTCCGACTCCTGCCGTACAACCTGCCGGACGCGCCGACCGGTTCGCTGGAGCTGCGCGGCTGGCTCGACCTGGCCGTCGACGGGAGTCCGGTCGTCATGACCCGGGCGGACGGCCGCGCGCTGTGGCCCATGGACCTGTATCTCGAAGCGGGCACGCCCGGATTCAACGCGCTCCTGGAGCGGCTGGCCCCGCCGTCGGCCCCATCGGCCCCGTCCGCCCCGCCGGACTCCCCGACCCCGCCGGACTCCCCGGTCCCGCCCGTCACTCCGCTCCGGTAGCCGCCGTCCGCTGCGCTTCCTTCTTGGCCTGCCAGCGGTCCAGGATGCTCATCAGCTCGTCGTGCAGGAAGTCGAAGAACTCCGCCGTCTCCGCGACCCGGCGGCCCGCCGCCGTGTCCGGGCCGATGATCTGGGCGCCGTCCCGCATCATGGTCCCCCAGCGGGTGAGCAGCTGGTCGCGGCGCATGAACGACTCGTACCAGATGTGGTTGTGGAGCACGTACCGGTCGCGGCGCGAGCCCGGTACGTGCTCCCGGCCGACCAGGTCGACCTGGGACAGGTAGCGGATCGCCCCGGAGACGGCGGCCGGGCTGATCCGCAGCCGCTCCGACAGCTCCGCCGAGGTCATCGCCCCCTCCTCGGAGACGAGCAGGGCCGCGAAGACGCGGGACGCCATGCGCTGCATGCCGGCCTGGGTCAGTTCGGACGCGAACCGCTCCACGAAGCGCGCGCTCTCGGCGTCGGCCTGGGGCGCAGCGTCGCGGTCATGGTCCCGGTCCCGGTCCTCTATGCGGTCAGTCATGCCTTCCACTATCTCACCCACTTTTTACGCTTCCTTAACTTCACAAGTTTGTGAAACAAGCGTACGTTCAGAAACATGACGAAGGCAATCAGCGTCGCCGGACTCCACAAGGCGTTCGGCCGCACCAAGGCACTGGACGGCCTCGATCTCCACGTCGAGACCGGCGAGGTCCACGGCTTCCTCGGCCCCAACGGCTCCGGGAAGTCCACCACCATCCGCGTCCTCCTCGGGCTCCTGCGCGCCGACTCCGGCACGGTCCGCCTCCTCGGCAAGGACCCCTGGACCGACGCCGTCGAGCTGCACCGCCGCCTCGCCTACGTCCCCGGCGACGTCACCCTCTGGCGCAACCTCACCGGCGGCGAGGTCATCGACCTGTACGGCCGGCTGCGCGGCCCCCTCGACCCGGCCCGGCGCGCCGCGCTGATCGAGCGCTTCGAGCTCGACCCCACCAAGAAGGGCCGCACCTACTCCAAGGGCAACCGCCAGAAGGTCGCCCTCGTCGCCGCCTTCGCCGCCGACGTCGACCTGCTCGTCCTCGACGAACCCACCTCCGGCCTCGACCCCCTCATGGAGGAGGTCTTCCAGGACTGCGTCGACGAGGCGCGCGAGCGCGGCGTCACCGTCCTGCTGTCCAGCCACATCCTCAGCGAGGTCGAGACCCTCTGCGACCGGGTCAGCATCATCCGCAAGGGCGTCACCGTCGAGTCCGGTTCGCTGGCCGAGCTGCGCCATCTCACCCGCACCAGCGTCGTCGCCGAACTCGCCGGCCCGCCCAACGGCCTCACCCGCCTCCCCGGCGTCCACGACCTCGACGTCCAGGGCCACCGCGTCCGCCTCCAGGTCGACACCGACAAGATCGACGCCGTCCTGCGCTCGCTCACCGAGTCCGGCGTCCGCAGCCTCGTCAGCACCCCGCCCACCCTGGAGGAACTCTTCCTCCGCCATTACGCGGACACAGACACGGACGGGGAAGAGGTGCCCGCGTCATGAGCGCCACCAGCGGCAGCCCGACCCTCACCGGCACCAGCCCCCTCACCCGGCTCGCGCTCCGCCGCGACCGGCTGATGATCCCGCTCTGGGTCCTGATCACCGGCGGCCTGGTGGCCAGCGGGCCGGGCTCCCTCGGCAGTCTGTACGGGACGGCCGCGCAGCGCGCCGAACTCTCCGCCTCCATGACCGCGAACAGCTCGATGCGTTCGCTCTACGGCCCGGTCCTCGACGACTCCCTCGGCGGCCTCGTCGCCTGGCGCTTCGGCACCTTCGCCGCCGTCCTCGCCGCCGTGATGAGCCTGCTCATCGTCGTCCGGCACACCCGCGACGAGGAGGAGTCGGGCCGCCAGGAGATGCTCTCGGCCTGCGCCGTCGGCCGCCGCGCCCCGCTGACCGCCGCCCTCCTCACCGCGCTCACCGCGAACGCCGCCGTCGCGCTCCTCGTCACCGCCGGTCTCGCCGGCCAGGGCCTCGCCGGCGCGCTCGCGCTCGGCCTCGCCATCGGCGGCACCGGCATGGTGTTCGCGAGCATGGCCGCGATCGTCGCCCAGCTCACCGAGAGCGCCCGGCTCGCCAAGGGCGCGACCGGCGGACTGCTCGGCCTCGCCTTCGTGCTCCGCGCGGCCGGCGACGCCGGCTCCGCCTCCGGCGACTCCGTCCTGACCTGGCTCTCCCCCATCGGCTGGGCCCAGCACGTCCGCGCGTTCGCCGGCGAACGGTGGTGGGTGCTGCTGCTCATCGCCGCCGCCGTCGTCGTCCAGACAGCGGTGGCGTACGGGCTGACCGCCCGCCGCGACGTCGGCATGAGCTTCCTGCCCACCCGTCCCGGCCCGGCCGAGGGCAGGCTCGCCACCACCGGCGCGCTCGCCTGGCGCCTCCAGCGCGGCACTCTCTTCGGCTGGTCGGCCGGCTTCCTCGTCGCCGGACTGGTCTTCGGCGGGATCGTCGGCGGCGCCGTGGACATCGTCGGCGACAACGAGCAGGCCCGCGAGATCTTCGAACGGATGGGCGGGCAGAGCGCCCTCACCGACGCCTTCCTGGCGACGATGGTCGGGATGCTCGGCATGGTCGCGTCGCTGTTCGCGGTCGGTTCCGTCCTGCGGCTGCACGGCGAGGAGACCTCCGGGCGGGCCGAACCCCTGCTCGCCGGGCCCGTCGGCCGGCTGCGCTGGGCGGCCGGGCACCTGGTGATCGCGTTCGGCGGCTCGGCGCTGATCATGCTGCTCGGCGGGCTCGGCCTCGCCACGACGTACGGGAAGGACTTCGGCCCGATCCTCGGCGCCGCGCTCGTCCAGCTGCCGGCGATCTGGACGCTCGCCGGGCTCGCGGTGCTGCTGTGGGGAGCGTTCCCGAAGGCCGCGGCCGCCGGGTGGGGCGTCGCCGGGCTGTTCCTGGCGCTCGGCTGGGTCGGCCCCGCGCTCAACCTGCCCCAGGTGGTCCTCGACCTCTCCCCGTACGGGCACCTGCCGAAGGTGCCGGGCCCGGAGATGGCCTGGACGCCGGTCCTCGCCCTGACGGCCCTCGCGGCGGCGCTGGTCACGGCGGGCCTGGTGGGACTGCGTCGCCGGGACATCCGGAACTGAGCCTGGGACCGGCGCTGTTACGGCATCCGGTGCCGGCACCGGTGAAGGCCCGGACCAGGGGTGGAGATCCCCCGGCCCGGGCCTTCACTGATGCCGGCCCGTCTGCGGCTCTACGGACGCGAACGCGCGGGTCACTCCCCCACGCGCACCAGCCGTGCCTCGTACGCGAAGACCGCCGCCTGCGTCCGGTCGCGCAGGCCCAGCTTCACCAGGACGCGGCTGACGTGCGTCTTGATGGTGGACTCGGCGACGACGAGATGGTCGGCGATCTCGGCGTTCGACAGGCCCTGCGCGATGAGCACGAGGACCTCCGTCTCGCGCTCGGTCAGTTCGCCGATCCGGGCCGTCGCGGGCGGGCGCGGCCCGCCCGCCGCCGACCGGGCGAACTCGGTGATCAGCCGCTTCGTGACGGTCGGCGCGAGCAGCGCCTCGCCGGCCGCGACCACCCGGACGCCGTCCGCGAGCTGCCGGGCCGAGGCGTCCTTGAGCAGGAAGCCGGAGGCGCCGGCGCGCAGCGCCTGGTACACGTACTCGTCCAGGTCGTACGTCGTCAGGACCAGCACCTTGGCGTCCTCGTCGGCGGCGACGATCTCGCGGGTGGCGTCGATGCCGTTCATCTCCGGCATGCGGATGTCCATGAGGACGATGTCGGGGTGGAGGGCGGCGACCCGCTCGACGGCCTCGCGGCCGTTGACGGCCTCGCCGACCACCTCGATGTCCGGCATGGCGCCGAGCAGGACGGAGAAACCCTCGCGGACCATGATCTGGTCGTCGACGATCAGGACACGGATCACGGCCGGGACTCCTCTGCCTCGTGCGCGCCCTCGTCGTCGCGCTGTTCCACACGCGCCACGGGCACGAAGACCGCGATCTCGTAGCCGCCGTCCTCGGACTCCCCGGCGGTCATCTCCCCGCCGAGCATGGCGACCCGCTCCCGCATCCCGGTGATGCCGTGGCCCGCGCCGGCCGTGCTCGGCGAGGGCTTCGTCAGGCCGCGCGCGGGGCCGTTGGCGATCCGCAGGCCGAGGCCGCCGAGCACGTACGACACCTCCACGGTGGCGGCGGCGCCGGGCGCGTGGCGCAGCACGTTCGACAGCGCCTCCTGCACGATCCGGTACGCGGACAGCTCGACGCCCTGCGGCAGTTCGCGGCGCGCGCCGGTCACCGTCCGGGTCACTTCAAGGCCGGCCTCGCGCACGTTGGCGATCAGGTCGTCGAGGTCGGCGAGGGTGGGCTGCGGCGCGTCGGGGGCCTCGTAGTCCTCGGCCCGGACGACGCCCAGGATGCGGCGCAGTTCGGAGAGGGCGGCGACGGCGTTCTCGCGGATGGTGACGAAGGCGGCCTCCAGCTCCGGCGGCGGGTTCTCGACCCGGTACGGGGCGGCCTCGGCCTGGATCGCGACCACCGACATGTGGTGGGCGACGACGTCGTGCAGCTCGCGGGCGATGGTCGTGCGCTCTTCGAGGACGGTGCGCTTGGAGCGTTCGACGGCGGTGACGGTCTTCTCGGCGGTGACCTGGCGCTTGGCGTCGCGGCGGATCTGGATGACGGAGACGGCGAGCAGGGCCAGCGCCGAGACGAACAGCAACGGCACCGAGTCGGAGCCGGTCCCGACCCCGAGGAACATCTCCATGAACAGCGTGCAGACCGCCGTCGCCGCCCACATCCACCAGGCCGCCCGGGGCCGGGTGCGGGCGGCGACCACGGCCAGGACGACCAGATGGGCGGCGAAGGCGTTCCGCGACCAGGGCCAGCCGTCCCAGCCGGTGAAGAACCCGATGAACGGCGCGGTGAGGAGCGAGGCCCAGAAGGCCATGACCGGCCGCACGAGGGTGAGCAGCACGATCCCGGCGGGCGCGCAGGAGACGAAGAGGGCGAGCGGGCCGGCGTTGCCGGCGACGCCGTACCCGATACCGAAGACGATCACGGCGAGGACCATGACGACGGCATGCGGGAACAGGCCCAGGTGTATCCGGGTCCGCTCGGACAGCAGGCGGGCCGCGCCGCCTGCCGGCCTCATGCGGGGCAACGGCCGGTAGGCGAAGGCGTTCTGGAAGAGATCGGCGCGCAGACCGCCGAACGCGTCGAGCGTCATCCGCACCTCGGGGCTGCGGTCGACGAGGGTGGGGGACGGGGTGGTCCGGGTCGAAGTCACACGTCCACGGTACGGAGGCCGCGCGCCGGGGTCGTCCGGCTGTGTACGGATTCCACGGCCTCCCCCTTGAGGACTACCCGCCCCCGTCCCAAGGCCACCGGGCGCCCCCGGCCCAAGGCCACCGGGCGCCCCCGTCCCGCGACCACCGGGCGCGCCGGCTACCAGGCCAGTTGCGCGATCTCCTCCGCGACCACCGCGCACGCGTCCGCCGCCGGGTCGATCAGCGGGAAGTGGCCGACGTCCTCCAGGAGCGTGAAGCCGACCGTCTCCCCCGCCGCGGCCGCGGCCGTCACGTACGCCTCGGAGACGGCGACCGGGACGACGCTGTCCTCGCGGCCCTGGACGACGGTGGTGGCGATGCCGGTCGGCAGCAGGACGGCCGGGTCGGCGAAGGGCGCGCGGGCCTCCGACTGCTCCGTACCGCCGAGGAATTCGGTCACTCCGCCGCCGCAGATGTCCAGCTCCACCGCGCGGCCGAAGTGGGCGATCGGGGCGAGGGCGACGACGCCGCGCAGTTCGGGCGGCGCGGGCAGCCGCCAGGCGGAGCCGGCCGGCAGGACGTGCCGGGCGGCGGCCCACAGGGCGAGGTGGCCGCCGGCCGAGTGCCCGGTCAGCACGATGCGGCGCGGATCGGCCTGCGGCAGGTGGGCGGCGGCGAGTTCGGGGAGCGCGTCCATCACGGTGGCGATGTCGTCGAAGGTCTCGGGCCAGCGCCCGGCGACCGGGGCGGCGCCGCCCTGGCGCGGGAGGTCGCTGCCGCGCCGGTACTCGACGTTGGCCACGGCGAAGCCGCGGCGGGCGAGGAAGTCGGTGAAGGGGGTGAGGTGGTGCCGGTCGTACGGGGTCCGCCAGACGCCGCCGTGCAGGGCGACGACGAGCGGTGCGGAGGTCCTGCCGTCGCGCGGGGCGAAGAAGTCGACGACCTGGTCGGGATGCGGGCCGTACGCGCCGGTGGCGTCCGGCGCGACGGCCGGATGGGAGAGGGCGGAAGCCTCTTCGGCTGCGTCGCGCGCGGCGGGGTCCATCAGCTTCCAACCTCTCCTCGGGCGGGGCCGATCGGCCCGATCAGCGGGGACGGTATCAGGCGTACCGCCCCCGTGATCAGGGGATCGCGCGAGGAATCGGACTATGCCGCAGGAATATCCCGAAGTACCTCGCCGAGCACCCGCGCCGCGCGCTCCACGTCCGCGAATCCCACGTACAGCGGCGTGAATCCGAACCGCAGGACGTCGGGGCGGCGCAGATCGCCCACCACCCCGCGCCGGATCAGCTCGTCCATGACGGCGGGCGCCTCGGCGCAGCGCAGCGCGACCTGGCTGCCGCGCTCCTCGTGCGCCTCGGGGGTCGCCGACGCGACCCGGCCGACGGGGGCGTAGGCCCGTACGCACTCCAGGAAGAAGTCCGTCAGGGCCAGGGACTTGGCCCGTACGTCCTCGATCCGCACCCCGTCCCACACGTCCAGGGCGGCCTCCAGGGCCAGCATGGACAGGATGTCGGGGGTGCCGACGCGGCCACGCACCGCGCCCTCGGCCGCCTCGTAGGCGGGGGTCATGCCGAACGGGTCGGCGTGCGAGTTCCAGCCCGGCAGCGGCGAGTCGAACCGGTCCTGGTGGCGCTCGGCGACGTACAGGTACGCGGGCGAACCGGGGCCGCCGTTCAGGTACTTGTACGTGCAGCCGACCGCGAGGTCCACACCGTGCTCGTCGAGGCCGACCGGCAGCGCGCCCGCGCTGTGGCACAGGTCCCAGACGGCGAGCGCGCCCGCCGCGTGCAGCGCGGCGGTCAGACCGGGCAGGTCGCGGAGCCGGCCGCTGCGGTAGTCGACGTGGTTGACCAGCGCGAGGGCGGTCCGCTCGGACACGGCGGCAGGGATCTCGTCCGGGTCGAGGAACGTGATCCGGTGGCCGGTGAGACGGGCGGCGGACTCGGCGATGTAGCCGTCCGTCGGGAACGTCGTCGCGTCGGCCAGGATCTCGTCCCGGCCCTCGCCGGCCAGGCGGGTGCCCGCGACGACGGCCTTGAAGACGTTCACGCTGGTCGAGTCGCCGACCACGATCCGGCCCTCGCCGGCGCCGACGATCGGGGCGATCCGGTCGCCGATCCGCTCCGGCGCGGTCCACCAGCCCGACTCGCCCCAGGAACGGATGCGCAGGTCGCCCCACTGGCGGGCGACGACGTCGGCCACCCGGGCGGGGACGTGCGCGGGCAGCGCGCCGAGCGAGTTGCCGTCGAGGTAGACGGTGTCGTCGAGGACGAACTTCTCGCGGTGCTTGGCGAGTTCGTCGGCCGCGTCAAGCCCGGCGGCCTTCTCTTCAAGCGAGGAAGGGGAATCGAGGAGCCCCGAAGTCCCGGACGTTCCGCCGGTCTCGGGGATGTCGGTGGTCTCGGTCGTCCTGGTCTCAGACATGACTGCGCGCCGTCCACAACTCGGGGAACACATTCTTCTGCGCCCGCTTTTCGAGCCAGGCTACGCCCGCCGAGCCGCCGGTCCCGGTCTTCGCGCCCATGGCACGCCGGGTGGCCACCAGGTGGTCGTTGCGCCAGCGCCAGACGAGTTCGGCGACGTCGCTCAACGCCTCGCCGAGGCGGACGAGTTCGGCGTTCTGGTCGGGGTCGGCGTAGATGCCGGCCCAGACCCGCTCGACCTCGGCGGACGGCTCGTAGCGCTGCGCCGGGTCGCGCTCCAGGACCTCGGCGGGCACCGGCAGGCCGCGCCGGGCGAGCAGCCGCAGCGTCTCGTCGTACAGGCTCGGTTCCTGGATGGCCTTCTCCAGCTCGGCGTGCACGCGCGGGGCGCCGCGGTGCGGCACCAGCATGGACGCCGACTTCTCGCCGAGCAGGAACTCCATGCGCCGGTACATCGCCGACTGGAAGCCGGAGCCCTCGCCGAGCGCGCCGCGGTAGGAGTTGAACTGGGCGGGGGTGAGGTGGGCGAGCGGCCGCCAGGAGTGGTTCAGCGCCTCCAGTTCGCGTACGGAGCGCTTCAGCGCGTCCATCGCGACGGGGACGTCGTCGCCGCGCAGAGCGCGGCTCGCGGTCTCCCACTCGTGCACGATCACGGTGAACCACAGCTCCATGACCTGGGTGGTGACCAGGAAGACCATCTCGCCCGGGTCGTCGGAGCGCAGGTGCTGGAGGTGGGTGAGGACGTCGGCCTGGACGTAGTCCTCGTAGGGCGTCGTGCCCGCGAAGTCGAGGTTCGGCGCGTCGGCTGCGGCGACCGCACCGGCTCCGGAGTGATCGGGGGAACCTGGGAAGGCTGACATTTCTGTCTCCTCGATACGAACTACCGGGTAGCGGTCCGCTCCCCTCGTCCGGACCGTCCGTGACGTCCGGCTCGGGAGCCCCGGTCCCCTCAGGAGGCGTGCGTCGTCGCACGTGCTCCCACGCGCATCATGACACGAGCGGACCAGTGATGTAGCTCCCCCCTTCGGTATACGGATACGCGTTCGAGACGCAGCCGTGCAGCCCCTTGATCTGCTGCATCATGACCGGCGCGGGCTTGCCCGGACCCGGGCAGCTCATGTGCGTCCGCAGGCCGATCTCGTGCCCGACCTCGTGGTTGATGATCAGGTGCCGGTACTCGGAGGGCGGGCCCGCGAAGGTCGGCGAGCCGGTCATCCAGCGCTTGAGGTTGACCACGACACCCGAGGTGGTCTCGCAGTTCAGCTCGCCGTGCGTGTCCATGCCGTTGGCGAGGCAGAGCTTGTCGGCGGTGGCGGGCGTGGCGATCCGGATGACGAAGTCGGCGTTCGAGGAGACCAGCTGGAACCGGCCGCGGCCGTGCGCCGCCCAGCCGCGCGGGTGCGCCAGGATCGCCTGGATCTCCTGGGCGGCCTGGTGCGCGGACACGTCGACGCCGTCCTCGACCTGGACGCGGTAGCGGCGCAGGGTGCCCCCGGTGCCGACGACCGCGCCGGACGCCTGGGCCGTGGTGAAGGTGCCGGGGCCGGACAGCGGCACCTCGGTCTTCTTCGGGGGCGGCTTGACCGTCTTCGTCGGCGTGGGCTTCACGGTCTTCGTCGGGGTCGGCTTCGCCGTGGTCTTCTCCGGGGTCGGCGCATCGGTCTCGGGCGCGGTGGTCCGCGTCGCGGCCGCGGCCGTGTCCGTGCGCTGTGACTGGTAGTGGGCGAGCCCGACGCCGCCGCCGAGCGCGACGACGGCCAGGCCGACCACGGACAGCAGCCGGCCGACGCGCACGCGCCCGCCCTTGCGTCCGGCCCGCGCTCCGGCTCGCCGCCCTGCCCCGCTCCCCGCCCTGGCTCCGGCCCTGCCTCCCGCCCTGGCTTCCGTTCCGGCTCTGCGATTTGTGGCGTTCCGTCCTGGTTGACGGCCCCGCCCTCTGGTTCCCACGACGGATTCCCCCTGACTCGCGGTCCCGGGGATGCTATCCGCCGCTCGAACACGCTCGAACATCCGTCCCCTGTGGGGGAAGGACGGGCTCCGGCGGTGCAGGGTTCCGGCGGACGGCGAGACGGGCGGGGTACGAGGGGCGGGGTGACGTGCTCGTGGCCGGCCCGGGACCCCTCGGCCCGGTGGCAGACTTCCCCCATGACGACCCCTTCGCACAAGAACCTGCTCGGCGGCCCGAACCCGACCCTGCTGCCGGAGAACGCCGAGTACACGGACGCCACCCGGCTGCTGAACGAGGGCTCCGCGACCGCCGCCGACGTGGCCGCCCGGTACCCCACCTTCTCGCTCGCCTGGGCCACGCTGGCCGACGACGCCTACGCGGGCGGACGCGTGATCGAGTCGTACGCGTACGCCCGTACCGGCTACCACCGCGGTCTCGACGCCCTGCGCCGCTCCGGCTGGAAGGGCCACGGCCCGGTGCCGTGGAGCCACGTCCCCAACCGCGGCTTCCTGCGCTGCCTCGCCGCGCTGGCCCGCGCCGCCGGCGACATCGGCGAGACGGACGAGCACGAGCGCTGCTGGCAGTTCCTGAAGGACAGCAGCGACGAGGCGTACACCGAGCTGCACGGCTGAGGACCCTCCCGACCAGCGCTCCCGGGAACGGCCCCGGTCCGGCCGGGCACACCGCTCAGGCCGGGCCCGGGGCCCTTCCCGCCCCCGTCACCTCGCCCGGGTCCAGCGGCGGGGCGCCGACCCCGCAGTGCACCTGGCATTCAGGCCGCAGCTCCGTCTTCGACGGGGTGCGCAGGGTGAACCAGGCGAGCAGCGAGCCCGCCACCAGGACGCCCGCGCAGATCGTCATCGCCCGCCCGAACGCCGCGTCGAACTGGACCGCCGAGCGGTACGCCTCCGGGCCCATGCCCGCGAGCAGCGGCAGCGCGGCCACCGCGATCAGGCCCGCCGCCCGGGCCGCCGCGTTGTTGATGCCGCTGGCCAGGCCCGCCCGGGAGACGTCCACGGAGGCGAGGACGGTCGCCGTCAGCGGCGCCACCAGCGTGACCATGCCCAGGCCGAGGACCAGCAGCGCGGGCAGGACGTCCGTCAGATACGCGGCGTTCGGGCCGACCCGCAGCATCAGCAGCATGCCCGCCGCGCACAGCAGCGGCCCGATCGTCAGCGGCAGCCGGGGCCCGGTCTTCTCGCCCAGCTCGCCGGACTTCGCCGACAGCAGCAGCATCAGGACCGTCGTCGGCAGCAGGGCGGTCCCGGCGCCGAGGGCCGAGTAGCCGGACACGACCTGGAGCTGGAGCGCGGCCAGGAAGAAGAAGCCGCTGAACGCCGCGTACACGCACAGCGTCACCAGGTTGATCGCGGTGAACGTCCGGGAGCGGAAGATCGACGGCGGCACCATCGCGGTCTCGCCGCGCCGCCGCTCCACCAGCACGAACCAGGCGCCGACCAGGATCCCGGCCGCTCCCGCCCACCAGACCCGGGCGATCAGCGCGTACGTCACGAGCGCGAGCGCCGACGCGCCGAGGACCGCGCCGGACACGTCGAACCGGCCGTGCGCGGTCCCGTCGTGGGACTCGGGGACGTGCCGCAGCGCGACGGGCACGCAGATCAGCGCGAGCGGGATGTTCAGGAAGAACACCCAGCGCCAGCCGGGTCCGTCGACCAGCCAGCCGCCGACGAACGGCCCGATCGCCCCGGCCACCCCGCCGAACCCGGACCACAGGCCGACCGCCCGGGCCCGGTCGTCCGCGCGGAAGCTGGCCTGGATCAGCGCGAGCGAGCCCGGCGTGAGCAGCGCCCCGCCGACGCCCTGCAGGGCGCGGGCCGCGATGAGGATGCCGGAGGTCGGGGCGATGCCGCACAGCAGCGAGGCCGCCGCGAACCACACCACCCCGATGACGAACACCCGCCGCCGCCCGTAGCGGTCGCCGAGCGAACCGCCCAGCAGGATCAGGCCGGCGAGGGTGACCATGTAGGCGTTGACGGTCCACTGGAGGGCGGCCAGGTCGGCGCCCAGGGACTCGCCGATGTGGGGCAGGGCGACGTTGACGACGGTGGAGTCGAGCATCGCCATGCCCGAGCCGAGGACCGTGGTGACCACGATCCACCGCCCGGTCCCGGAGGAGAGCCGGACACCGCCCGCGCCGCCGCGGCCGCCCGGGCCCGGCACCGCCCCCGTACCCGCTGCTCCCGCGCCGTCGCCGTTGGCCATGCCTGCATGCTCCCCTGGCGGGCCCGGATTCGCAGCCGGGCGACCGCCTCCCGGACTCGGCCGGGGGCGTTCGCGGAGGGGCCGGGGCGTTCGCGGAGGGGCCGGGCGTTCGCGGAGGGGCCGGGGCCGTCAGCCCCGCAGCCGGTTGGCCGCCCGGACCAGCGCGTCCACGCCCCGCTCGGCCTTGGCCCGCGGGCAGCCGAGGTTCAGACGGACGAAGCCCGGGGTGCCGTACGTGCCGCCCGGCATGATCGCGACCTTCTCCCGGGTCACCAGCTCCTCCTGGAGCGCGGCCTCCCGCTCGGGGCTGTCGATGCCCAGCGGGCGCAGGTCGATCCAGGCCAGGTAGCCGGCCTGCGGCGGGGTCCAGCCCAGCTCGGGCAGCCCGTCGGCGAGGCGCCCCCGGACCAGCTCCATCGTCCCGGCGACGTAGGCGCGCAGCGCGTCCAGCCAGGGCGCGCCGTGCCGGTAGGCGGCGATGTGGGCGGTGAGGGAGAGGACCGCCGGGGACGCCAGGCCCTCGCCGGTCTCCATCCGCTGGACGAACGCGGCGCGGTCGGCCGGGTCACCGAGGAAGCCGTACGAGCCGGAGAGCGCGGGGAAGTTGAACGCCTTGGTGCCGGAGGTGATCAGCGCCCAGCGCCGGCCCGGACCCGCTGGTGCGATCTCGGTCCACGGCACGTGACGGTGACCGGCACCGGTCATGTCGGCGTGGATCTCGTCGCTGACGACGGCGACGCCGTACCGCTCGGCCAGCCGGGCGAACCCGGTCAGCTCGGCCTTCGTCCACACCCGGCCGGTCGGGTTGTGCGGGGAGCAGAGCAGCAGCATCCGGCTGCCGGGCCGGGCCAGCTCGCGCTCCAGGGCCTCCGGGTCGCCGACCGGGACGCCGCGCAGCTCGCGGCCGAGGCCGGTGACGGCCTTGCGGAAGCCGTCGTAGGTGGGGGTGTGGACGACGATGCCGTCGCCGGGCTCGGTCCACATGCGCAGAAGCTGGGACAGCTGGTTGAGCACGGAGGGCGCGTAGACCATGGCCTCGGGGTCGACGTCGGCGCCGTACCGGGTCGCGTACCAGTCCCGTACCGCCGTGCGGAAGTCCCCGAGCCGCCAGTCGGTGTAGCCGAAGACGCCGTGGCCGACCCGGTCGCGCAGCGCGTCGAGGACGGCGGGCGGGGACGCGAAGTCCATGTCGGAGATGGTGAACGGCAGCAGGTCGGAGACGCCGAAGCGGTCGGCTGTGCCGTCCCACTGGACGGACCAGGTCCCCCGCCGGTCTATCTCCCGGTCGAGATCAAACTCAGACAACTCAGACAACTCGGCCACCATGCCTCACTTCCCGTTACGGACCTCAAGGATGACCCGGCCGCCCCGGATACGCCGAGGGCCCGGCACCACCGTGATGGTGCCGGGCCCTCGGACGCGGAGGCGAACCGCCCCCCGCTTCGTCACTTCATCTTGTTGCCGGCCGAGCGCAGCGCGACGCACGCCTCGGTCACGCGCGTGGCCATGCCGGCCTCGGCGAGCTTGCCCCAGGTGCGCGGGTCGTAGGTGGACTTCTTGCCGACCTCGCCGTCGACCTTCAGGACACCGTCGTAGTTCTTGAACATGTGGTCCGCCACCGGACGCGTGAAGGCGTACTGGGTGTCGGTGTCGAGGTTCATCTTCACCACGCCGTTCTCGATGGCGATGGCGATCTCCTCGGCGGTGGAGCCGGAGCCGCCGTGGAAGACGAAGTCGAACGGAGAGGTGGTGCCGAACTTCTCGGCGACGCCCGCCTGGAGATCCTTGAGCAGCTCGGGACGGAGCACGACGTTGCCCGGCTTGTACACGCCGTGGACGTTGCCGAACGAGGCGGCCAGCAGGTAGCGGCCCTTCTCGCCCAGGCCGAGGGCCTCGGCGGTGCGGATGGCGTCCTCGACGGAGGTGTACAGCTCGTCGTTGATCTCGTGGGTGACGCCGTCCTCCTCGCCGCCGGTCGGGGTGATCTCGACCTCAAGGATGATCTTGGCGGCGGCGGCGCGGGGCAGCAGCTCCTGGGCGATCGCCAGGTTGTCGGCGAGGGTCTCGGCGGAGCCGTCCCACATGTGCGACTGGAAGAGCGGGTTGCCACCGGCCTTGACGCGCTCCTCGGAGAGGGCGATCAACGGGCGGACGTAGCCGTCGAGCTTGTCCTTGGGGCAGTGGTCGGTGTGCAGCGCGATGTTGACGTCGTACTTCGCGGCGACGATGTGCGCGAACTCGGCCAGGGCGACCGCGCCCGTGACCATGTCCTTCTTGTGCTGGCCGCCCAGGAACTCGGCGCCACCGGTCGAGATCTGGATGATGCCGTCGCTCTCGGCCTCCGCGAAACCGCGCAGGGCGGCGTGCAGGGTCTGGGACGAGGTGACGTTGATGGCCGGGTAGGCGAACTTGCCTGACTTCGCCCGGTCGAGCATCTGGTTGTAGACCTCGGGAGTTGCGATGGGCATGCGTCCGCTCCTTGTGATGTGCGGGTATGTGCGTTGCTGTCCCTGACCTGGGGCGACGTCATCGTCGCCCCTATCCTCGCAGACTCTCGCACCGGGTCCCACGGCCCCCGCATACGCCAAGGGGTGGAGTGTTTCACGTGAAACACTCCACCCCTCGACAAAACAGCAGGTCAGACCCGCTTCACCGGACGCCTGCGGGCCCTGGGGCCCGATGTGCCGGCGTCTCGGCATGCGGTCCGATCAGGCGAGGCCCAGCTCGTCCAGCGCGTACGCGTAGAGGTAGGGGACGCCGGCCGTGGTGCTGATCTTCTCGCCCGCGCCCGTCGCGCGGTCGACGATCGTGGCGACGGCGACGACCTCGGCGCCCGCCGCGCGGGCCGCCTCGACGGCGGTCAGCGGCGAACCACCGGTGGTCGAGGTGTCCTCGACCACCAGGACGCGGCGGCCCTTGATGTCCGGACCCTCGACCTGACGCTGCATACCGTGCGCCTTGGCGGCCTTGCGGACCACGAAGGCGTCCAGGCGCTCGCCGTGCGCGGCGGCGGCGTGCAGCATCGAGGTGGCGACCGGGTCGGCGCCCAGGGTCAGACCGCCGACCGCGTCGAACTCCAGATCCTTGGTCAGCTCGCGCATGACCTGACCGACCAGCGGCGCCGCGGCACCGTCGAGCGTGATCCGGCGAAGGTCCACGTAGTAGTCGGCCTCAAGACCCGAGGAGAGGGTCACCTTGCCGTGCACCACGGCCTTGTCCTTGATCTGCTGGAGCAGCTCAGCACGTACGTCAGTCATGCTCACGAGCTTAGGGCCTGTCTCCCGAGGCCTGCCCGGCGTGCCTCTCGGCAGCCGGTCAGAGCCTCCGCCAGCGCCAGGTCGTCGCGATCTCCAGCGGGTCGATCGGGGTGACGAGACGCGGGTGGGTGTTGAGGCCGTTGGGCGGGCCGGACTGCGGCTCGACGCAGACCGAGTCGGCGGGCTCGTCGTAGACCACCACCCACTCGGCGCGGCTGGTGATCCGCAGCTCCAGCCGCTCCGGCCAGGTGAGGGTGACGTCGACCCCGTCCGGCATGCCGAAGCAGTCGTCCCAGGGGCCGGGGAGCGGGTCGATCCGGCGGCCGGTGGGCAGGTGGTTCGTGCCGCGCTCCTCCTGCCAGGCCGGCTGGAAGCCGATCTCGACGTCCGGGCCGCCGTCCAGCGAGCGGCGGAACCAGGGGTGCCAGCCGGCCTGCGCCGGGAAGGAGTCGTCGGCGGCCTCGACACCGAGCTGGAGGGTGAGCGAGTCCTCGGTCAGCTCCACGGTCTGGGTGACCTTTCCGGCGTACGGCCAGGGGTCCCCGAGTTCGGTGGTGAAGGCGGCCGTGGTGGCCGTCGCCCGCGCCGTCTTCCAGTGCTGGTCGCGGACGGTGCCGTGGATGGCGTGCGGCGCCGCGTGCCCGTGGACGGGCAGCTGGTGGACGGCGGCGCCGTCGCGGAACCGGCCGTTCTCGGTCCGGCCCGCCCAGGGCACCATCACGAAGGAGCCGAAGTGCTCGCCGCTCACCAGCAGTTCGGTGTCCCCGAGGCGCAGGCTCTCGATGCGGCAGCCGTGGTCCGGGTCGATGGTCAGTTCGGCGTCGCCGGCCGTCAGTCGCGTCAGATTGCTCACGCACTGACCCTAGTGCGGCAGCCGGAAAGGTTCACCTGCTCAGCGGCCTTCTCCGCCCCGGCCGCCCCGGCCGCCCCGGCCGGCCCCGCGCGGTCAGCGGCGGCGGCGCAGGGCGCGGTGGACGACGACGGCGGAGGCGACCGCGAGGGCGGCGGCGGGGGCGATCCAGCGCAGGGTCGCGCCGGCGCTGGAGGTCTCGGCGGCGGGCATGGGGGCGTACCGGCCGCGCGGCGGGGCGTGGTCGACCTCCTCGGCGCTGCGGCCGATCATCGTGCGCCGGGCGTGCGCGGCCTCGGCGGGCGGCCGGCCGGCCCGGCCGGCGGTGGCGTCGTCCCGCTTGCCGTTCTTCGGGGCGGCGTCCGCGTCGCGGGGGATCCGTTCTTCGCCGGGCCGCCGGCCGGGGCGGAGCCGTCGCCGTCCGTGTTCTTCCCGGCGTCGGTGTCGGCGTCCGCGTCCTTGCCGAAGTCCTCGTCGGCGCGGGGGTCCAGGGACGGGGGCGGGACCGGGGTGTCGAAGACCGAGGTGTGGCCGCCCGGTTCCTCCACGCCGTCGTCCACCCCGTCGTCGTCCACCCCGTCGTCGTCCACGGCGGCCTCGTCGTCGGTGGCCTCGTCGTCGGTGGCCTTGTCGTCGGTGGCCTCGCCCGCGGTGGCGCCCGCAGCCACGCCCGCGCCCGTCCCCTCGCCCGTGCCCTCGGCGGCCAGTTCGGCCTCGACGTCCGCGACGGCGGCCAGCGCCTCCGCGAACCGGTCGAGCATCCGGGCCCCGGCCGCGTTCCGGGCCTCCTCGGCGGCGTCGGCGAGCCGTCCGGTCGCGGTGACCGAGCCGGTGAAGCCGAGCGTGGTGCCCCCGGCGAGCGGGCCGAGCGCCACGGTGAGCCCGCAGGTCACGGTGCCCTTGCCGCGGACCTCGGCGCCCTCGCCCTCGACGGCGAACCCGCCGGGCCGCTCGGTGACGTGCCAGGCGCCGCGGTAGGTGATGGTGTTGCCGCCGACCCGGACCTTCAGCCGGCCCGCGAGCGGACCGGCGGCCGCGTCGGCGTCCTGCTGGAACCCCGGGACGCAGCGCGCCAGCCGCGCGGGGTCGGCGAGGGTGGCCCGCAGGACCTCGGCCGGGACCGGAACGAACACCTCATGCTCCATGGGAGCCGAGCCTACTCAGCGCGGCGCCGCCCGTCGCCTGTTCCCCCGCCGCCCACGCCGGGCCGTCACCGGCCTGCCGCCGCCCCGCCCGGCTCAGTAGCGGGGGTGCACGAGCGTGGAGGGCGACAGCCGGCGCGGGGCGCGGGCGCGGGTGCGCTCGGCGCGGGACGCGGCCGTGGCGAGCACGGCCGGGCTGAGCGAACGGGGGCGGGGGACGACCGCGGCGAGTCCGAGGCCGGGGGCCCGGCCGCCGTACGCCGCGAGCAGGAAGCCCCAGTCCTTCGCCGGCCCCGAACCCGACGCCGTGCCCGCCCGCGCGGTCGTGCGTGGGCCGGTGCCCGTGCCGGTTTCGGTGCCGTCACCGTCGCCGGTGCCGGTGCCGGTGTCCATGTCGTACGGCCGGGTGGCGAACCCGGCCGCGCGCAGGCTCGCGTCGACGGTCCAGTACGTGCCGGGCCGGGCGACCGCGGGGCCGGCGTGGGTCACGAGCCGCCCGCCGTCCGCGAGCACCCCGGCGGCGAGTCCGTAGAACTCCTCCGAGTAGAGGGTGGTGCCGTCGGTGGTCGTGGGGTCCGGCAGATCGCAGATCACCACGTCGTACCGCGCCCCGCCGCCCCCGTCCCCGGTCCCGCCCCCGGCGCGCAGCCGGCGGAAGGCGTCCTCGTACGCGACGGTCACCCGGCGGTCCCGGAACGCCCGCCCGTTGAGCGCCGCCAGGTCCGGGTCGGTGCGGGCGAGCCGGACGACGCCGGGGTCGCGTTCGACGACGGTGACGGACCGGACGTCCGGGTAGCGCAGCACCTCGCGGGCGGCGAGCCCGTCGCCGCCGCCGAGGATCAGGACGCGCGCGTGGCGGCCGTTCATCGCCGGGTGCACCAGGGCCTCGTGGTAGCGGTACTCGTCCCGGCCGTCCGCCCACAGCCGCCCGTCCAGGAACAGGTCGGGCGGGCTGCCCCGCCGGCCCGTGACCACCACCTCCTGGAAGT
This sequence comes from Streptomyces laurentii, assembly GCA_002355495.1. GTDB lineage: Bacteria > Actinomycetota > Actinomycetes > Streptomycetales > Streptomycetaceae > Streptomyces > Streptomyces laurentii. Next base: position 3,656,335 of record AP017424.1, read on the forward strand.
CGGTGCGGACGGCGACCAGGATGCGGTCGCCGTACACGGCCCGGCGCGCGGCCTGTTCGAAGGGGTCGGCCAGGACGGTCGCGGTGCCGAGGAGGGCGAGCACGAAGACGTTGGCCCCGATGAGCAGTTTCCGCGCGCGGGGCGTGAGGTCGTGCCGGAACAGCCACAGCACCAGCCCGCCGCCCGCGAGCGCGTTGACCGCGCCGGTGACCAGCGCGCCGGTGAGCTGCCCGAGCCAGGGCAGCAGCAGGAACGGGAAGGCGAGGCCGCCGGCCAGCGCGCCCACGTAGTCGGCGGCGAACAGGTCGGCGACCGTGCCGGCCGCGTCGTACGGGTCCTTCGGGGGACGCGCCCCGCGGCGTGCCCGCGCACGGGGCGTCAGCGGCCAGCCCCGGCCCGTACGCCGGCGCCGTCCCCGCCGCCCGCCCGGCATCCCGAGGGGCGCGGCCAGGGAGCCCTCGGCCCCCGCTCCCCGTGAGCGGACCGTTTCCGCGCGCTGGATGAGCGACATCAGGAGCGGGATCTCCGCCCCGATGAGCACGCCGATGGCCAGCGAGAACGCGACCAGCACGTACTGCGACGGGCCGAGCCAGGCGAAGGCCGCGTACAGCGCCATCGCCGAGCCGCCGCCGACCAGCGCGAGCCCGGCTTCGAGCATGCCGAAGCCGACGGCGGCGCGGCAGCGCAGCCGCTTGGCGAGCAGCGAACCGATGCCCATCGCGAAGACCATGACGGACAGTACGACGGACGCCTGGGTGACCGAGTCGCCGATCAGGTACGAGGCGAGCGCGACCAGTTCGAGCTCGTAGACCAGGCCGCAGGCGGAGCAGACGAAGACCACCGCGAGGACCGGATATCGCACCGCGCCCGGCCGGACAGGCGGCCGCACCGCCTGTCGGGGTGGCCGGGGCAGGGTCGACAGGGTCACGGGCGGGTCGATCATGCCCGTAACGCTACGTCACGCCACGTGCGCGAACTGTCACCCACACGAGTGCATCTGGGGCGTACGCCCGCGCGTCAGAGCATCGCGGGCATACGCGCCCCGATCCGGGTTCTCGTCACCACCAACCGCCCTTCCTGTGGGTACGCGTGCCAGGTGCGCCAGCGCACCTGGCCTTCGTGGCGCTGCGCGAGCATCGCCGTGAAGGCGTACGGCGAGCCGGGGAAGGTCCCGGCGAGGCCGTGGGGATGGTCGGCGACGAGGGCGAGCAGTTCCTGCGCGCGGCCGGCGAACGAGCCCTGGTTCAGGATCTCGACGCGGGCCGCGAACTCGTATTCCCAGTCGCCCACCCGCTTGGACACGCCGAGCGGCAGCGGGGTGCTGCTGCCCGGCATGCAGGCGACGGTCTCCGAGCAGCAGCGGTCGGCCTCCTCCAGGAGCACTTGGTGGGAGGCGCCGAGCAGCCGCAACTGCAGTTTCGCTCCGGCGAGTTCGAGATCGAGTACGGCCAGCGCGGGCAGCGGTTCGCGCCCCAGCGCCCAGGCCAGATCGGCCGCACGCGTATCGGTGTAGGAGGTTTTCAGAATCGTGAGCATGAGTCGGCTCCGCAAACACACTTGGCGAGTGGGCCGGAGGCGTCCCGGCGAAGGTCTTCGACCGGGAGTGGGGATCGCCGGCTCGGTTCCACACACGGTCCGAGGGCTGGATGTTCTCAACAGCGAGGGAACCACGAACCGTGGGCGAGCCACAGCGTTTTTGCCCAACTTGGCGGGGGTTTCCATCCCCCCGGGGGCACCACGGTTCACGTGTTCAAAAGGATTCGATCGCCGGTTCCCACCATGGGGCGGCGGATCCCCCAACGAGGGGGCCACCACCGCCCGTTGTCCACATCGGCCGGCACCTGCCGGCTTCACGCCACACCCGCCGGCGCCTCTCGGCGCCAGGGGTTCCTAGTCGCCGCCCCCGCCACCACCGCAGCCGCCCCCGCACGACGAGGAGGAGGAACTGCAGGACGAGGAGGAGGAACTGCACGACGACGAGGACGATCCGCAGGACGAGGCCGATCCGCAGCCGCCTCCACCGCCGGAGGAGGAGCCCCCGTCGCTCGCCCAGCCGCCCTTGCGCCGGCGCCGCTTCTTCGACCGGCCGCTGAACGCCAGCACGTTGAGGCCGATGATCACGAGCGCGAACATGCCGATGATCAGAACGATTTCCATATCATCCCCCGTACGTCTGTTCCAGCCCTCGTCCTTCCGTGGGCTGTGCGAGGGAGATGCCCGCCCCCGACCCGCCCGAAGCACACTTGAGCAAGTCCAGAGCTTCGCCCCAGGATGACGCCATGACACGGTCACTGCTCAATCGCCGCCTCGCCGAGTTCGGCACCACGATCTTCGCCGAGATGTCCGCGCTCGCCACCCGCACCGGCGCGATCAACCTGGGCCAGGGCTTCCCCGACACCGACGGTCCCGATGAGATCCGCGAGGCCGCGGTCCGCGCCCTGCGCGAGGGACGCGGCAACCAGTACCCGCCCGGCCCCGGCGTCCCCGAGCTCCGCACCGCGATCGCCGACCACCAGCGGCGCCGCTACGGCCTCGCGTACGACCCCGACAGCGAGGTCCTGGTCACCGCCGGCGCCACCGAGGCCATCGCCGCCACGCTGCTCGCGCTGCTCGAACCGGGCGACGAGGTCATCGCCCTGGAGCCGTACTACGACTCCTACGCCGCCTGCATCGCCATGGCCGGCGGCACCCGCGTCCCGGTCACGCTCCGTCCCCGCGAGGGCGCCTTCGGCCTCGACCTCGACGAGCTGCGGGCGGCGGTCACCCGGCGCACCCGGCTGATCCTGCTCAACACCCCGCACAACCCCACCGGCACCGTCCTCGACCGCGCCGAACTGACCGCGATCGCCGAACTCGCCCAGGAGCACGACCTGCTGGTCGTCACCGACGAGGTCTACGAGCACCTCGTCTTCGACGACGCCGAACACCTTCCGATCGCGACCCTGCCCGGCATGCGCGAGCGCACCGTGACCATCGGCTCGGCGGGCAAGACGTACTCCTTCACCGGCTGGAAGGTCGGCTGGGTCACCGCGAGCCCCGAGCTGACGAGCGCGGTGCGCTCGGCCAAGCAGTTCCTCACGTACGTGGCGTCCGGCCCGTTCCAGTACGCCATCGCCGAGGCGCTGCGCCTGCCCGACTCGTACTACGACGAGCTCCGCGCCGGCCTGCGCCGCAAGCGCGACCTGCTCGGCGCCGGCCTGCGGGCGGCCGGGTTCGAGGTCTACCAGCCCCGGGGCACGTACTTCATCACCACCGACATCACGCCCTTCGGCGAGAAGGACGCCTACGCGTTCTGCCGCGCCCTCCCCGAGCGCTGCGGCGTCGTCGCCATCCCCAACTCCGTCTTCTACGACGACCAGACCGCCGGCCGCGGCCAGGTCCGCTTCGCCTTCTGCAAGAAGGACAGCGTGATCGAGGCCGCCACCGAGCGGCTGTCCGGGCTGCGGGCGGGCTGACGGGCCCCTGGGCAAAGTGGATCAGGATTTACGGAGGTCCGGGGCCGGGGCGCCGATCAGGAGGCGGCGGGCGGCGTCCCAGGCGGTGTGGAGCGCGCGGGTGACCGCGGGCGAGTCGCTGCCGAGGATGCGGACCCAGGCTCCGCAGTCGTCGGGCAGCACGCTGACGCCGAAGGCCAGGCCGGTCGCCGACAGGGCCTCGTGCAGACCTTGCTCGACCCGGCCTTTGAACATCCCTTGGGGCGATCAAGGCGAAGACCAGACCAGCCGGTCCCCCGCACGTCACCGGGGCGGCGCGCCGCGATTCCGAGCGCCGCGGCGGGGGTCGCGGGCGGGGTGTGGGGCGCACGCCCCACACGCCGGCCGGGAAGGGTCATCTAGGCCGACTACCGACCTACTCGCTCCCTACTGTCCATGCCGACACCGGAGTTCGGCGAGAGGACCGCGATGAGCGAGCAGCAGAAGAACACCGTGCCGGACGGCTACACCGCCGTGGCGCCCTGGGTGGTCACCGAGGACACGGAGGCCCTCTTCGCCTTCGTCACGCGGGCCTTCGAGGGCGAGGAGCTCGCGCTGGTACGGACCGAGGACGGCCGCGTCGGACACGGCGAGATCCGGGTCGGCGACACCGTCCTTCTGGCCTTCGACCGGCACGACGACTGGCCCGCCCTGCCGAGCCTGCTCCGGGTGTTCGTCCCGGACGCGGACGCCGCGTTCGCGCGCGCGGTCGAGGCCGGCGGCCAGGTCGTCACGCCGCTCACGAACAGCGCCTTCGGGCAGCGGGGCGGCCGGATCAAGGACCCGTTCGGCACCATCTGGTGGGTGATGTCCCAGGTCGAGGACGTGCCCGAGGACGAGATGTGGCGGCGCCTGAAGGACCCGGTGTACGCCGAGTCCATGCGCGTGGCCCAGGAGACCCTCGACGCCGAACTCGCCGGCCGCTCCCAGGGCCGCGCCAGCGCGCCGGTCCGGACGACCGACTGACCGACTGACCGGACAGGCCCGCACGCCCCGGCGCCAGGCCGGTTGCCGCGCTACACGGCCATCGAGGCGACCGCCACGGGGCCTTGCCGGGCGGCATCGAGGGCCGTACGGGCGCGGGCGGCGCCCGTGGCGGCGAGAGCCGCGATCGCCGCGAAGGCGCCGGGCGCGGGTTCGCGGACGCCCAGGCCCGCGCACGTACGGCAGATGCCCGGCTCGGGTACGGGGTCGTGGCACTCGGCGCACTCGGCGTACCAGGGCTTCGACGGCTCCGTACGCCCCGGCGACGAGGGCTCCGACGGGGCCTCGGCAGGCGGCATCTTGCGCTCCAGGCGGCTGCGGAGGACGCCCACCGCCGAGTGCACCCGCGCGGGCAGGCCGGGCAGCAGGGCGTACGCCAAGTCGCTGGCGGAGCTGCCGCGTTCGAGCCACTGGGCCACGAGGGGTGCGAGGGCGGCGGCCTCGGCCGCGCCCAGGCGGAGCCGCGGCTCGGGGCGGATCACCCGGTACAGCATCGCGACCGCTTCGCGCGTCTGCGCGTCCGGCTCGGCCTGCTCGTCCGGCTCGGTCTGTTCGGACCGCTCGGCCTGCGGGGCGGCGTGCTCGGCCTGCGCGGCGGGGAGGGAGGGTTCTTTCCGCCCGTCCTTTACGGGAGGGGTGTCACCGGGACCGGCTGTCGCGGCACCGGCGACCGGACGGGTGACGTCCGGTGCCACCAGCTGCGGAGTGTCGTAGACGTGGGTCTGGGTGCGGAACGTCCCGTCGGTCAGCCGGACTTTCTCGACCCGGTAGAAACCGGCCTCGGCCAGCTCCTTCAGCGCCTTGCGGATCGTGCCCCGCCCCTGCGTGCTGCGGTCGGCCATCTGCCTGCCGTCCTCGCGCCAGCCGTCGGGGCGGGAGAGCAGGTCCACGAGAAGGCCGCGGGCCGTGTAGGAAAGCCGCCGATTCTGCAGGACGCAGTTGGGCAGCACCGTGAAATTACGTACGTGATCGGTACGATGGACATGCATCGGGAGCTCTTACTCCTGTTGCCGGGCCCCGGAGTGTTGGCGCACTGCCGGGGTCATCTCTCTTCGATTGTCGTCACGGAACGTACCACACTCACTACGCAGGGGTGGATCGAATGAAGACGGCCGACGGGAGAGGCGGTTCCGCCCTCCCCGCCGGCCGCGGGTGCCCTGCTGTCACGACTGGCCTGAACGGCCAACTCGCTGGATCAGAACCGCAGATCCTTCTGGTCCGTGATCACGCGCCCGGCGATGTAGAGGTCGCCGTTGGAGTCCAGGATCCCGATGATCTTCTTGGTGCTGCCGTGGTGGGTCGTGAAGTAGATCTTGTCCGCCTCCTGCGAGGAGGAGAAGTTCGTGTTCACGGACAGCTCGATGCTCACCGGCGAGCTGATGACCATTTGATCGAACTTGCATGAATCCAGACCGAAAATACCCACACCACCCCACCGGGGGCTTCAGGCGCTTGTCTCACCGCACCGCACTACGTACAATTTCCTGTACGTGAGGAGGTCGATCGTGAAGACCATGACCTATTCCGAGTCGCGCGCACGGTACGCCGAGGTGCTCAACTCCGTCACCGACGATCGCGAGGAGATCGTCATCACCCGAGCCGGACACGAGCCGGTCGTCATTGTCTCCCTTGAGGACTACGAGTCCCTGAAGGAGACGGCGTACCTGCTGCGCAGCCCGGCGAACGCCCGACGCCTGCTCGCATCCATCGACGAGCTGGAAAATGGCGGCGGCACCGTGCGCGAGCTGGCGACGGACGACTGAAGGCCCGGGTTGAAGATCACTTTCTCCTCCCGGGCCTGGGAGGACTACCTGTGGTGGCAGCTTCAGGACCGGAAGACCCTGAAGCGCATCAACACACTCATCGCGGATATCACCCGGAACGGCAACGGAGGGATCGGCAAGCCGGAACCGCTCAAGCACGGGTTCCAGGGCTATTGGTCCCGCCGCGTCAACGACGAACATCGGCTGATCTACAAGGTCGTCGCAGACGGTGTCCTGATCGCGCAGTGCCGTTACCACTACGAGAGCTGACACGACTCGAGGCCCGAGCACACACGCACCGCTTCGCCACACCCGCGATGCCGCGCGATCGGCGTACGACAGCCACACCCCTCCCCCTGGGTAGGGTCCCCACGCCCGACCGAAACGATCATCACGTTCCACGCCGTGGGGGTACCGCGCATGTCGACACCGAAGTTCCAACCGAGCCGCAGAGCCGCCCTGTTCGCCCTCGCCGGGACGGCGGCGGGCGGGGCGCTGCCCCTGACCGCCGCACCGACCGCGGTCGCCGCTACCGCTACGGCCACCGCTGCCGTTGCCGCCGAGAGCACGCCCCTCGCCGCCGCGACCGCCCCGACCGGCCCCGGCGCGCGGCTGCCGATGCTGGTCGACCCCACCGACGCCTGGCACTTCGCCCCGCACCCGGCGGGCGCGCTGACCACCCGTACCGTCCCCGGCGGGCTCGAAGTGTCGGACGGCCGCGGCGTGCTCGCCACGCTCACCACCGGGGCGCGGACGGTGACGCTGCGCGGGCCGAAGCGCTGGTTCACGGAGCAGCCGAAGCCCGTCGACGACCCGTTCTCCCGTACCCCGGCGGCGGGCTGGGGCCAGTCGCCCGGCGGCGGCACCTGGTCGCACCACAACGGCACCACCGCCGACTACTTCGTGGAGGACGGCCGGGCGGCCCTCACCCTCGTCCCCAACGCGAGTCGCTTCTCCCTGCTGCCCGACCGCGCCCTCGGCGACGTGTCCGCCGCCGCGCGGTTCTCCTTCGACCGGCTGCCGGCCGGCGGGCCCGCCTCGCTCGGCCTGGTCTTCGCCGCCCAGGACGTGAACAACCACTACCGCGCCCGCCTGATCGTCACGCCCTCCGGCGACGTCCAGCTCGTCCTGGAGAAGGAACTGAAGGACGCCGTGACGACGCTGAGCGCCGCCGTCACCGTCGGCACCGGCTTCGCCGCCTTCGACCACTGGTGGGTCCGCGTCGAGAAGACCGGCGACCTGCTGCGCGCCCGCGCCTGGAAGCACGGCACCGGCGTCGAGGAGCCCACCGCCACCTGGCAGCACAGCGTGTACGACCCCGAGAAGGACCCCGCCCTGGTCTTCCGGACCGGCGCCGTCGGCGTGCGCGGGCTCGCCTCCCTGAACGCCACCGTGGCCCCGCAGGCCCGCGTCTACGACTTCCGGATCGACGCGGCCACCTGGCCCGACGCGCCCCTGATCGGCCACGACACCTGGGTACGGGTCCTCCCCGAGCCCTTCTCCGGCGACTGGACCCCCGAGACCGAGCAGCGGATCCGCGCCTGGGCGGGCGACACCTCGCCGGACGTCCTCGCGTACTCCTGCATGTACCGGCCCCACGCCCCCACCGTCACCGACCCCGCCCTCCAGGGCGCGCGGGTCCTCGGCGAGTCCGGCTACAGCAAGCCGGACCCGGTGACCGGGCTGCGGACGGTCGGCGCCGACTTCCACGAGTACATGGGGCTCGACTGGACCTTCGAGGCGAGCGGCGAGACCCGGGCCGCGCGGCCGGAGTTCCTGGGGCAGCTCGACTGCTCGGGCTTCGTCCGGATGGTCTACGGCCACCACATGGGCATACCGATGGTCCGCTCCCGGCAGTTCGACGGCCGCACCCTGCCGCGCGAGTCGAAGGACATCGCCGCCTCCGGGCCCGGTGTGAAGATCGCCGAGGGCGCCACCGGCCAGGTGCCGCCGCTGGACGGGCTGCGCATCGGCGACACCGTCTTCTTCGACACCGACGAGGACTCCGACCTGGGCGGCCACATCGGCATCCACCTGGGGCCCGACCAGTACGGGAAGCTGCGCTTCGTCTCCAGCCGCAAGACGCCGAACGGGCCGACCATCGCCGACGTCGGCGGCAAGTCGATCCTCAACGGCGCGCCGAAGACCCCGACGAGCAACGGCGACCTGTACACGAACACGCTGCGGGTGATCCGCCGCTTCTGACCCGCCGCTCTCGATACGGCATATGCCGAATATGCCGAGAGCCCGGCCGGAACACCGCGATCACCAGATCACGGGCCCGGCCGGGCTCTCGTACGCGCGCGAGGCACGCGAGACGCGCGGGACGACTACTCGGAGTCGGCCTCGCCGTCGGCGTCCGACTCCTTGTCCTCCGGGGAGGCCAGGCCGAACTGCTCGACGATCCACTTGTCGAACTCGATCGACGCGCGGACCCAGCTCACGGTCGAGGAGACGAAGTGCTCCAGGGCGACGCCGGTGCCGATCAGCATCTGCGCCTCGCCGATGAGGCGGAGGGTGGCGGAACCGTCCTCCTCCTCGTGGAGGTGGGTGTAGACCTTGGGCCACAGGGTGCGGCGGTTCCAGTCGTCGATCGCGTCGAGGATCTTGGCGCGGTCGTCCGCGGCGTGCGGCCGGTCGTAGAACGTCCGGACCGAGAAGACCTGCTGCTCGGCCTCGCCACGGAACATGAAGTAGGTGCGGAAGTCCTCCCACGGCGCCGCGAGGTCACCCTCGTCGTCGACGACGTACTTCAGCTCCATCTGCTCGAGGAGCTGCTTGACCAGGTCCTGGTCGGGAACGACGGGGCCCGCCGGTCCTCCGGCCTGCGGCTGGGGCTGGGCCCCGAAATTAGGAATCGAGGACGGGTCGATGCTCACCGGGTTCTTCCCTTCGTACGGATGCCGCCATCCTCCCCCATGGCAGGCGGTCGCTGGCAAGTCCCCACGGCGCGATCCGCTGCGGGCTGACATGATCTCGCCCGTGGGGGAGAAGAAGAGCACCTGTCCGACCCATACGTCCGGTCCCTCCCGGCGGCGCCGGGGGCCCGGGTGGAGCCGTCGGACGTGGATCCGGATCACGGTCTCGGCCGTCGGGACGGTCGTGCTCGGCGTGCCGGTGGCCTTTGTGGTGTGGTTCATGTTCGTCTGGGACGGCCCGGGCGGATCCGAGCCGACCGACTGCGCGCAGGCGATGGACTGGGCCGGAGCCACGCTGCCGAAGACCTCCCGGGACGCCCGCTGCACCGAGGCGAGCTGGATGGACGTCTACGACCACATCGCATTCCGGATGCCCGCGAACGAAGCCGCGGGCTGGGTGGCCGGGACCTGGCCGGCCGGCGAGGCCGAGACCCGGTTCCGCGACCCGGGCGACGACTTCTGCGTCCACCTGGAGTCGGACGAAGGGCAGATCGCCGCGTACGACGGCCCTGGAGCACCGGCCGGCGTGGATGTCTCCGTACGGTACGAGGGCGGGGACACCGCCCTCGTCACCGTCACGGCCTTCACCACCTGACCCGGCGAGGTCCCGCTACTCCACCCGGCCCACGATCAGCCCGTCCTCGAAACGGTCGACCCGCACCGTGTCGCCGTCGCGGACCTCGCCCGCCAGGATCTCCTTGGCCAGCCGGTCGCCGATCGAGGTCTGGATCAGGCGGCGCAGCGGCCGGGCGCCGTACGCCGGGTCGTTGCCCTCCTCCGCCAGCCAGGCCAGGGCCTCGGGCGTGACGTCCAGGGTGAGCCGCCGGTCCGCGAGGCGCCGGGACAGCCGGTCGATCTGGAGGCGGGCGATCCGGCCCAGCTCCTCCTGGTCCAGCGCGGAGAAGACCACGGTCTCGTCCAGCCGGTTCAGGAACTCGGGCTTGAAGCTCGCCCGGACGACCTCCATGACCTGCTTCCGCTTCTCCTCCGGCTTGGTCAGCGGGTCCACGAGGAACTGGCTGCCCAGGTTGGAGGTGAGGATCAGGATCGTGTTGCGGAAGTCGACCGTGCGTCCCTGGCCGTCGGTGAGCCGGCCGTCGTCGAGGACCTGGAGCAGGATGTCGAAGACCTCGGGGTGGGCCTTCTCCACCTCGTCCAGGAGGACGACGGAGTACGGGCGGCGGCGGACGGCCTCGGTGAGCTGGCCGCCCTCCTCGTAGCCGACGTAGCCGGGAGGCGCGCCGACGAGACGGGCGACGGAGTGCTTCTCGCCGTACTCCGACATGTCGATCCGGACCATGGCCCGCTCGTCGTCGAAGAGGAAGTCGGCGAGCGCCTTGGCCAGTTCGGTCTTGCCGACGCCGGTCGGGCCGAGGAAGAGGAAGGAGCCGGTGGGGCGGTCGGGGTCGGCGATCCCGGCGCGGGTGCGGCGCACCGCGTCCGAGACGGCCCGGACAGCCTCGCTCTGGCCGATGAGCCGCTTGCCCAGTTCGTCCTCCATCCGCAGCAGCTTCTGCGTCTCGCCCTCAAGGAGCCGGCCGGCGGGGATGCCGGTCCAGGCGCCGACGACGTCCGCGATGTCGTCCGGGCCGACCTGGTCCTTGACCATGGTGTCCTTGTCGGCCTCCTGGCGCGCCTCGGCCTCGGTGGCCTCCTCCAGCTCGCGCTCCAGGCCCGGGATCTCGCCGTAGAGCAGCTTGGAGGCGGTGTCGAAGTCGCCGTCGCGCTGGGCGCGTTCGGCCCGGCCGCGCAGCTCGTCGACCCGTTCCTTCAACTCTCCGACGCGGTTGAGGGACTGCTTCTCCTTCTCCCAGCGGGCGGTGAGACCGCGCAACTCCTCCTCGCGGTCCGCGAGATCGCGGCGCAGCTTCTCCAGACGCTGCCGGCTCGCCTCGTCCGTCTCCTTGGACAGGGCCAGCTCCTCCATCTTCAACCGGTCGACGGTGCGCTGGAGTTCGTCGATCTCCACCGGGGAGGAGTCGATCTCCATGCGCAGCCGGGACGCGGCCTCGTCGACGAGGTCGATGGCCTTGTCGGGCAGGAAGCGGGAGGTGATGTAGCGGTCGGACAGGGTCGCGGCGGCCACCAGCGCAGAGTCGTTGATCTGCACCTTGTGGTGGGCCTCGTAACGGCCCTTGAGACCGCGCAGGATGGCGATGGTGTCCTCGACGGTCGGCTCGGCGACCAGGACCTGCTGGAAGCGGCGCTCCAGGGCGGGGTCCTTCTCGATCCGCTCGCGATACTCGTCGAGGGTGGTGGCGCCGACCATCCGCAGCTCGCCGCGGGCCAGCATCGGCTTGAGCATGTTGCCGGCGTCCATGGCGGAGTCGCCGCCCGCGCCCGCGCCGACGACCGTGTGCAGCTCGTCGATGAAGGTGATGATCTGGCCGTCGCTCTCCTTGATCTCGGACAGGACGGTCTTCAGGCGCTCCTCGAACTCGCCGCGGTACTTCGCGCCGGCGACCATCGCGCCGAGGTCGAGGGAGACGAGGCGCTTGTCGCGCAGCGACTCGGGCACGTCGCCCTTCACGATCCGCTGGGCCAGGCCCTCGACGACGGCGGTCTTGCCGACGCCGGGCTCGCCGATGAGGACCGGGTTGTTCTTCGTCCGGCGGGACAGGACCTGCACGACGCGGCGGATCTCGTGGTCGCGGCCGATCACCGGGTCGAGCTTGCCCTCGCGGGCGGCGGCGGTGAAGTCCGTGCCGAACTTCTCCAGGGCCTTGTACGAGCCCTCCGGGTCGGGCGTGGTGACACGGCGGCTGCCGCGCGCCTTCTCGAAGGCGTCCTGGAGGCGGTGCGCGGTGGCGCCCTGCTGGTCGAGAACCTGGCCGGCCTGGCCGCCCTTGGCGGCGATGCCGACGAGCAGGTGCTCGGTCGACAGATACGCGTCGCCGAGCTTCCTGGCGCGCTCGGCGGCGTCGGCGATGACGGCGAGCAGCTCGCGGTTCGGCTGCGGGGGCGCGACCGTGGACCCGGTGACGCTGGGCAGGGCGGCGAGCAGCCGCTCCGCGCCGGAGCGTACGACGGCCTGGTCGGCCTCGACGGCGGCGAGCAGGTCGGTGATGTTCGCAGCTTCTTGCTGTCCTTGACCCGCCAGCAGTGCGAAAAGAAGATGCGCGGGGGTCAGATCGGCGTGCCCCTGGGACACGGCGCGGCTGCTCGCCGCGTTCAGCGCGTCCCGGCTCCTGTTGGTCAGTTCGGCGTCCACGTGCGCGTTCTCCTCCATCATCCGTCGGCTCTACGACTCGTCCAGCCGCCCGTACAACCTCTATGACTCCTCCAACATACACAAAGTTGAGTCGATTCCGCTCAAGGTATTTCCAGTAGTTTCCGGGCATGGCCATCGACCCGAGCAAGCCCGGCGACTCGTACCTCGCCTTCTGGCGCGAGTACCGCATCTGCACCCTGACGACCCTTCGCCCCGACGGCACCCCGCACGTGGTGGCGGTCGGCGCCACGTACGACCCCGAGGGCGGCGAGAAGGGGATCGCCCGGATCATCACCAACAAGAACAGCCGCAAGGTCGCCAACGTGCTGGCGGCGGGCCCCGAGGGCGCGCGGGTGGCGGTCTGCCAGGTGGAAGGGGGGCGCTGGGCGACGCTGGAGGGCGTGGCGCGGATCCGTACCGAGGCGGAGGTCGTCGCGGACGCCGTCGCGCGCTACGCGGCCCGCTACGCCCGGACGCCGACGCCGAACCCGGACCGGGTCGTCATCGAGATCGCGCTCACCCGCGCGATGGGCCGGGCCTGACCCTGGATCCCGGGGCCGCCGGGGCCGGCCGGGGGCCCGAGCCCCGAGCCCTTGACCCGTGACGTCGAGCCCCTGACGCCGAGCCCCTGACCCGGCACACGAAAATCCGCCGGCCCCCGCACGCGTTGGGGCGCGTACAGCGGGGGCCGGCGGACGAAGCACAGCGGCGCCATCGCGTTTCAGGTCCGCGATGGCGCCGCTGTGTGGGGGAAGTGCCTGAACGATCTACAACGACGGGGGAACCGTTCAGGCACTGCGGGGGGTGGCGGTGATGGCTTCAGGGGCGACCAGCTGCGGCTCGACCAGTTGATGGTCGCGCTGGTCGAGATTGACGAAGATCATTCCGTACCGGATCGCGCAGCGGACGGGCTGCGGCGCGCCGCGCGGACGGCGCAGGCAGCGGTAGGCACGGACGTCCTCGTCCTGTTCGCGGGCGATGACGATCGGCTCGCCGAAGAGGGTCACCATCAAGGAGTCGCCACGGTGGGGGATTGCCGTGACCAGGTCGATGAAGTGCCATCCGGAGCGGTAGGCCGAGGCCATCTCCCGTCGGAACCGGGAGTCGTCGGGTACGTTCATACGCCCACGAAGCTCCACCCGGGATCGGCGGCCACGTCGGGAGCGACCGACCAGCCCGGGTCGCCGACCGCGGCCGGGGTGTTCAGGTGCCAGCCCGGGTCCTGCGCCACGGCGGGGGCGGCGACCCACCAGCCAGGGTCCCCGGCGACGGCCGCGGGGGCGACCGACCAGCCCGGGTCCTTCGCCACGGCGGGGGCGACGGACCAGCCCGGATCGTTCCAGCCGGGGTCGTTTGCCACTGCGAGCGTGCCGGAAGGCTCCGTGTGCCAGCCCGGGTCAAGGGCGATGCCCGCGCCGACTGACGCAGCCGCGATGAAGGCGACTCCAGCCACCGCGCTTATGAGCTTCTTCTTCATCACCGAGCAACCTCACTTGAAGGAAACGTGATTTCCGACCCCCGCAAGTAAGACGATGGCTTAGTCTCTGCGCGCGCACCACCAAACCCATGCATCATGTTCCTGAGATGCAGGAGCCTGGGGGTGTACATATGCGGAAAGAGGCGGACGAAATCGGGCACCCTCATTCGCATGCGGAGCTGTGCAAAGCGGGGGCCGAGCTCTACGCGGTGGCGTTGCGGACGGGGCGAATACGCCGGTCAGAGGCAGTGGAGGCGCCCTGCCTCCTCGACCTCTCGCTGTTGCACCCCGACCCGGACGACGCGCAATGGCTGCGGCCCGTCCCGCCGTCCGCCGCCCTCGCCCAACTCCTGTCGCCCATCGAGCGGGAGATCCTGGACCGGCGCCGGCTGACCGTCGCGCTGTCCGACACCTTCGCGCCATTCATGGCCATCAGCGCGCACGACTCACCGTCCTCACACGCCATTTCCGTGCTCGAGGGCATCGACCGCATCAACGCCACCCTGGACCGGGTCGTCGCGAACTGCCGCAGCGAACTGCTCACCATCCAGCCCGGCGGCGGCCGCCCCGCCCACGCCCTCAGCGAGGCCCTGAGCCGGGTCGCGCCGCTGCTCGGCCGCGGCATCCAGATGCGCACGCTCTACCAGCACACGGCCCGGCACACCGAACTCACCCTCGCGTACCTGGAACACGTCGGCCCCGAGGTGCAGGTCCGCACCCTTGAGGAGATCATCGACCGGCTGATCATCGTCGACCGCGAGGTCGCCTTCATCCCGGCCAGCCGGGACCGGCAGATCGCCCTCGAACTGCGCCATCCGGGCCTCGTCGCGTACCTCAGGGGCGTCTTCGACCAGTTCTGGCAACTCGCCGTCCCTATAAGAGACGAGATCCCCTACGACCTCAAGACGGACGGCATCAGCGGCGTCCAGCGCTCCATCGCCAAGCTCCTCGTCGAGGGGCATGTCGACGAGGCCATCGCGCGCCGCCTCGGCATGAACGTCCGTACCTGCCGGGCCCACATCGCCAAGCTCGCCGCCGCCCTGGGCAGCGGCAGCCGGGCCCAGCTCGGCTATCTGATCGCCCAGTCCGGCATCCTCGAACGCGACGAGTGACCTCCTTGTAGGGCCGTTTTCACCGCCCATGCGAAAGGCCCCCTCCGAAGAGGGGGCCTTTCGGCGGAACATGAAGGACGCGCGCGACGCGCACGCGACTCGGGGATCACTCCCCGCGCTTGTGCCCCGGCCGCCACACCACGAGCGCGCTGGCCTGCTGCACGTCCGTGTACGGCACCAGATCGCGCCGGTACGAGGCGTGCACCTGGGCCTCGCGCTGGCGCATCGCCGCCGCCGCGCCCTCGACCGCGGTCGACAGCTCGGCCACCCGCGCCTGGAGCGCCGCGACCTGGTTCTCCAGCTCGATGATGCGCTTGATGCCGGCCAGGTTGATGCCCTCGTCCTGCGACAGCTGCTGCACCTGACGGAGCAGCTCGATGTCGCGGGCCGAGTAACGGCGGCCGCGGCCGGCCGTCCGGTCCGGCGAGACCAGGCCCAGGCGGTCGTACTGACGCAGCGTCTGCGGGTGCAGACCGGACAGCTGGGCCGCCACCGAGATGACGTACACCGGAGTCTCTTCGGTCAGTTCGTACGCCCGGTCGGCGAATCCGGGGTGTCGGCGGCGTCCTTCCATGTCCTCATGCTCCCTTCGCGGCCTGGAACAGCTCTGCTCTCGGGTCGGTGTCCGCCATGGCCTCGCGGTACGTCTCCAGAGCCTCGCGGGCCTTGTCGGCCAGCTCCTTCGGCACCGCGACCTCCACCGTGATCAGCAGATCGCCGCGGGTGCCGTCCTTGCGGACCGCGCCCTTGCCGCGGGCGCGCATGGTGCGGCCGTTGGGGGTGCCGGCGGGCAGCTTCAGCGTCACCGCCGGGCCGCCCAGGGTGGGCACCTTGATCTCGCCGCCGAGCGCCGCCTCGTCGAACGTGACGGGCACCGTGACGGTGAGGTTGTCGTCCTTGCGGCCGAACACCGGGTGGGCGTCGACGTGCACGACGACGTACAGATCGCCGTTCGGCCCGCCGCGCTCGCCCGGAGCGCCCTTGCCGCGCAGCCGGATCTTCTGGCCGTCGAAGACGCCCGCCGGGATCCGGACCTGCATGGTCCGCGAGGACTTGGCCCGGCCGGAACCCTTGCAGACCTCGCAGGGGTTCTCGGCGATGAGGCCGCGGCCCTTGCAGTCCACGCACGGGTCGGTCAGCGAGAAGCCGCCGCCGCTGCCGCGCGAGACCTGCCCGGTGCCGACGCAGGTCGGGCACACCCGGGGGGTGCCGTTCTTGTCGCCGGTGCCCGAACACGCCTTGCACGGCTGCTGGCTGGACATCCGCAGCGGTACGGTCGCGCCCTCCATCGCCTCGGTGAAGCTGAGCGTCACCTCGGACTCGATGTCCTGGCCGCGCCGCGGCTGGACGCGGGTGCCCGCGCCGGCCCCGCCGCGGTTGAACAGACCGCCGAACACGTCTCCGATGCCGCCGCCGAAGCCGCCGGGCCCGCTCGGGCCGCCCTGGGCGCCCCCGAAGAGGTCGCCCAGGTCGAAGTTGAACGAGCCGCCGCCCGGGCCGCCGGCCCGGAAGCCGCCGTTCCCGAACAGGGCGCGCGCCTCGTCGTACTCCTTGCGCTTCTTGGGGTCGCCGAGGATGTCGTTGGCCTCGGAGATCTCCTTGAAGCGCGCCTCGGCGCCGGAGTCGCCCTTGTTGGCGTCCGGATGGTTCTCGCGGGCGAGCTTCCGGTACGCCTTCTTGATCTCGGCGTCGGTGGCGTCCTTGGGGACGCCGAGAACCTTGTAGTAGTCCTTCTCGACGAAGTCCTTCGTGCTCATCGACGTCCCTCCTCTCGGACGATCGTCGCGTCAGCCCGCCTCGGGGCCACCGCTCTCCTCGTCGGCCTTCTTCTCTTCGTCCTTGCCGGCCGGAGCCGCGCCCGGCTGGGGCTCGGCGACGGCCACGCGCGCGGGCCGGATGGTCCGCTCGCCGATCCGGTACCCCGGCTGCAGGATCGCCACGCACGTCGTCTCGGTGACGTCCGGTGCGTAACTGTGCATCAGGGCCTCGTGGATGGTCGGGTCGAAGGGCTCGCCCTCCGCGCCGAACTGCTGCAGACCCATCTTGGCGACGATGGTCTCCAGCGATTCGGCGACCGACTTGAAGCCGCCCACCAGCTCGCCGTGGTCCCGGGCCCGGCCCAGGTCGTCGAGCACGGGCAGGAGCTCGGACAGGAGGTTCGCCGTGGCGATCTCCTTGACCGTGATCCGGTCCCGCTCGACCCGGCGCCGGTAGTTCTGGTACTCGGCCTGGAGCCGCTGGAGGTCACCGGTGCGCTCGGAGAGCGCCGTACGGGCCTGGTCCAGCTGGGCCAGCAGTGCTACGTCCGTAGCGTCCCCGGCCGGGGCCGCCCCCTCCGCCTGCGCGGCGGAGTCGGCGGCCTCGGTCTCCTCGGGCGTGCCGTCGGCGGGGACGTCGGGCTTCTCCTCGAAGCCCGCGTTCTCGTCCGACATCAGGCAGCGCCGCCCTTCGGCTTCTCGTCGTCGACGATCTCGGCGTCGACGACGTCGTCGTCGGCACCGGCCTGGGCCTGACCGGCGTCACCGGCGGCCTGGGCGCCCTGCGCGTCGGCGTAGAGGGCCTGGCCGAGCTTCTGCGAGACGGCCGCGACCTTCTCGGTGGCCGTACGGATCTCGGCGCCGTCCTCGCCCTTGAGCTTCTCCTTCAGCTCGGCGACGGCGGCCTCGACCTCGGTCTTCACGTCACCCGGGACCTTGTCCTCGTTGTCCTTGAGGAACTTCTCGGTCTGGTAGACGAGCTGCTCGCCCTGGTTGCGGGTCTCGGCGGCCTCGCGGCGGCGGTGGTCCTCCTCCGCGTACTGCTCGGCCTCCTGGCGCATCCGGTCGACCTCGTCCTTCGGCAGCGAGGAGCCGCCGGTGACGGTCATCTTCTGCTCCTTGCCCGTGCCCAGGTCCTTGGCGGTCACGTGCATGATGCCGTTGGCGTCGATGTCGAAGGCGACCTCGATCTGCGGGACGCCACGCGGGGCCGGCGGCAGACCGGTCAGCTCGAACATGCCGAGCTTCTTGTTGTACGCCGCGATCTCGCGCTCGCCCTGGTAGACCTGGATCTGGACGGACGGCTGGTTGTCCTCGGCCGTCGTGAAGATCTCGGAGCGCTTCGTCGGGATCGTGGTGTTGCGCTCGATCAGCTTGGTCATGATGCCGCCCTTGGTCTCGATACCGAGGGACAGCGGGGTGACGTCGAGGAGCAGGACGTCCTTGACCTCGCCCTTGAGGACACCGGCCTGGAGGGTGGCGCCGATGGCGACGACCTCGTCCGGGTTCACACCCTTGTTGGCCTCCTTGCCGCCGGTCAGCTCCTTGACGAGCTCGGCGACGGCCGGCATACGGGTGGAGCCACCGACGAGAACGACGTGGTCGATCTCGGAGAGCGCGATGCCCGCGTCCTTGATGACGTTGTGGAACGGCGTCTTGCAGCGCTCCAGCAGGTCGGACGTGAGCTGCTGGAACTGGGCGCGGGTGAGCTTCTCGTCCAGGTGCAGCGGGCCCTCGGCGGACGCCGTGATGTAGGGCAGGTTGATCGAGGTCTCCGTGGAGGAGGACAGCTCGATCTTCGCCTTCTCGGCGGCCTCGCGCAGACGCTGGATGGCCATCTTGTCCTTGGACAGGTCCACGCCGTGACCCGACTGGAACTGCTTCACCAGGTAGTCGACGACACGCTGGTCCCAGTCGTCACCACCGAGGTGGTTGTCACCGTTGGTGGCCTTCACCTCGACGACGCCGTCGCCGATCTCCAGGAGGGACACGTCGAAGGTGCCGCCACCGAGGTCGAAGACGAGGATGGTCTGGTCGTCCTTGTCGAGGCCGTACGCCAGGGCGGCGGCGGTCGGCTCGTTGACGATGCGCAGGACGTTCAGGCCCGCGATCTCGCCGGCCTCCTTGGTGGCCTGACGCTCGGAGTCGTTGAAGTACGCCGGGACGGTGATGACCGCGTCGGTCACCTTCTCGCCCAGGTACGCCTCCGCGTCGCGCTTCAGCTTCTGGAGGACGAACGCGGACATCTGCTGCGGGTTGAAGTTCTTCCCGTCCAGCTCGATCTTCCAGTCGGTGCCCATGTGACGCTTCACGGACCGGATGGTCCGGTCGACGTTGGTGACCGCCTGACGCTTGGCGACCTCGCCGACGAGCACCTCGCCGTTCTTGGCGAAGGCGACGACGGACGGCGTGGTCCTGGCGCCCTCTGCGTTGGTGATGACGGTGGGCTCGCCGCCTTCCAGAACGCTGACGACGGAGTTAGTCGTACCCAGGTCGATGCCGACCGCACGTGCCATTTCGGTTCCTCCAGCTGACTGCTCACTACGGACTTGAGTGGATCTGGCTCAAGGATGCACAACTCCCGCTCCGGAGTCAACAGACTTGAGTCAGAGGCGCTCAACTCTTCACGCTCCCCTCCGCTCAACGGGCGAGCCGCGCGCGTCGTTCCCGGGCGGAACGGGTACGACGTGAGAGGGTCCGGACATTTCCCATGTTCTCGCCTGGAACCGGAAGGTGTGGGGTGCATGACGGCGAAGCGCGCGCTGGATCTCACGGGCGGACTCGCCCTTCTCCTCCTGTTCTCCCCGCTCGCCGCGGCCCTCGCCCTTTCCCTCGCCCTCAAGGACGCCGGAAACGGCCGGAACACCTGCCCGGGCGCGCGCGTACTGCGCCGGCGTCCGGTCGCGGGCCGCGGCGACGTCCCCTTCACTCTGCTGACGTTCCGCACGAAGGGCCCGCTGGCCTCGCTGCCGCTCCTGCTGCACGTCGTACGCGGGCATATGTCACTCGTCGGACCGTGCCCGCTGGCGCCCGGCCACCGCGAGTCGCGTGGCGAGGGTCGGCGACGGCTCTCCGTACGTCCCGGGATGACCGGCCTGTGGCAGGTCAGCGGGCGGTCGGAACTACCGTGGGAAGAGCGCGAACTGCTGGATCTCCACTATGTGGACCACCACTGGCTCGGCATGGATCTGGCGATCCTGGCGCGTACCCTTCCAGCAGTCCGTCGACGTCACTCGGCGACCCGCGCGGCGGGCCGGTTCTGCGGCCCCGGGACAAGGGTCGCCTGAGCGATACAGATCACCGCTTGGTCCGCTACAGTACGGCGCCCCAAGCGGGTACCCTCAGCACGGACTCAATAAGTTACTGCTTAGTAGGCCCGAAGCTGAGGCCCGCCCGAGGAGCCCCACATGCAACTCGCCGCGATCGTCGTGTCGATCGTCATCACAGTGGTGGCCGTCGCGCTGTTCGGCCGCGCCACCGCGCAGATCTACCGCTTCGTGCGGCTGGGTCAGCCGGTGCCCGCGGGGACGCGCACCGGCGACCCGAAGCAGCGCACCATCACGCTGGTCAAGGAATTCCTCGGCCACACCCGGATGAACCGCTGGGGCGTCGTCGGCGTCGCGCACTGGTTCGTGGCGGTGGGCTTCTTCTCCCTCCTTCTCACGATCGTCAACGCCTTCGGCCAGCTCTTCCAGGCCGACTGGCTGATCCCGATCATCGGCGACTGGCTGCCGTACGAGATCTTCACCGAGTTCCTCGGCCTGATGACCGTGCTCGGCATCGTCACGCTCATCGTGATCCGCCAGCTCAGCAAGCCGACCCAGGCCGGCCGCAAGTCCCGCTTCGCGGGTTCCAAGACGGGCCAGGCCTACTTCGTCGAGGCCGTCATCCTCATCGTCGGCGTCTGCATCATGACGCTGCGCGCGCTCGAAGGCGTCCAGCACCACGTCACGAGCTGGGAGCCGGGCTTCTTCGCCTCGTACCCGCTCATCGCGCTGATCGACGGCGCCGACCTCGGCACCGTGCAGAACCTGACGTACTTCTTCGCCGCGCTCAAGATCGTCACGTCCTTCACCTGGATGATCACGGTCTCGCTCAACACCAACATGGGCGTCGCCTGGCACCGCTTCCTCGGCTTCCCGAACATCTGGTTCAAGCGCAACGCGGACGGCTCCACCGCCCTCGGTGCCCTGCAGCCGATGACCTCCGCGGGCCGGCCGATCGACTTCGAGGACCCGGGCGAGGACGACGTCTACGGCGTCTCCCAGGTCGAGCAGTTCTCCTGGAAGGGCATCCTCGACTTCTCCACCTGCACCGAGTGCGGCCGCTGCCAGTCGCAGTGCCCCGCCTGGAACACCGGCAAGCCGCTCTCGCCGAAGCTCCTCATCATGTCGCTGCGCGACCACGCGCACGCCAAGGCGCCGTACCTGCTCGCGGGCGGCGGCAAGACCATGGAGGGCGACGAGAAGGCCACCGCCGAGCAGCTCGCCGGCGTCCCGGCCGCGGCCCTCGCCGAGGCCGAGCGCCCGCTCATCGGCACCGCCGAGGAGAACGGCGTCATCGACCCGGACGTCCTGTGGTCCTGCACCACCTGCGGCGCCTGCGTCGAGCAGTGCCCGGTCGACATCGAGCACATCGACCACATCGTCGACATGCGCCGCTACCAGGTCATGATCGAGAGCGCGTTCCCGTCCGAGGCGGGCACGATGCTCAAGAACCTGGAGAAGAAGGGCAACCCCTGGGGTCTGGCCAAGAAGGCGCGCGTCGAGTGGACCAAGGAGGTCGACTTCGAGGTCCCGATCGTCGGCAAGGACATCGAGGACCTCAGCGAGGTCGAGTACCTCTACTGGGTCGGCTGCGCCGGCGCCCTGGAGGACCGCGCCAAGAAGACCACCAAGGCCTTCGCCGAGCTGCTGCACATCGCGGGCGTCAAGTTCGCGATCATGGGCGGCGACGAGAAGTGCACCGGTGACTCCCCGCGCCGTCTGGGCAACGAGCCGCTGTTCCAGCAGCTCGGCCAGGAGAACGTCGCGATGCTGAACATGGCGTTCGGCGAGGATGACGAGGACGAGTCGACGAAGAAGCCGAAGGCGTCGAAGAAGATCGTCTCGACCTGCCCGCACTGCTTCAACACCATCGCCAACGAGTACCCGCAGCTCGGCGGCGACTACGAGGTCATCCACCACACCCAGCTGCTCCAGCACCTCATCGACGAGGGCAAGCTGGTCCCGGTGACCCCGGTCGAGGGCCTCATCACCTACCACGACCCGTGCTACCTGGGCCGCCACAACAAGGTCTACACGCCCCCGCGCGAGATCATGTCGGCCGTCCCGGGCCTGCGTCAGCAGGAGATGCACCGCCACAAGGAGCGCGGCTTCTGCTGCGGCGCCGGCGGCGCGCGGATGTGGATGGAGGAGCGGATCGGCAAGCGCATCAACACCGAGCGCGTCGACGAGGCCCTGTCCCTCAACCCGGACATCGTCTCCACCGCCTGCCCGTTCTGCCTCGTCATGCTCACGGACTCCGTGAACGGCAAGAAGAACGAGGGCGCGGCCAAGGAGAGCCTCCAGGTCGTGGACGTGGCGCAGCTGCTCCTCGACTCGGTGAAGACGCCCGCGGACCCGGAGGGCGCCCCGGCGGACGCTCCGGAGCCGGAGCCGGCCGCGTAAGGCCGTACGGCGCGTAGAACGACAAGAGGGGCCCTGCCCGCGCGAAGAGCGCGGACAGGGCCCTTCTCGCTGCTCAGGGATGTCCTCGGGGCAGCTTGGGAACCTGCTCGGGAACCTCTCCCGGGCGGCTCGGGGAAGTCCCCTGGGTGCCCGGAGCAACCCCCTAGGGGATGTCACAGCTCTGCCGCACTCTGCCCCGGAAGGCCCAGGTCACGCCCGGACGGGGTACGTTCATGCACGTGGCCGGATTCAGGAACGGACGCGGCCGGGCAGGCGGCCCCCCGCGACAGCAACCGCAGCAACCGCAGCAGGCGCCGTACGGGTACCAGGCGCCCCCGCCGTCGTACCCGCAGCAACAGCAGCAACCGCGGCAACAGCCACGGCAGCAGCCGGTGCAGTGGGGACAGCCGCAGGGGCAGCAGCAGGGCGGCGGGCCCGCGCACGGCGAGCCGGAGTACTTCGGCGACCCGTACGCCCCGCAGGCACCGCACCACCCGCAGCAGAACTACGCGGCGAACAACCCGGGGCACACCCAGGCCTTCAGCATCAACGAGGACCCGTACGGGCAGGCCGGCGCGTACCAGGCCGGCGGCACGTACGAGGCCGGCGGCGCGCCCGTCCCGGTCGGCCCGCGGCTGCCCTGGAAGGCGCTGCTGAGCGGCATCGTGACGCGCCCGGCCGATACGTTCCTGCAGATGCGGGACCACGCGGTCTGGGGCCCGGCGCTCGCCGTCACGTTCCTGTACGGCCTGCTCGCGGTGTTCGGCTTCGACCAGGCCCGCGAGGACGCGATCAACGCGACGCTGTCCACGGTCGTCCCGTACATCCTGCTGACCGGCGTCGGCTTCGTCATCGGTGGCCTGGTCCTCGGCATGGTCACCCACACGCTGGCCCGCCAGCTCGGCGGCGACGGCTCCTGGCAGCCGACCGTCGGCCTGTCCATGCTGATCATGTCGATCACGGACGCGCCGCGCCTGCTCGTGGCCCTCTTCATGGGCGGCGACAACGCGGTGGTCCAGGTCCTCGGCTGGCTGACCTGGCTGGCGGCGGGCGCGCTGTTCACGACCATGGTGAGCCGCTCGCACGACCTGCCGTGGCCGAAGGCGCTGGGCGCGTCGGCGATCCAGCTGGTGGCGCTGCTGAGCCTGATCAAGCTGGGCACGTTGTAGGACGGCCCGATACGGCCCGCTTCATTGACGCGTGCAACGACGAAGGGGCCCTGCCGGAACGTTCCGGCATGGCCCCTTCGCATGTCTCGGGGAGCCCGCGTCAGGCGTCGAGGACCTGGCCCGCGCGGCTAACCACGGGCGGCTGAACAGACCACGGGAAGTTGATCCAGTCATCGGTCTTCTTCCACACGTACTCGCACTTCACGAGCGAGTGCGACTTCTCGTAGACGACGGCGGAGCGGACCTCGGCGACGTGGTCCTTGCAGAAGTCGTGCACGAGCTTGAGCGTCTTGCCGGTGTCGGCGACGTCGTCGGCGATCAGGACCTTCTTGTCGGAGAAGTCGATCGCGTTCGGGACGGGCGCGAGCATGACCGGCATCTCGAGCGTGGTGCCGACGCCGGTGTAGAACTCGACGTTCACGAGGTGGATGTTCTTGCAGTCCAGGGCATAGGCCAGACCGCCGGCGACGAAGACACCGCCGCGGGCGATGGACAGCACGACGTCGGGCTCGTAGCCGTCGTCGGCGATCGTCTGGGCCAGCTCACGGACGGCGAGGCCGAAGCCCTCGTACGTCAGGTTCTCGCGTACTTCAGTCATGCCGGCTGCCTCACACCTGGGTCCGATGGAAGTTCAAGAAGGAACGGGAGGCCGTCGGCCCCCGCTGGCCCTGGTACCGGGACCCGTAGCGCTCGCTCCCGTAAGGGTGCTCGGCCGGCGAGCTGAGCCGGAACATGCACAGCTGCCCGATCTTCATCCCCGGCCAGAGCTTGATCGGCAGGGTGGCGAGGTTGGACAGCTCCAGGGTCACGTGCCCCGAGAAACCGGGGTCGATGAACCCGGCCGTCGAGTGCGTCACCAGACCGAGCCGCCCGAGCGAGCTCTTCCCCTCCAGGCGGGAGGCGATGTCGTCCGGCAGCGAGATGACCTCGTAGGTCGAGGCGAGCACGAACTCGCCCGGGTGCAGGATGAACGCCTCGTCGCCCTCCGGCTCGACCTGGCGGGTCAGGTCGGCCTGCTCGACCGCGGGGTCGATGTGCGGGTAGCGGTGGTTCTCGAACACCCGGAAGAAGCGGTCAAGCCGCACGTCGATGCTCGAGGGCTGCACCATGGATTCGTCGTACGGGTCGATACGCACCCGGCCTGCGTCGATCTCGGCCCGGATGTCCTTGTCTGAGAGAAGCACCCTCCCACGATACGCAGAGGGCGCGGAGCTCCCCCAATCGGGAAGGCCCCACGCCCCGGATAACCTCTACCTCAGCGCTGCTCGAGCTCCAGCCGCACGGCATGCCGCAAGCGCGCGCACTGTGGACAGCGGATCAGCCGCCCCGGCCCCAGCCGCCCGGCCCCGAGCCGCTGCAGCGGGAACGAAGCGGTACTGAACACGTGCCCCTCGGCACAACGGACGACGGTGCGCTCCATCGAACCCATCAAGTCCCTTCCCCGACAAGTGGTGGACGAGACAGCCACATTAGGGGATCAACAGGACCCCGCCCGACCCGGCACCCGGTGTGTCGGAACTTCACCCGAGATGTGGGATGGGGTACAGTGTGCGACGATGCGGCTTCGATCTTCGAGCGGCATGTATGCGGATGTAGTTTAATGGTAGAACATGAGCTTCCCAAGCTTATAGCGCGGGTTCGATTCCCGTCATCCGCTCTTCTGTGAAGCCCCAGGTCTGCGACCTGGGGCTTCGTCGTTGCCGCCCGACCTCTCCATGCGGCCCGGAGCAGAAGGCCGCCTCGGTCGGTCAGTTCCTTTCTCCGCGCCCGTCGATGCCGGCGTCCTTGAGGACGGCTTGGTGCACGTCCTGGATGAGGTGCTGTTGCGCTTCGGTGAGACCGCAGGGAATGGCTGGTCCTGAGCCGGGCTCATCCCGTTCCCCCCAGATGGCCAGGCTGTCGAGGATGCTCTGGTCGGGCCCGCCCAGCACGGACGCGACCGACGAGGCGACGCGGTTGAAGCGGTGGGCGCCGACGGGGCCGTCAGCGGCGGCGGTGTGGCCGGAGGCCGGGGCCGCCCCAGCCGGCGTGCTGGATGCTGAAGGTGGAGGGAGTCGTGCGGGGCAGGCCGCCGATCCGGACCGGCGTGCCGGGAACGCCTTCGTGGAAGTGCAGAAGTCCGTCGGGACTGATCAGCGCGTAGGTACCGGCCGTGGGAACGCCTGGTCTCGTGCGTCCGGTGGGCGTGATCCGCGAGCGGCGGTGTGCCGTGGCGGTGCCGGGACGGGACGGAACGGGGAACGCGCCTGTCTGCCCGCCGAGGGGCTGCTTCCACCCTCTCTCGTTCTCCGGCCGGAGGCCACCGTCCGGGATATCGGAACGGCTTCCCCGGTCCTCCCGGACCCGCGGACCGGCGGACGGCACGTGACCCGGGCGTACTCCGGGGACCGGTCGCGGGCGCGGTGGCCTCGGGCTCCGCTCAGGAGCGCTGCACGGTCGGCGCCTCCCGTGCCCGGGGTCTTCGGGGCGGCCGCTCCGGCCGTCAGGAGGGCTTGGCGGATACGTCCGCTGGAGACCGCACAGCGGTGTCCTCGGTGATGTCCGCCGGCGTCTTGTCCTGCTGTGCGGCGGCGGCCGTTTCGCGGGCCAGGAAGGTGCCGAGTTCGCCGATGGTGCTCATGAGAGGGGCGGGGAAGACGACGGTGCTGTTCTTGTCCACCCCGATCTCGACCAGGCTCTGCAGGTTGCGGAGCTGGAGGGCGAGCGGGTGGGACATCATGGTGTCGGAGGCGTCGCCGAGTGCCGCCGCGGCCATCGATTCGCCCTCGGCGCTGATGATCTTGGCCCTCTTCTCCCGCTCCGCCTCTGCCTGGCGGGCCATGGCGCGCTTCATGCTCTCGGGCAGCTGGATGTCCTTCAGCTCGACCAGGGTGACCTCGACGCCCCAGTCGGCGGTGGTGATGTCGAGGATCTCGCGGATGTCGACGTTGATGCGGTCGGTCTCCGAGAGGGTCTCGTCCAGGGTGTGCTGTCCGACGACCTTGCGCAGGGTGGTCTGGGCGATCTGGTTGATGGCCGCGCTGACGTTCTCGACGGCGATGACCGACTTCACGGCGTCGACGACGCGGTAGTAGGCGACCGCGGAGACGTCGACGCTGACGTTGTCGCGGGTGATGATCCCCTGGGACTGGATGGGCATGGTGACGATCCGCAACGACACCCGGTGCAGAACGTCCACGAACGGCACGATCAGCCGCAGCCCCGGCTCCCGGACACCGATCAGCCGGCCGAAACGGAACAGCACGCCCTTCTCGTACTGCCTGACGATCTTGACGGCCATCGCCAGCCCCACCAGGGCGATCACGGCCAGCACGATCAGAACCACGATCAACACTCCCACGACACCGCTCCTCAGAACGAGGACCACGTCACGCCCGCGCGAGGCCCGCCGACGGCGGCGACAAGAAGAGGACTTCTCCAGGTCACCCGGAGGACTGCGCGGATCCTGTACGTGCGACGAGTCCTCCTCCTTCCCAGCATCGCGCGGGTTCCCGGCCCGGGGCAGGGGCAGAACGGTCCGCATACGGGCCGCCCCCTCCCGGAGCCGTCTCGGCGCGGAGGCGCGTTTCATGGTCAGGGGAGCCTTCGGCCGCGGAACATCGGACGGGCCGGCCTGCCGGCGGGTCATGCCCTCCGTCAGAAGCCGCGCGCCGGTTCGCACGACGTCTCACGGCGCACCACCCGACGTCCCCACGAGCCCGAATGCGGGCAGACGGCCCCGTAAGAGCCGGCGCACTCGCTCGCGGAGAGGACCGACATGGCGGCCTCGATTCGACGGCACCGCACCATCCGTGGCCCGTGGGCCGCCGCCGAGGCACGCCGCGAGATGCACGGCCTCGTGGCCGATGCCCTCCTGGCGGGCAAGGCGGTCAGCGAGGTGACCGAGGCCGACGCGATGCTGGTGGTCAGCGAACCGGTGAGCAACGCCGTGCGTCATGCCGGGGGCGGATGCTCCGTGGACCTCGCCCTGCGACCGGACGCCATGGACATCGACGTGAGCGATCACAGCCGCGAACCACCGCGTCCCCAGGAGCCCGAGCCCTGACGGGGACGGCGGATACGGCTGGGGCATCATCGCCCGTCTGACCAGCGAGCCGACCGTGGTGTGCCACGGGAGCGGCAAGACCGTCCATGCCCGGATCGACCTCCGCCGCTGACAGACGATGCCGCGGGGATGCACACTGGAGAAGCAACCGGCGGATCCTCCGACCAGCTCACACCGGTGAGGGGGTCTGATCGTGATGGAAGCGAACAACCCACGGATCCCGAGCAGCGAGGCGCCGCGTGTCTCCCTTCACTCCACGCGGCGCGTCTACCGAGCGGTGAACGGATACGCACGCGTCGAGCGTGCGGGCAGCGAGACACCCTCGACGTGGTTCCTCCGCGCGGCGGGCGAGTTCGACTCCGACACCGTCCCTTGCCTGCGCGAAGCGCTCGGCGATGCCCGCCGGGACGACGCCGAGCGGATCCTGCTCGATGTCTCCCGGGTGGGCTTCGGGGACTCCACCTTCCTCGACGCACTGGTCGAGGCGCGTCGCGGACCCGCCGGGCTCGTCCTCGTCGGGCCGCTTCCCTTCCAGATCCGGCGCCTGTTCGAGATCACGGGCACTCTGCGTCTGTTCCCCCTCGTCCTCCTCGCGACGGACCGCGGCGCCTCCGGCTTCGTCTGAGCCTTGCCCTCTCTGATCAGGCCGCCCCGGTCGGCCTCTGATCAGGCCGCCCCGGTCGGCGGACCCGCCGACCGAGGCGGCCCGGCGAGGAGGATCTCGGCGGCCTGACTGGCGTTGTCGGCGTCGACGGCGCGGGCCATGGCCGTGCGGGCGGCCTGCGGTGGTGTGTCCGGTGGGACGACCATCAAGGAGAAGTGGTCGTTGTCACCGCGGGTGATCAGGACGGTGTCGTCGCCGACGGGGAAGGAATCGAGGTGCACGACCCGGCCGTCGACGACGAGGCGGGTCGGGATGCCGTTCCAGGCGGAGGCGTCCAGGCCGACCCGGGTGACGGGCCCGAGGTACTCGGTCAGGGCGGTGAGCAGCGGCGGGACCTCCCGCTCGACGTCACGCGAGCGCGGCCACCACGCGCCGTCCAGAAGGCTCTGCCGGGACCCCGTCGTCTCCATCCGGAGCAGCGCGGCGCCCGGTTCGACCGAGCGGTGGATCTCGTCCGGCAGGAGGCGCGGGGGCGCGGGGACCTGGTGGGGGAAAACGTTTGCGTCGGTCATGGTGGTCCGCCCGTCCACGGGTGGTGCCGCTTCCGCCCGGCCGGTGCCACAGCGGACGCCGGGCCGGCGGGCGGGGCGGCGGCCCCGCGCTTTCACCGTACCCCGGGGGACGTGCGGGCGCGCAGCCCTCCGCTGGGGAACCGATCGGCGCCCGGGCTTCGGACGTACCGTGCGCGTACGGAGACGTACCGCCTGACTTCGGTCGTCCGGGCAAGGGCGGGAAGGACGGTGCCGCTCTGGACCGCAACGAGCCGGAAGCCGAGGCCCCGCTGCCAGGGGTATGCCGAAATCCGGATCGGCTCCGCCTCCCGCGGAGTGGCCGACATCCTGCGCCACCGTCCCGTCGGCGGGGAGCAGCGCGGCTACCCCGCCCGGGGCAAGGGCACCCGCCTCCATCTCGCCGTCGACGCCACCCGCACCGCCGGGCCGGGACGGTCCCGACTGGCCACCAGCCGGCCCTTGAGCGGTACCGGGCTCCACGCCTGGGAACCCTGACCGGGCGGCCGGAGCCGGCGGGCGCGCGTGGCGGCTCCGGCCGCCGCGGAGCATCCTGGAAGCCACACCGCTTTGCCGTCCGATCCGGCCCCCCGGCAACGGATACAGGACGTGCCGCCCCGCTGCTTGCCTGGAGGCCCCGGATGACCGTCGGACGCCACGAAGACGACGGGGATCCCGACCGCGCGGAGAGCTTCGGGGAGATGCTGCTGGGCGGGCTCCTGGACCAAGTCCACAGGCTGCCGCCCGACCGGGTCGGGCCGGCCCTCGCCGACACGGTCGCCCGGATGGGGGGCCGCGAGGTGCGGATCCTGCTCCAGGACTACGGGCAGCGGAATCTGGTCCCCCTCGCCGGGGACGGACTGGAGGACGGCGATCCCGTGCCCATCGACGGTACGGAGGCCGGCCGCTGCTTCCTCACCTCGCGCGCGGTCGAGGTGCCGGTGGCCGACGGCGTACGGGTCCATGCCCCGCTGCTGGACGGTGGCGACCAGGCAGGCGTCCTGGCCGTCACCCTGGACGCGGTCGCCGACGACGCCCGCCGCCTCCTGCGCAGGCTCGCGGCCCTGGCCGCCGCCACGCTGCAGACCAAGAACGGCTACACCGACCTCTTCTTCCAGGCCCGGCGCGGCGAACCGATGAGCGTCGCCGCCGAGATCCAGTGGTCCCTCCTGCCACCGCTCGCCATGAGGATGTCCCGCGTCGCAGTCGCCGGAGTCCTGGAACCCGCCTACGACGTGGCCGGCGACAGCTTCGACTACGCCCTGAACGGGGACGTCCTCCACCTCGCCATGATCGACGCCATGGGCCACGGCCTGGACGCGGCGACCATGGCGACCGTCGCCATCGGCGCGTACCGGCACGCCCGCCGCATCAGCGTCGAGCTGTCCGAGATCTATCTCTTCATGGACCGGGCCGTCGCCGAGCAGTTCGCCCCCGACCACTTCGTCACCGCGCAGATGCTCCGGCTCGACACCGGAACCGGCCGCCTCCAGTGGGTCAATGCCGGACACCCCGCCCCCCTGCTGATCCGCGACCACCGCGTCGTACGCCGCCTGAACAGCCCCACCACCCTCCCCGTCGGCTTCGGCGGAGACCAGCCACGGGTCAGCGAAGTGGCGCTCGAACCCGGGGACCGGATCCTCTGCTTCACCGACGGGCTGATCGAGGAACACGAGAGCGGCGAGGAGGAGTTCGGCGAGGACCAACTGATCGGCTGGGTGAATCAGCTGGACAGGGCGGACCGGGAGGTACACGCGGTGGCGCGGGACCTGTCCCACACCCTCAAACGGGCACGCGGCGAAGCCACTTCGGACGACTCCACGCTCCTCCTGGTCGAGTGGCGCGGGTGACGGAGGGACGTGCCGCAAGGTGAGGTTGCCGACATCGACCGCACGAGCCACGGCGTCGGGTGACGTGCCCGGAGGCACCGCCAAGAGGGCGAAGTGGTCTTCGTGGCCAAGGGTGATGAGGGCCCTGCCGGGCGCGCGTGTCCAGGCCGACGTCCGTGAGGGGGCTGAGGTGCGAGGGTGAGCACCTCTGCCAGGCGGGCAGTTCGGTCGCGACGTCCCGGGAACGGGGCCACCACGCACCGTCGGGAACGCCTCCGAGGCACCGCGCGGTCTGCCACCGGAGCAGGTCCGTGCCGGGGCTTGACCACTCGGTGGAACTCGTCCGGCAGGAGCTGCCGGATTCACCCCTGGTGGTCCGCCTGTCCGCGCGGGGCTGCCGGCACCTCATGGCCGGCGAGACACCGCCGAGGCGTCACGGTACGCGCGTGCCCGCGGTCACGCCCGCGACCGCCGACCTGGGCGGATGCTCCCGGCCCGGGAAAGCGGCTGGACGGAGACCGCTCGTCCGCCCCCGGCGCGGAGTAGGCTGAAGGTACCGGGAGTAACTCGAACACCCGCTCCCACGCGGACGTCGTTTCCGGCGATCAAGACACTGGGTCGCCCTGCAGGGCGACCCGGAGACGGGTCCGCGATCATGACCACCACCCTCGCACCCTCGCATTCGGCGCGCCTTTCGCTGACGCCGAAGACCACACTCGCCGGTCTCCTGGACGGCGCCTGGTGGCCTCGCTCGCGTGACCTCGCCGCTGAGCTTCCGCCCCTGGTCGACGCGCTGGAAGAGCACCACTTCGGACGCATCACACGCGTCACGGTGAACCCCACCCGCTGGCCCGTCGTCCCGCACAAGGTTCCTGCCACCGGGCATACCGTGCACGTCGGCTGGTTCACCGAACAGGATCCCGACAAGATGATCCTTCTCTCCTACGCAGTCGGCCGGGTCGACCTGCTGGTGATACCGCCCGAGACCGAACCCGCCGCAGCCACCCGGCTCATGGCGGCCGCCGCGGTCCCCGGCAGTGTCCTCACAGCTGGTGTCCTGATGTCCGACGAAGCCGCGACCGGCCGCCGTATGCGCGACGCCCGCAGCAGCGAGGACGCCTGGGAGACGGACGGAGGGGCCGCCCTGCCGCCCCTCCGGCACCCGGTCGTCGGCGCGCGGATGATTCCGCTGCCGAAGAACACGCGGTGGTGACGACATGGAGACCCTGATCGCGCTCGCGGCCGTCGCTCTGCTGATCACGTTCGGCACGCGCCTTGTCCACCGGCTCAACGCCCAGCACGAGGCACGCATCGCCGCCCGCCACTACAGCGACCCCTTCCCGGCCATCGTCCGACCGCCCGGTCACAGCCCCCACACGCCGACAGAGCAAGCTGCCCGCCGCAGGGCCATGGGCACCTGGCCCTGACCGCTCCAAAGACCACTCCTCCGACCGAAGGCCGCGGGTGGGGCACCCCACACCCGGGACAACCCACCCGCCGGTCTCTCGCTCACCCGCGAAGGGACCACACCCCTTGTACCGCACCGACACCGCGGCCCTGCCCTCGGCCGGACAGGCCGAGATCCGCATCGTCGCCGCCACCCCCGAAGCCGCCCGCACGGTCGCCGAGGTGATCCGCCGCTCGTTCGCCGGGACGGAACAGCGCAGCTACCCCGCTCCCGAAGGCGGCACCCGGCTCCACCTCACCGTCGACACCGAAACCGCCGCAGAGCCCGCCCGCTCCTGGCTCACCACCAGCAGATCGTCCCCTCTCACCGGCACCCACGTCGACGAAATCTGAACGGAACCGGGTCTTCACACGACGAAAGGACTCGGTCATGGCCACACTCCACGAGCGACAGCTCTACCGCGAGCGGGTCCTGACCGCCCTCTACGAAGCCACCGAAGGAAACCGGCTCCTCGGCATCACGGGACGGAAGCTGCGCAACGACCTGCGTATCCCGGAGGAAGACCTGGCCGCCGCCTGCGCCTACCTCGCCGGCGAGGGCCTGATCACCGTCGACTGGGAACCGGGCAACACGCCCGCGATGGTCTCCCTCACCCACCAGGGAATCCGCCGTATGGAGGCCGAAGAACAAGAGCGCGGCTGAGCCGGGCTACCCCGGCGGCCCGCTCTCGCCTCCCGGCCCGCCCGGCCGAGAAGTCGTACAATTGAACACGGATCGAGCACGCTCACGTGTGACGATCCGGAAGGGCGGCCCCGACGGAGTGAATGCGCCGGGGCCGTTGTGACGACCACCGCCAGGCCCGCGCACCCGACGTGGCACCGGCCGGTACGCCGACGCCAGTCGGCGCCGGCCCGGAGATCCGCCGTCGGGGCCCGCGCGCTGCCGCGGCCCCCACCCCTTCCGTCGGCTGTTGCATGTCACGGAGGAGCGGCGGCGCCAGGCGGCAGTGGATCAGAGTCCTGCGAGGTGCGGGTCGCGGAGGTGGGGCGGGACGGCGGTGCCCCGGTTCGCGAGGCTCCCCATGCGCAAGGAGAACCGCTGCGGGCATCGGGACGCGGGTCAGGAGTACGAACGTCATGACCGGCCCGCCGCCGTCGGGGAGCCGGCATGGGCCCGCCGCCGCCGTGCTGGCGCAGCGGCGGCCAGAAGGTGCCGAACGGCCCGGGAGCGGTTCGCGAGTCTGAGGCGGCGCCCCTGCCGGGGCCACCAGTCGAGGACGGCCAGGAAGCCGGAGTCGCGGAAGGCGACCCGGGAGGTGTCCAGGATGAGGCCGGTGCAGCCGTCGTCGGCTGCCGAGGCCAGCGACGCCCGCAGCGGGGCGGCGCTTGAAGTACTCACGTCCCCATCAACGCCTCCCGCCCGGGGCCGGGGAACGAGCCACGCGCCCCTTTCACCCCATGTGACCAGCACCGATCCCCGGCAAGGGGGAAAGATTCCACCCGAACGAGGCAGACGGACACCTACGACGCGACCGCTGTCCTCCGGGACCGCCGGGACCGCGCACCGAGTGGGACCGGCTGTGAGGGAGAGCGTCTCCCCGGGCGTCCTGCCGACTGGAGACTTCGATGCCCGTGGACTTCGACAGGAGATCTGTCACGTGCCCCATCCGTGCCCTTCAAGGCGGTGAACAGCGGTGAACAGCGGTCACCAGGGGTGCGGGCGGAACCCCTCGACATCCTGCGAAGAGGCTTGTCCGCAGGTCAGAGGCCCTATTGGCGGCCAGGACGTCGGTGATTCGCAAGCTTATAGCGCGGGTTCGATTCCCGTCATCCGCTCGTGAACGAAGGCCCAGGTCAGCGACCTGGGCCTTCGTCGTTTTTCAGTCATTGGACGGCCTGCGGCCCTGATCAACAAAGCCTGGCTAATAGGGTGAACAGCCATACGGGGAACGTACACATGAATCGCGTGGCGAGCGGGGGAGAGGATGCGGGACGGAGAACTGCTGGTCTCGCAAGACGGCCTCACCAGGCTGGCGGATGATCTCGACGGGATGCAGCGGTACCTGGAAGAGCAGATCCGCGCCATGGACGAGGTCGTCGACAGGATCGCCGCGGGCTGGCAGGGACCCACTGCCACCGCGTACCGCTCCCTGCACCGCGGGGCTGCCGAGGACGCCGTGCGCATCCGCCAAGTGATGGTCCTCCTCGAAGCGGCCGTACGCGCCTCGCGCGATGGCTTCACCGCACAGGACCTCGACATCCTGGCCCAGATACGACAGGTGCAGACGCACGAGAACGTGACCGCCGCCGCCCGCGACCTCACCGCGCCCGACCAGGTGCACGCGCCGGACGCCGGGCAGCCGCGGAGCCGTCTCACGGAGATCTGAACCACGGGGGATCATCACCATGCCGAACAACGATCGGATCACCGTCGACTTCGCAGCTCTGCAACGCCTTTCGGGCGACTTGGAGAACATCCTCCGTGCCCTCAACGGGAGGCTGGACACCCTGTACGAACGCGTCGCCAAGGTCGTCGTGACCTGGGAGGGCGAGGCCCGCGAAGCGTTCATCGACGAGCTGGACAAGTGGAGCCACCAGGCCGACGATCTGAAGGCAGCGCAGGCCTGGCTCCACGAGGTCGTGACCAAGGGGCACCTCAACTACGCCGCTGCCAACCGGTCCGTTCTCGAAGGCTGGGGAGGCGGTGCCTGATGGGCACTCCCTCCCCCGCCCCCTCAGCAGCCGGCACCGGCACCATCGATGTCAAACCCAGTGACCTCTGGACGGTCTCCGGGCGGGTCGCCCAGCAGCAGGACTTCCTGATACGCGGCGCCAACAAGCTCCTGGAGGAGCTGGGCAAGTACCCGGACGCCGGCGGCGCCGGGACCGAGGCCCAGAAGTTCGCCCAGGCGTACAAAGAGATCGGCGACCGCTGGCTGGAGGTCTGGGGCCGTTCCGTGCTCAGCGTCGGCGGCGTCGCCGTCGGCTTCACCGAGACGGCTAATGCCTACACGAAGGCGGACGCGGCCTCCCATCCCAAGGGCAAGTCGGCGGAACAGCGGCCACGGCCCCCCGTCGTCGACAAAGCCCCGAACTTCGGCTCGGTCCCGGACATCAAGTGGGGCGACGACGACGGCGGTGACGACTTCCTGCGCAGCCTTATGGAGGGCATCCCCGAGATCGTCCGGGACGTCCTCCAGCCGCTGTGCAGGACCGTGTTCCGGGTCGGGAGGGTGTCGGACGTCCATCCCTTCCCACAGCAGCACTACCTCAACTCCCTATGCCACAGCTGGATGAACGTCTCCATCACGGCAACGATGGTGGCGGACCAGCTCACCCAGGCCGTCGGCACCATCACCAACCACCAGCAGGCCGACTGGGAGGCCGCCATGCGGACCTTCTGCAGCGCGCTGTGGGGCGGGACAGCTTGGGGACGGCAGCGGCACGGATACCAGTGGGCGCAGACCGCGAACTCCGGCCCCGGCACCCCGCACCTGCCCACGAGCAGTGAGCCCGTCCTCGCCGTTCTGAAGGACACGGCCGACGACATCGCCACCATCCTGCGCGAGTACGCCGAGGCGGCCGTCGACCTGAACCGTGACGTCTGGGACGAGATGGAACGCGCCATGAAGAGTGCCGTCAAGGAGATTCTGGAGGACCTGGCCAAGCCCAAGGACGCCAAGAGCCTCCTTGGCACCGTCACGACCGTGATCGGCCAGGGCGCGGGCCTGATCCTTTCCTTCGACGTCAAGACCGTGCTGAACATCGACACGGCCAAGCTGAACCGGATCGTCGGCACGTACACCGGCATCCTCGACGGCCTGACCACCCGCATCGAGGCGCTGAAGGGGCCACTGGACGAGGCGTACCTGAGCGCCCCCAAGTTCGAGGCCGGAGTCGCGCGCTCCCACGGTTTCGGGACCCGCGCACTGGAAGAGTTCAAGGACTCGAACGTCTGGCTGAAGGTCGACTCGCACGGCAATTACGACCTGAACCTCGCCGCCAACGAGTACATGGCGGACGGCCACACCCTGGACAAGCATGTCGGCAAGACGGATGAGCAGCTCACTCAGCGCCTGCGTGACCAGCAGTCGAACGGCCCCACTCCGGCATGGCCCCACGGAAGGCCGAAGCCAAGCGCTTCCTCCGCCTTCCCCAGCTACCAACGTGCGGAGGAACTGACCGAGTACAACCTCAACAGGAACAAGGCCGACATCGACGCGTGGATCGAGGGCCCACCCCCGCCGCCCGACGGCGACGTCAGGACGTTCAAAGCGACGGCACCCAACGGTGAGACCAGCGGCAGGAGCGTGAGCAGGGGTGATTACCGGCAGGGTGGCATGACATCCGAGGCGTACGAGGTGAACGGCATCGACACGCGGCTCCGGTACGACAGCAGTCGTACCCCGCCCTTCACTGTCATGACGTCGATGCCCTCCAAGTCCTCCCCATAACACCCGAGAAAGGCCGGCACCACATGCCCGTCGACCAGATGTCCTGGGAAGCCGCGGTCCGCCACCTGTACGAGGACGCGTTCCCCTACGACGCCACAGGCCCGCGCCAGCACGAAGACTGGGTCCTCGACGTCTTGGCCCTGATGGCCCGGGTCCCCGACCCGCGGGGCTGGGCCGGCCTCGACTACGAGGCAGACGACCCGGAGCGCACGGCGTCTCCCATGTACCCCTTCGTCGCCCACTCCCCGGAGTACATCGCCGTACGTCTCCGGCAGATCGATCGGGACAGCGCCGAGAACCTGCTCCTCGCCATCACGGACGACTGCTGCACCTTGTCCAACCTGAGGCGCTTCAAGGAGAGCGAGGAAGAACTGCTGACCATGGCGCGCACGATCCTCGCGCGATACGGGGACAACGCCACCTACCACACCAACGTCGACCGGCCCGGCGCCGTACCCGGCACACTCGACTTCACGACCTCGAACTGGGGATACAGCCCGCTCAGCGTGTACACGGAGGACTGCGGCCTGATCGTCGTCTCCGACACCGAACTCGGCATGTTCTGGAACTTCTCCCCCCTCTGAGCCGCACGTGTGCAGCGCCGCCGACGGTTTGAAAGGATTCCCCCCGTGCTGACCCGTTCCGCCACCTATCCCGACCGGGAGACCGCCCACTGGGCCACCCAGCAGGTGGTGACCACCAACGAACAGGCCATCCACCGCTGGCTCGCCCAGGGCACGCGGGCCCGGCTCACCATCGAGGCCGCCTGGCCGTCCCGCGAGAGGCCCGTGGGCAGGGTCCAGCTTGAGGGCGACCTGCTGGCCGGGCGCGGGCCGGTCGACGTGCGCGCGGCGCGCGTCGTGCTGCGCCGCGAGCCGTCGAGCCCGCACGGTTTCGTCGTCCACACGACCGTTCCGTTCTACCTGTAGGGGCCGTCCGCACATGTCCATGAAGCCCCTCGAACACGATCGCCGCTACGGCGAGCTGGACCAGGTGATGCGCGCGTATCTGGGGCAGCCGGCCGACGACACCCCGGAGCGACGCAGCCGAGCCCTTGACGCATACCTCCGACACACCTGGCAAACCCGCCCCTCGGCCGTCGCGGAGGCGGAACGCCAGCTACGCGCGTACAGCCAGAACCCCCGGGCCGCATCCGTCGAGAACTGGGCGAGTTCTACGCGATCCCGGACACCGGAATGCCCGAGACAGCGATCGGCGGCTGGCTGACCGTCCTTGCCGACCACCTGAAGCGCAGCATCGAGGAGGGCGACGTCCCGGAGCCGTCGTCCCCGCAGACCCACTGGGAGTGGCATGCCCGCTTCCCGGAGACCGCGCAGCTGCTCGGAGGCTGGTTCTCGCAGGACATCGTCGACGAGTTCCCCGACCACGACGCCGCCGTCTCCGACTACGCCACCACCACCCACCCCCAACTGGTCGCCCGCCTCGTGGGCGAACTCCACGAACTGCTTGCCCTTCCCTGCTTGGACGAAGGCGACTACGCCCTCGCCGCCGCCGAACTGGGCATGGAGGTCGGCCCGCCCGAACCCTTCTCCCACGGTGCCTGGTTCCAGTCGGTGGCAACGGCGCTGTCGAGCACCTGATCCGGCCCTGGTGACCAACGGCGGGTTGCACGAGTCCGTGCCACAACGTGCCAGTAGGAGCGGTGAACAGCGGTAACAACAGGCACGGGAAGACAGCACCCCACCTTGCCGGTTGCACGCATTTCCGCAGGCCAGAGGTTGTGCAGAGGCCGAGTGCCAGGTGATTCCCAAGCTTATAGCGCGGGTTCGATTCCCGTCATCCGCTCGTGAACGAAGGCCCAGGTCAGCGACCTGGGCCTTCGTCGTTGCCCAGACCTCTCAGAGCCCGCGTGCCTCCGCGCCGCCCCGCTCGACCGCCTGAGTGCGCGCCGTCAAGGCTGCACAGCACCTCTCGCCCCTGGTTCCGCCGGGGATGGCCTCCGGGGGCCGATGGGCGAGGCGGTCACGAGGAGGCCGAGCCTGGGTGAGCCGGACGGCCGAACGTCGCATTCGGAAGAGCGAATACCTGAACTCGCCGACCGAGATTCTCGCCAGCATTACCGAGAGAGTTTCTCCCGGCACCACGCGGGTATGAATTCGGATCACGCACGGAAGGCATCGACATGCTACTGTCGAATCAGTTGCAGTTTTGGTACCCGAAACCTAGGGCGCCCCGTCGGTCGCATGCCGAAGGGAAGCGTTTTGCATTCCGGTCATTTTCCGGGCAGGGAATCATCGCGGCGACACGGTATCCACAAAGTGTGGATGCCGCTGCACTGCCCAAAGGAGAAATGACATGGCTACTGGCACTGTGAAGTGGTTCAACGCGGAAAAGGGATTCGGCTTCATCGAGCAGGATGGTGGCGGCCCTGACGTGTTCGCCCACTACTCGAACATCGCCTCCCAGGGCTTCCGCGAGCTCCAGGAGGGGCAGAAGGTCTCCTTCGACATCGCGCAGGGCCAGAAGGGCCCGACGGCCGAGAACATCGTTCCCGCCTGACGCTGACGCGTAATACGTAGCTGGGGCCCGCATCCTTCGGGGTGCGGGCCCCAGCTGCATGCATTTCGCGCGACCTCCACGTGCACCACACCACGTGCACCTCGGCCGTCATCCCCGCCCACCGCTGATCGGCTTGCTGCCCACGAACCCGCATCGCCTGATTTCCGCATGCGCATTCGTCCACTCCGGCAATTTCGGCGCATTCTTCTCTGCCGAAATTCTCGCTACGCGCCGCATCAGGAAGGTTCCGGGCGAACCCCCGAATGCACGGCAGCTCGTCGTCGTCAACGTGGTCTCGCCGGCCGGCCACAAGGATCACCTCCACCGCGGCGGCCGTACCGCGCGAGCCGGAGCTTCACGGTCGACGCGCTTCCGCCCCGCCGTCGAGGCGCTCCGGCAAGCGGCGTTCCGCCGGCACGGCGGCCTGAGCGCCGCGTGACCCGGAAGCCGACTCATCTCCTCAGGAGGCACGTTGTGACACTGGTCCAGATGCAGCCCCGCCCGACGGGCACCGACACCGCGGACACGCCCGGACCGCAGGTGTGCGACGACATGACCGTGGAGGTGGCCCTGGCCGTCATGGCCGGAGCCCGCACCGAACTCCTCCTCGTCTGCGACAACGACGATCAGCGCACCGGCCTCGTCACCCGAACCCAACTCGCCACCGTCCGCGACAGCCCCGCGTACACGGACCGGCTCCAGTTGCGCGACCTCTCCGACGACCGCGGCCGTTCACCTCGGCGGCCCCTGTGACGCCCGGGCGACCCCTTCGTGTCCGCGGGCTCCCCGCCCCACCCGTCCCAGGTGAACAGAACGACATCTCGGGCACCCCCGCACCGACCCCCGTCCCCGTACAAACCGCCCACGACGACGGAACCATCCCCTTTCCCCTCCCCCTGTGAGGCATCATGCGCTGTGTCATCGCACGCTTTCCCTTCGAGCTCACCAAGAGCGGCGTCCTGGACTCCATGCACGGCATCCAGCCCGAGGAGATCGCCGGGGAGTCCGTGACGATCGGGCACCATACCTATCCCGTCAAGCAGGTCGGCCAGGTCCTCACCCGTCAGGACCGCCGCGACTTCACCGCCCGTGAAGTCGTCCTCGCCATGACCAAACTCGGCTTCACCTGTCGCGGCCTCCTTCAGAGCACCGCGCCTGCCTATGCCCCCGCCCCCACCCCCGTCCGGTACGCCTCGCCGCCCGGTGCCCCGGCGGCCTGACCGGACCCACGGGGCGGCCATGACCTGACTCCCGGGCAGCCGTGAGGGCTCGACCGGTATGGCGGTCTCCAGGAATCGTCGCAGCACAGGTTCGTCGCCACACGAGATCGCGTTGCTCAGTCCGTGAGCAGTTGACGCAAGCGCTCGGCCGGGGTTTCCCGGCCGAGCGTTTCGCGTGTGCGGCCGTTGAGCCCGGCTGCGACTGTGCCGAGGTGTTCCCGGTCGTGGACGGACATATCGGCGCCTTCGGGGAAGTACGGCCCGTACGGAGCTGCGCCTCGCGCGAGGTCAGTGATCGAAGTACGTGACGTCACCCATGGTCCAGGCGCTGATGTCCGCGATCGAGACCCGGTACATTCCGCCCGTCTCGGGGATCCCCACCATGCCCTGCAGAATCCGGGCCATGTGAAAGTGCAGGTGCGTGGGCGGCTCGTGCCCGCCCCCGGCGGCGAAGGCGGCGGAGAACTCGGCCAGGCGTTCGGAGTCCGCCAGAACCTCCGAGACCCGCTGCCGCCACACCGCTTCGGGCGCCAGCCGACCCGTGATGACAGCACCCCCGGTGACGACGGTCAGGGACATCTGGTTGCTCTGCCCGGATTCGATCAGCCTGGCGACTTCAACAAGCAGCTCGTCAGTCTTCGACATGAGAGCGATCCTACGAGCGGCCTCCCCCCGCCCGCCGGTCGTCCTCCCGGCAGGGCGCACGCATCGCAGCGGCGGCACGCCTTCGCGATCACTGGACGCTCCCGCCCGCCGCCCCCTACCTTCTGGCCGGACACGCGAATATCTAGCACGGCCAAGGTAGACATTGGCGAAGTGATGGCCTATGTTTCTTCTCGTAACCCACGGAGACAATGGGGTCGGCAGAGATGAACTGCCGGCAAGCGGTACAGGTAGTCGCAGTGATCAGGACAGTGCGGCCGTGGAGTTTCGAAGCCAGGGCTTTTCGTGGGATGGCGACGGAACTGGCGGCCGGACTGGGCGGCCCGGAGTGAGCAGGGGCCTCCATGTGCGGGATCGCGGTCATGGTGGAAGCGGTACCCGTGAGAGCAGCAGGGCGGTACCCCTGGTGAAGGCGTCGGGCTGCGGACGCGCGCACCAGGGCGCGGCAACGGTGACGCTCCCTCAGGTCGCTGTGTCGTACGTGTCACCAGCAGTACGCGGTATCCGCACGGCAAGAAGTCGATCACCGAGGGAAGTGGAGGAACGCGGCGCCATCAGGATCGCCCGGACGGAGGTCTCGAGTCCGGGTACCGCAGGACATCGATAGTGAGGTGGTCTTCGGTCAAGCAACTGCGATCCCCGCACCCCGGCAGCGACCAGGCCGGGTGAGCGGACACAGAAGGCCGGCGCTTCATCAGGGCCGGCAGGTGGTGTAGTAGTTCCTTCAGGGCCCTGGTGCCAGTACTGGCACCAGGGCCCCTCTATGCGTTTCACGGAGAGGTGCAAATGACAGCAGACGACTCGTACGACCGTCTCGACGACGACGATTACCCCGCCTACACCATGGGCAGAGCTGCCGAGATGATCGGTGCCACCCAGGGCTTTCTCCGTGCGATCGGCGAAGCTCGCCTGATCACGCCGCTGCGCTCCGAGGGTGGCCACCGTCGCTACTCCCGCTATCAGCTCCGCATCGCCGCCCGCGCCCGCGAACTCGTCGACCAGGGAACCCCGATCGAGGCCGCCTGCCGCATCATCATCCTCGAGGACCAGCTCGAGGAGGCCCAGCGCATCAACGCCGAGTACCGGCGTGCCGCCGAATCGGGCACGCCCCCGGAGAAGGCCTGAGACAAGGACGACCGATGCCGGCAGTAGTCGGGGCCTGACCAGGTCGACGCCACCCGCCCGAAGCGCCGGGCGGTCGGCGGGCCGTCGCTGTGACGGTCGGCCCCAGCCCGCCACAGCGGTCAGCCGCGGGGGACAGGTTCCCGCACAGCGGTGAAGCCCGCACGGCAGCGGTGTCGGCCGTGAGCCACCGAGGGCGGCCTTCCCTGGAATCCGCCGGCCGAAAGGCCGCGCCGCGGGGTGCGGGCAGCGGGGGTGACCAGCGGACGGCAGAGGTAAGAGAGCAAGAAAGTCCGCACCTCAAGACCATTCCCGGCCCAACCCACGGCCGGCCGCCATGCGGCCGGAGCGGGCAGCGGCGAGTCCCGGGCTAGGGCGGGGCGGTACTCGCGCCGCGGTCACCGTCGGCTACCACATCAACTGCTGCGTTACCTGCTCACCAACCACGACGGCGACCCGCCGACCTTCCTGATGATCGACCCACCGACCAAGAACGTCGGCCGCAACGACGTGGGACACCCGCTTCGCGCAGCGCATTTACGACGGCTTCGCGACTCCGTCACGGCTCGGGCCGGCGCCGGCATCACCGCCGTACCCGTTCCGGGGTCGTGGTCGCGGACAACGGCCTTCCAGCCTCCGTACGGGGCCATGTCCTGGTACATGACTTCGGCCACGGCCCGGTCAGCGACCGGGGCCTTCGTCGTTGTCCGGACCTGTCGGGGGCTGTCGCGAATGGCTGAACCCGACCGGCGACGGGCCGGCGCCCTTCCCCGCCGACGGAGCGGTGCGCTATGCCTGCGGGTTCGATTCCCGTCATCCGCTCTTGAACGAAGGCCCAGGTCGGCGACCTGGGCCTTTTGTGTTACCCAGATCTCTCGCGGCCGTCGCGCCCCTGACCGCGCTCCACTCACCGGGGCCGCCACCTCGCCCGTTGCTATTGGAGCAGCCAGCCATTGCGGTGCGCTCACCGTCGTCCTGGTCGAGGCCGTCGCCCTCGGCGCGGGCAACAACTGCATACGCACCGGCCTGCACCGCCCGGAGCTGATGCCGACCTGGTCGGCTCTGGTCGTCGGCGCGCATTTCTTCCCGATGGCCCGGAGCCTGCGCGCCCCGATGCTGCGGTGGGTCGGCGCCGCGATGCTGGCCACCATCGGCCTCGCGGCGCTGGCCACGCTGCTGCCGGACGCGACCGAGAACGTCTGGCAGTCCGTGCCGGGCATCGGCTGCGCGGCCGTGCTGTGGGCCGGGGCGGCGTACACCGGCCTGCGGGCGGGCCGCCGGCGGGCGTAGCGCCACCGCGCGCGGCGCGGCGGGAGTGGATCTGATCCGCCGCCGCGCGGCCCGGCCGGCGCGCCGTCGTCAGCTCTGCGCGGTGCCGTCGTCCGCCTGCCCGGCGTCCTCGGCCCCATGCGTCTTCTCACGCATCTTGCGCACCAGCTCCGCCTTGCGGTCGGCGGCATTCTGACGGTCGAAGTTGCGATGCGGACCGTTGTTCTGCCGCTCGGCGCGGGACAGTCTCTTGCGCTGGCCACCGCCCTGGCCCACGGGGTTGTTGATGTTCTTGCTGTCGGTCACGGGTTCTCCTGGTGCTGAGGTGAGTGATCCACGGATTCGCGGATTCACGGCGGGGGCGGGCGCGGCGACGAAGGACGCCGGCGGGCCCGTACCGCCCTCGCCGGTGAATGCGGCGCCTCCGAGCGGCGGTGATTCCCCAGCTTAGGGCGCGGGTTCGATTCCCGTCTCCGCTCCACGGCAAAGCCCCAGGTCACCGACCCGGGGCTGTGCCTTGTACGGACCTCTTGGCGGCCCGCGTCTCCTGTCAGCGTGGCCACCCGGGCCAGGGTGACCGCGCGGAGCACCCACTCGACCGGCCCGTAGCGGTGCCGCTCCAGCCACCAGCGGCTGAAGACCGCCTGGGCGGCGAACAGCGCCAGGGCGGCGAGGACGCCGTACCCGGGCACGAGGCGGCCCACCAGCGCGGCGTCGTCCAAGAAGCCCTCGGCGAAGAGGGCTCGCGGCGCGCCCACCGCGGTCAGGGGCAGACGCGGCGACGAGCGCTCCACGTCGTACGTGACCGGGCCGTGGGTGGCACCCGACGCGAAGGCACTTCCGCCGCGTGTCACAGGCCGGTGGCAGGCTGATGCCCCCACCGCCCGGAACGACTGGAACGACTGGAAGCAGACACCGTGACATCCGACGCGTTCCGCATCAGCGCCGTCCTCGCGACCGCCACGGTGACGGTGCTCGCCTCGACCGCGTGCGGGCCGGACAAACCCGCCGCGGTCACGCCGAAGGCCGTACGGCATTCCGAATTGGTCGGCCGTTGGGACGGCGAGAGGGAATGCGGTGCGCCGCTGCCGGTCTTCCGGCTGCGCGACGACTACACCTTCTCCGCCGAGGATTACCCGGTCGAGTGGGACGGCCCCGTGCCGGACGCACAGCTGACCCGGCGGTCGGCCGGCGGGACATGGCACGCGGTCGACAAAGACGCCGGCCTGCCGCCCTACTTGGTGCTCCGTTTCGACGACGAACCGGGAATCGAGTCCCTCCCCTTCACCGTGGATCACGGAAGGCTGCGGGCGGACGGGAGCGTCACGGCCGGGGGCGGAGACCCCTATGTCCACGCCTGCCACTACACACGCACGTCCACCGACCCCGAATCCGACGGGTCGCGGAGGGAAGAAGACGGACTCCCCCGCCCGGCCGGGGGCCAGGCGGGGGAGTCCGTGGGAGTGGGCCGGGTCAGGGCTTGACGCGGACGACCTGGGGGTCGTGGTCGGAGGCC
Organism: Streptomyces laurentii; assembly: GCA_002355495.1. Lineage (GTDB taxonomy): Bacteria > Actinomycetota > Actinomycetes > Streptomycetales > Streptomycetaceae > Streptomyces > Streptomyces laurentii. The sequence goes on from AP017424.1 coordinate 3,701,086, forward strand.
TGGGTGGCGAACTCGCTGTTGATGTGGACCACGTCGTAGCGGGTCTGCTGCGGCTTGAAGGCCGGGCTGACCAGGATGTGGTCGAGCACCTGCGAGTTGCCCTGGTAGACGTACGAGTAGCGCTCGGACGCGGGCAGCTCGTTCACCAGGTCGCGCAGGACGCCGCCCTTGGTGAGGGTCTTCAGCGCCGGCGAGAACTGGTAGTCGTTGAAGTCGCCGAGGGAGACCACGCGGGCGCCCGGGTCGGCGGCCAGGAGCTTGGCGACGAACGCCTGCTCGACCTCGGCCTGCTTGCCGCGCTGCACCTCGGAGCTGCGGGTCGGGGCCTGGAAGCGGCTGTCGAGGCCCTGGTCGCCGCCCTTGCTGTTGAAGTGGTTGGCGATCACGTACACCGGCTTGTTGTGGAAGCGGAACTGGCCGATGAGCGGCTTACGGCTGTTGTTCCAGGCCTCGTTGGCCGGGTCGATGCGGCCCGGGGAGGCCGTCAGCGAGGTGCGCTTGCCGGTGCCGGTCACGTCCACGGCCGTGGTGGCGTCGCCACCCGGTATGTCGGTGAAGGAGACGCGGTCGGGGTTGAACAGGAACACCTGGCGGATGTTGCCGCCGGGCTCGCCGCCGTCCTTGCCGTTCTCCGGGTCGACGGAGCGCCAGTCGTAGGCGGGGCCGCCGGCGGCCTTGATCGCCTCGGTGAACTTGGCGACGGTGGCACCGGACGTGACCGTGCCGTCGTTGACCGGGCCGTTGTCGTCCTGGACCTCTTCGAGGGCGAGGATGTCGGGCGAACGCAGGTTGGTGACCACGCCCTTGGCCAGCTCGGCGAACTTCTCGTCCGAGTCGCCCGGGTCGAGGTTCTCGACGTTGTACGTGCCGATCGTCAGCTCGCTCGGCAGGGCGGAGGCGGTGACCTCGCGCTCCAGGCCGCCCGACTGGACGGTGCCGACGCGGGTGGCCGCCACCGCGTAGCCGCCGTAGTTCGTGTAGTCCAGCGGACCGCCGGTGGCACCGGTGAGCGTGTCCCCGACATCGGCGACCGGGAAGTCGGCCGCCGCGCCCAGCGACTGGACCAGGAGGCGGCCCGCGTTCTGCTGGTCGTAGCCGAGGTAGACGGAGCCGCCGCGCGCCGAACGCGGGTCCTGCGCGCGGGCGTTCACCCACAGCTCGTGGTACGAGTTGCTGGCCTGCGCCACCGAGACGTCGCGGACCTCGACGTTCATGCCCTCCAGCGACTCGTACAGGTCGAGCGCGTAGGCGTCCGTCCGCAGCGGCAGCGACTCGATCGAGGCGCCGGCCGCGTCGGGCGCGTAGGCCGCCGGGATGTTCGAGCCGTCGAGGACGACCGGGGCGGGCACCGGGTTGTCCGAGGAGACCACGGTGACCTTGGTGTTGGACAGCTCGGTGAGGGACTGCGAGCCGCCCGGGTTGTTCGGGTAGTACTCGGTCACCTTGGCCGTGACCAGGACGGAGTCGCCGACCTTGACGGCCGGGCCGGTGCCGCCCGTGTAGACGAACACGCCCTCGCTGGTGGCCGGGTCCGCGTCCGGGTTCGGGTCCTGGATCCAGAAGCCCTTGGTGCCGTACGTACGGACGCCGGTGACGATGCCGGGGACGCCCGTGACCGTCTTGCCGGCCATCGGCGAGAGGCGGGTGGCGCCCTGGATGTCGTGGACGCGCACCGTGCCGGGCTCGGTCGGGCCGGTGTCGCCGCCGCCGGAACCGTCGCCGGGGGCGGACTCGCCCTTGCTGTTGACCGGGGTGGGCGCGCCGGCCTGGAAGTCGGCGGCGTTGTCGTCGGTGTCGGCGAGCGAGGCGGCGCGGGCCACCGCGGCGGTGTTCGACGCGCCGGGGGCGGCGCCGGAGCCCTCGTGGACCAGGGCGGTGCCGAAGCCGACGAGGTCGACGACGCGCGGGTCGGCGGCGCAGTCCTCGCTGGTCTTGCAGGTCAGCGCGTCGGTGCCGTCGACGAGCGCGATGGTGCCCGTGGTGGCGGAGAGGGCCAGGGTGCCGGTGGCGTCGGGGTTCGGCAGGGCCACGGTGCCGCCGGTGCCGGGCGCGCCGGCGACCAGGTAGCGGCCGCCGGCGGCGACCGAGCCGCTCAGCGTCGTGACGCCCCACTTGCTGGAGGCGCTGGGGCTGCCGGGCAGGTACTGCACGCTGTAGCCGGACAGGCCGAAGGCGGCGCCGGTCGGGTTGGCAAGTTCGATGAAGTCGTTCTTCAGCGTCGCGCCGGAGTTGCCGCCACCGCCGTAGACCTCGGCGATGACCGCGCCCGCGGACGGGGTGGCGACGGCGCCGGGCAGCGGGACGAGCACCAGCGACGCGGTGACCGCGGCCGGCAGGGTCGCGCGCATCAGCATGCGGCGGGAGCGGCGGGTGGAGAAGGGACTGGGCACCGTTGCGGCACTCCTTCATGGCAGAACACAGCCCGGTCGCCGCGCCGGCGCCAGGGTCGGTGAGGGATCGTCAAAGTGGCGGCGGGGGACGCCGATGGGCGTCTCGCACGGATCCGGAGCTGAAGATACGCGCGTAGAACATGGCGTAACAAGGCTTCGGACGTGAACTTCTCGTCACCTTGCCTCGCCGCCCGATCCGTGTTCCCGCAGGTCGGGCCGGTCCGCGCAGGTGAGTTGGACTTTTGTCGCGCGGGTACGGGACGCCGGCCGGACCGGCGTCCGGCCAGTGCGCGGGCGACGTGGCGGAAGACGCGGCGGGCGCCACGTCGGGCGCCACGTCGGGCGCCCCCGTGCCCGCGCCCGCGGGAGCGGGTGCCGACGGCCGTCCGGCCGGCCGCGGGAGGCCGGAGGCCGTCGACTTCGAGGACCCGCACTTCGAGCGGCGGGCGTACGACCCGTGGACGGCGTACGGGCAGTCCAAGACCGCCGGCGCGCCGCTCACCGTCGGCGCCCGGCGCTGGGCGGCCGACGGCGCCACGGCCTGACCGCCCCGCCCGGGTACGCACAGCCCAGGTACGTACAGACCGGCACGGATACCTACGTACAGGCACGAAAAAAGAATGAAGGGCGAACGCTGGATATAACCTCTTGCATTAGTCCGCGCCTGCAAGTACTGTCTTCTCCTGTAAGGCGCGCTCGCGTGGCACACACGTCGGCGCGACCGGTGGACCACCCTTCCCCACCGCGCCCCGGCTCCCCGAAGCCGCCGCGCACCGGGTGCCCGCCTCGGCCCCCCACGAAAAGGCAGTTCCATGGCTCTCCAGCACATCCTTCCCGGCCGCCTCGGCTTCGGCACCGCCCCGCTCGGCAACATGTTCCGCGCGATCCCCGACGAGGAGGCCCGCGCCACCGTCGAGGCCGCCTGGGACCAGGGCGTCCGCTACTTCGACACCGCCCCGCTCTACGGCTCCGGGCTCGCCGAGGAGCGACTCGGCGAGGTCCTGTCCACCAAGCCCCGCGACGAGTTCGTCCTGTCCACCAAGGTCGGCCGGGTCATCCTCGACGAGCGCGAGGAGACCGCCCGCGACCTCGGCGAGAAGGGCGGCCTGTTCGAGCACGGCAACCCGAACAAGATCCTCCACGAGTGGACCGCCGAGGCCACCGAGCGCTCCATCGAGGGCAGCCTCAAGCGGCTGGGCACCGACCGGCTCGACATCGTGTGGGTCCACGACATCGCCCAGGACTTCCACGGCGACCAGTGGCTCGCGAAGTTCGAGGAGGCCCGCACCGGCGCCTTCCGCGTCCTGTCCCGGCTGCGCGACGAGGGCGTCATCAAGGCCTGGGGCCTCGGCGTCAACAAGACCGAACCGATCGAGCTGACCCTCGCCCTGGACGAGCCCCGGCCCGACGGCTTCCTCCTCGCCGGCCGCTACACCCTCCTCGACCACGAGCACGCCCTCACCCGCCTGCTGCCCATGGCGCGGGAGCAGGGCGTCGAGATGGTCGTCGGCGGCCCGTACAGCTCCGGCGTCCTGGCCGGCGGCACCCACTTCGAGTACCAGCGGGCGCCCGCCGAGATCATCGAGCGCGTCGGCCGGATCAAGGCCCTGGCCGACAAGCACGGCGTGAGTATCAAGGCCGCCGCCCTGCGGTTCTCCCTGGCGCACCCGGCCTCGGCCGCCGTCGTCGCCGGCGCGACCCGGCCCAGCCGGATCGCCGAGGACCTCGCGGCCCTGAACGAGACCGTCCCGGCCGCGTTCTGGACCGAGCTGCGCGCCGCGGGTCTGATCAGCCCGGCCGCCCCGCTCCCGCAGAACGCCTGACCTTCCCCCGCACCTTCTGCTCTCCCCCACGGCAACAGGAGCACCACCATGGCTTCCACCACCGTCTCCCGCGTCGTCCCCGCCTCCCCCCAGGAGGCCTGGAACCTCATCGGCGGGTTCGACGCCCTCCCGGACTGGCTCCCCTACATCCCCGAAAGCACCGCTCTCGAAGGGGGCCGGATCCGCCGCCTGGCCAACCCCGACGGCGAGGTCATCATCGAGCGCCTCGTGGACTTCAACGAGACCGAGCGCCACTACAGCTACGCCATCCTCCAGGCCCCGTTCCCGGTCGACGGCTACGTCTCCACCCTCCGCGTCCACGCGATCCCCGGCCGGGACGACATCGCCGAGGTGCAGTGGTCCGGCCGCTTCAACCCCGTCGGCGTCAGCAGCGCCGAAGCCGAGTACCTGTTCGCGGGCATCTACCGCGACGGTCTCGACGCCCTCCACAAGAGGCTGTCGGTCTGAGCATCCACGGATCTCGGACCACCGGCATCGAGCCCCGGCCCCCGGACGACGGCCCCGCCGTCACGCGGGTCCGGGGCTCGGCCCGTCCCCGGGGGCTCGAGGTCGTCCGGAGGACGGGGGGCGCGGGCCCCGGCGGCGGTCCTGGCGACCGTTCGGCGACCGTTCGGCGGCCGTCGGCGGCCAGCAGGGCGATGACCGCGAGGACCGCGAGCAGGATCAGGACCAGCAGCAGCACGGTGAGGACCGTGGGGTGGTTCCAGAACGCGAAGACCAGCGCGACGACCAGCAGGACGCCCAGGGTCAGCCACTTGGGTGGGCCTGCGTCCAGGTGCCCTCGACATCGAGGGCGTGGGCGGCGCTCCGCATCTTCTGCAACTGGTCGGAGTGGAAGAGGACCATCTGTTTGTGGACCTCGGGGATCTTCGCCGCCGGTTCCAGTCCGGCGTCCACCAGCTCCTTCTTGACCTGGTCCACGGCGGCGCCGAGGTCGAGGGTGACCGTGCCGTCCGAAACGCCGAGCGCGCCGCGGCCCTGGCCGGTCAGGGCGTGCACGACGGCCGTGTGGGCGGCGCGGTTCGCGGTGACCCACACCTTCTCGAACCGGTCGCTCCGCACGAACCGGGTCGCCACCTTGTCGGCGGCCGTGTTCACGGCGGCGTCCAGCTGCGGGGCGAGGCCCCTGACCGCCTTCGCCGCGCGCGGCGGCAGGCCCTGGGACTGCGGCCAGGCCGCGATCTCGGCGGTGACCTCCTTGCCGTCGACGCGGACGTCCACGGCGTGCACGATCCGGTTGTGGGCCGCCGCCTCGATCGCCGGGTCGGAGGCGAGCGGCTTCATCGTGGCGACGTAGCGGTTGGTGTCGAGGACGATGTCGTGCACCCACACCGTGAGGATGCTGACGGGCACCAGGACGCAGGCGAGGACGATCAGCACCGCCGACGACACGCTCCTCAGCGTTCGTGTCATCCGCCCCTCCGCTCTCGCTCGCCGGGTCCGCTGTGTCCATTTGCGTCGACCCGCGCGCGTGCGGCACCCCGGCCTGGGCCATCCGGAGCGGCCGGCGGCCACCCGGCCGGTACGCGCGCGTGGCGGGCCCGGGCGGCGCGTGTTCCTCTGGGGTCACACGCCGGATCCACGGACGGACCTCCGGCACGACCGCCGGACACGGCCGCCGGACACGGCCGGCGGACACGGCCGGCGGACACGGCCGGCGGACACGACCGGCAGGGCGGCCCGAGGACGGCGCGATGAGCGGTGGCGGCAGCTGGGCGGTCGCGGCCGTGGCCGCCGTGACGGCGGGGTACGCACTGGTCTCCCGCCGGCTCGCGACCACCGTCGTGTCGGCGCCGATGGTGTTCACCGCGTTCGGCGTGGCCGTCGGACCGGCCGGGCTCGGCCTGCTCAGCCTGGACCACGACGCGGGCCCCGTCCTCACCCTGGTGGAGGGCACCCTGACGCTGGTGCTGCTCACCGACGCGATGTCCGTACGCCGCCGGGATCTGCGGGTCGGCGGCTTCCTGCCGCGCCGCCTGCTCGGGATCGCCCTCCCGCTGACCATCGGGGCCGGCTGGCTGCTCGCCTGGCCGCTGCTGCCGGGGCTGACCTTGTGGGAACTCGCCCTGATCGGGGCGATCCTGGCCCCGACGGACGCGGCCCTCGGCGAGTCGGCGGTCGCCGGCCCCGGCGTCCCGCCGCTGGTCCGCAAAGGGCTCAAGGTCGAGAGCGGCCTGAACGACGGCATGGTGCTGCCGTTCTTCGTGCTCTTCCTCGCCGCGATCCCCGGGACCGCGGCCTCGGCGGAGGGCATCGCCGGCACGTTCTGGCGCGCGCTCGTCCTCAGCACACTCCTGGGGCTGGCCATCGGCGGGATCGGCGGGTGGCTGCTCAGCGCGTCGCGCGCCCGGGGCTGGGTCACCGACGAGTGGCGGCAGGTGTTCGTCCTGGCCGTCGCCGCGGGCTCGTACGCCCTGGCGGTCGTCATCGACGGCAGCGGGTTCATCGCGGCCTGGGTGGCCGGCTTCGCCCTCGGGGCCGCACTCCGGCAGGGAGCGCGACGGGCGGCGGTGTCGGCGGCGGAGGCGGTGCGGGCGGGGGCCGCGGGGACCGCGGGGACCGCGGGGACATCGAAGGAGGACGCGGGGGCTTCCGCGGAGCAGACGGGGGCGGGGGCAGGGGCTTCGGCGGAGGGCGGTCCGGCGGAGGGGACGGCGGCCAGTGACGACACGGCCCGGCCGGCCGCGCGGCTCGGCGACTTCCTCGCCGCGCTGAGCTTCCTGGTCTTCGGGGCCGTGCTGCTCGGCCCACAGCTCCAGCACCTCGACTGGCGGATCGTGGTCTACGCCGTCCTGAGCCTCACCGTGGTCCGGATGGTGCCGGTGGCCCTCTCCCTGGCCGGGACCGGCCTGTCCCTCGCCACGGTCGCGTACGCCGGGTGGTTCGGCCCACGCGGCCTCGCCTCGGTCGTCTTCGGGCTCCTCGTGGTGGAGGAACACGTTCCGGGCACCACCCTCATCGGCCGGGTCGTCGCCCTGACCATCGCCCTGAGCATCCTGCTGCACGGCCTGACGGCGCACTTCCTCGCCGACCGGTACGGGGACTGGCACCACCGGGCGGCCTTCCGGCGGCCCGGACTGCGCGAGGGCCCGCCCGCGCCGGCACGGGGCCCGGCACCGGGGCCGGGACCCGCACCGGGGCGGGCGGACACCGCGTAAGGCGCCGAAGCTCCTCTGCGGGAGCCCCGCACCCGTCCGTCAGCCGGCGAGGACTTTCTCCTTGGCCCGCTGGTACTCCTCGTCCGTGATGTCGCCGTGCGCCTTGAGCTCGGCCAGCTTCGACAGCTGGTCGGCGTGCCCGGCGCCGGACGTCCCGGACGTGGTCGCGGCGGCCCGGATGTACTCCTGGAACTGCTGCTCGTTGCTGCGGGCCCGCTCCATCTCGCGCTTGCCCATGCCCTTGCCGCGGGCGATGAGATAGATGAAGCAGCCGAGGAACGGCAGGAAGACGACGAACACGCACCATCCGGCCTTGGCCCAGCCGCTCAGGCCGTCGTCCCGGAAGATGTCGCCGATGATGCGGAAGAGCAGCATGAACCACAGGACCCAGAGGAAGACCCACATGATGGTCCAGAAGGCGTTCAACAGCGGATAGTCCACGACTCCACTCCTCTCGCGACGCCGGCGCACCGGCGGCCCGATTCCCCCTCCCCCAGACTGCGTCCGGGTGCCCCCCGCCGCATCCCCAGCGGGATGCGCCTCCTGAGACGCGGGCGCAGTACGGGGCGGAGTGCGCCGCTCAGCCCTGGACCGCGGCGCGGAACTCCTCGACCGTCATGATCTTCGATTCGGGCGGCATGGTGATCGAGAAGGACTCGCCGTAGGAGTCGTACGTCGTGACGCTCGTACGGCCGGAGCGCGTCGATTCGAGGCGGAGGGGGCCCAGCCGGACCGCCCCCTTCGGCGGGGAGGAGAGGTCCGGCAGGTAGTAGACGTCCCGGGTGCCGGCGCCGGACGCCTCGTACGCCAGGGCCTTCCCGCCGTCGATACCGCGGTCCTTGTCCGGGGCGGGCTTGGCGGTGGCGGGGATCGAGAAGTACACCTCGCAGCCCGTGTCCAGGACGGTGGACACGTAGGTGTCCTCAAGCCGGCCGGGGACCGTGACGGACTGCCCGCGTGACGTCAGCGAGGCGGCGAACAGCGGAGCGCTGGTGTAGGAGGTGCCGCCGTCGCAGTACATGTCCCCGGACACGGAGCCGGTGACGCGGAGACGCAGCCCGCCGGCCGGTTCCCACCACATCTCCTGCTTCGCTCCGGGGAAGGCGGTGCTCGTGCCGGAGGAGTGGAAGGACTCGCTCACCAGGGCGGTGTTGGCCAGCCCGACCTGGGCGTCGGGACTCGGTTCCGCGGGCGCGGGCTCGCCCGCCCGGTTCCCGGACACCCCGGCGTCCGTCCGCGCGGCGCCCGGACCGGGGTCCACTTCCCGACCGGGCCCGGAGCACCCCGCCAGGACCAGCGCCGCGAACAGCGTCACCACCGCGGCGGAGCGGGGAAGAACGTGCGTCGTGCCATGCATGGAGGAGCTCTCCCAGGAATGAGGAAAAGGAATCGGGGGCGGCTTCTTCCGTCGTGACCGCCGTGCGTCAGGCGGGCATATGACAGGACGTCACATCCCCGCCCGGGCCTATGCCTCGCCGCCTCGTCAGACGGCCGCCGCCGGCGGCGGCCACTCCGGCGCGATCACCGACATCAGCGTCGCGTCCACCCGCTCCCCCTCCCACAGCAGCGCCCCGCGCAGCACGCCCTCCGCCCGGAAGCCGGCCTTCTCGTAGGCGCGGCGGGCGCGCGGGTTGAACGCGTACACCTCCAGCCACACCCGGTACAGGCCCAGTTCCTCGAAGGCGTGGCCGACGATCAGCCGCGTCGCCTCCGTACCGAAGCCGCGGCCGAGGGCGTCCGGGACCAGGCAGATCCGGAAGGCGCAGCTCTCGTTGGGCTTGTCCCACTCGTTGAGGACGGCCTCGCCGACGACCCGGCCGGTCGCCCGGTCGACCACCGCGAGGTCGAGCCGGTCGGCGCGGGCGCCGCGCGTCGCGTACCACTGCCGCAGCGCCGCCTCCGTGAAGTCCGCGTGCGAGCCGGTCAGCCGGGAGATCTCGGGGTCCTCGAACAGCGGCAACAGCGCGGGGACGTCCTCCTCGGTGACGGGGCGGAGGGTGACGCGTTCGCCGGTCAGGGTGGGCTTGAACGAGAAGTCGGTCATCTGGGCATTCTGCAAGGCGAACCGGAGGACGGCATGCCCTTTTTACGGGCCCTTCGGCCCCCTCACCGCCGCGCGCCCGACGACCACGCCCGCCCGGTCGATACAGACCACGTCCACCGCGACCTGCGATCCGCGCAGCACCGCCAGGGCCTCGTCGCGGGCACCGGCGGCGACGAGGTCGCCGAGCGGGACACCGGCGGCCTCGCACAGCCGGAGCGCGCCGAGTCCGGTGTTGGCCGCGGCGACCTCGGCGGCGAGGGCCTCGTCCGCCCCGCCCGTACGGGCCAGGCCGGCCAGGAAGGACTTGTCGACCTGGGAACGGGCGGAGTGCAGGTCGAGATGCCCGGCCGCGAGCTTGGAGAGCTTCGCGAAGCCGCCGCAGATCGTCAGCCGGTCCACGGGGTGGCGGCGCAGGTACTTGAGGACGGCGCCGGCGAAGTCGCCCATGTCGAGGAGGGCGATCTCCGGCAGCTCGTACAGCTCGTCGACGGTCCGCTCGGAGGTGGAACCCGTACAGCCCGCGACATGCGTGAGACCGCCGGCCCGGGCCACGTCGATGCCGCGCCGGATCGACTCGATCCACGCCGAGCAGGAGTAGGGGACGACGACGCCGGTGGTGCCGAGGATGGACAGGCCGCCGAGGATGCCGATGCGCGGGTTCCAGGTGGACCGGGCGATCTCGGCGCCGTCGTCGACGGAGATCGTGATCTCGACGTCGGCGGTCCGGCCGTGCCGGGCGGCGACCTCGGTCACGTGGTCGCGCATGAGCTGCCGGGGGACGGGGTTGATCGCCGGTTCGCCGACCTCCAGCGGCAGCCCGGGCAGCGTGACGGTCCCGACGCCCTCCCCGGCCCGGAAGACGACCCCGGAGCCGGGCGGCAGCTCCCGTACGGTCGCGCGGACCGTCGCCCCGTGCGTGACGTCCGGATCGTCGCCCGCGTCCTTCACCACCCCGGCGGTCGCGAACCCGGGCCCCGTCGCCTCGACGGCCAGCGCGAAGGCGGGCGTCTGCCCCTTGGGCAGGGTGATCGTCACCGGGTCCGGGAACTCGCCGGTGAGCAGGGCGGTGTACGCGGCGGTCGTGGCCGCCGTCGCGCAGGCGCCGGTCGTCCAGCCGGGCCGCAGGCCCGTGTGCTTGAGTTGGGCGGCACGCCCGCCGCCGCTCACGAAGGGACCCCCGGGACTCTCATGCACATCCTCCTTCTCGGCGGGACGACCGAGGCCCGTGTCCTCGCCGGACTGCTCCACGAAGCCGGCGGGACCCACGGAATCGACGGGACGGGCGAGACCGGCGCGATCCGCGTGACCAGTTCGCTCGCCGGGCGGGTCGCCGCCCCGCGGCTGCCGGCCGGCGAGGTGCGGATCGGCGGCTTCGGCGGTCCCGCCGGGCTCGCCGCGTGGATACGGGAGCACGCCGTGGACGCGGTCATCGACGCCACCCATCCCTTCGCCGAGCGGATCAGCTTCAACGCGGCCGAGGCGGCCGCCACCGCCCATGTTCCCCTGCTCGCGCTGCGCCGCCCCGGCTGGGTCCCCGGGGACGGGGACGACTGGCACGAGGCGGACTCCCTCGCCGGGGCGGCTCGGGCCCTCGACGGCCTCGGCGACCGGGTCTTCCTCACCACCGGCCGGATGGGCCTGGCGGCCTTCGCCGACTGCCCGCAGTGGTTCCTGGTCCGCTCGGTGGACGCCCCCGAGGCCCCGATGCCGGCGCGTACCGAAGTCCTCCTGGACCGGGGCCCGTTCACCCTGGACGGCGAACGCGCGCTGCTCGCCCGCCACCGCGTCGACGTCCTGGTGACGAAGGACAGCGGCGCCGCCGCCACCGCCCCCAAGCTGACCGCCGCCCGCGAGGCCGGCATCCCGGTCGTCCTGGTCCGCCGCCCGCCGGTCCCCGCGGACACGCCGACGGCCGCCTCCCCGGGGGAGGCGGCCGCGTGGGTGTTCAGGAGGCTCGGGGAGCTCACTCGACCGGCGGGGTCCCCAGTTCGGTGACCTCGACCCAGTTCAGGGCCGGGTCGTCGAAGTCGAGCAGGTTGCCCTCGGTGTCCTCGGGCACGACCACGTAGCGGACCGTCTCGCCGTCGGCCTCGGAACCGTGCAGGAACGACGTGTCCGACGGGGACAGATAGTCGACCCGGTGGGCGAGCCAGATGGTGCCGCCGTCACCGTCGTCGTACGACTCGGCCTTGAAGACCTGGTAGCGGGCAAGGTCGGGCTCGGTGCTCGCGTCCCACTCCAGGAACACGCCGTCGGTGCGCGGCGTCGCCTTCAGACCGGTGACCGGCGGCAGGGCGACGCGGACGGTGAGCGGCGCGGACAGCGGACCCTCGTTGCCGAACGGGTCCACGGCCGCGACCGCGTACGTGTAGTGCGTGCCCTGGCGCTTGGCCACGTCGTTGCAGTTGCCCCGGTTGTCCGCGGAGTCGCTGTCCCAGCCGCAGGTCACGCGGGTCATCGTGGTCCTGTCGAGGGTGCGGCCGGGCGAGCGGTACATCCGGTACGAGCCGCCGTTGTCCCAGTCCTCGTAGGCGGGCCAGGCCATCGACCAGTGCACGTCGGTCGAGCCGGGGCGGACGACGGCGTTCAGGCCGGTGGGGGCGGCCAGCGGCCCGGTCCGGTCGACGCCGTCGTCGGCGTACACCTCGGAGTACGCGGACGGGTTGCCCGCCGCGTCGAAGGCCCGGACGCGGTAGAAGCGCGGGGTGTTCACCGGGGCCGCGACGCGGACTTTGCCGGGGGCCGTCGTCGTCGCGACCACGCTGTACGGGCCCGTCTCGGCGGGGGCCGCCGACACCTCGTACCCGACCGCGTTCTCGCTCGCCTGCCAGCCCAGGGTGGCCTGCCAGAGGTCGTAGCCCACGGCGAGCCCCTTCGGGGCGGCCGGGCCGGTCTTGTCGGCGGTCGTGATGATGATGTCGGTGGAGCCGCCCGACTCGTTGCCCGCCTTGTCGACGGCGCGGACCTCGTACCCGTAGGACGCCCCGGTGGCCGGCGCGGACGCGTCGGCGAAGGTCGTCTTGGTGATCAGGCCCGAACCGCTGACCTTCGTCCAGCCGGAGCCGGGCGACGGACGCCGGTAGACCCGGTAGCCCGCGAGGTCCGTCTCCTTGTTGGGCGTCCACGACAGGGTCGTGGTGTTCGTGGTTCCGTCGTAGGAGTACACCGGCTTGGACGGTCCGACCGGGGCGGTGCGGTCGACGGTCGTGATGTACAGGTCGGCGGTGCCGCCGGACTCGTTGCCGGCCTTGTCGACGGCGCGGATCTCGTAGGCGAAGTTCGCGCCGGTGGCCGGTGCGGACTTGTCGGTGTACGTCGTGGCCGTCACCAGGCCCGAGCCACTGATCCTGGTCCAGCCGGAGCCGGGCGACGGGCGCCGGTAGACCCGGTAGCCGGCCAGGTCCATCTCCTTGTTGGCCGCCCAGCGCAGCGACGCGGCGTGGGCCGTCCGGTCGTAGGCGACGGACGCGCCGCTCGGGCCGTACGGCTTGACCTTGTCGACCGTCGCCGACGTCCTCGGCGTGTACGTGAACTTCACGTTGGCCGCGCCCGTCCACGCGACGAAGTCGACGCGCAGGGAGTGCTTGCCGGCCGGGACGGTGAGGTTGACCGACTTCTTCTGGGTGGTGGAGACGTTCTTCCACAGGTCGATCTTGCGGACGCCGTCCAGGTAGACGCGGACGCCGTCCTGGGTCTCGGCGGCGAAGGTGAAGGGGCCTCCGGAGCCGAAGTCGCGGGTGAGCGACCAGCGGGCCGAGAAGTTGTCGTTGGGCAGGCTCACGCCGGCAGGGTGACCGGAACCGTAGTTCTCGGAGATCGCCGTGTCGCATGCGGTCTTCTTCGGGGTGCCGCCGAAGGTGGTGTTGGCGAAGAACTGCACCTTCCACACCGGGGAGTTGCAGGTGACGGTCGCCGCGGCGGCGGGCGCGCCCGCCGCGGTGACGAGACCGCCGGCGGTGGCGAGGGTGACGAGGCCGGCCAGGGTGGCCGGGACTCTCGTCCGGATGCGCGTGTTCACAGGCGTGTGGGGCCCTTTCCGGGACCGTGAGAAACGAACGGACAGGAGGGGGCGTGGGGGTGGTGGTGCGGGGCGGCCGTCGGGGTGGGGCCCTTCGTACGGCTGCGCGACCAGCGGAACGACTCTACCCGCCGCGATCACCCGTGCGGGTGGTTTATTCGGCCGCCCCACCACCCCCGGCGTCAGCCTGCGGGACCGCTCAGTACCGCCTCGGCGTCCACGTCAGCGTCCGCCCGTCGGCGCGCTCCGTGACCCGCGTCCGCGAGGAGCCGATCAGGAGGAGCGTGCGCATGTCGACCTCGGCCGGGTCCAGGGTCTTCAGGGTCAGCACGCGCACCGACTGCTCCGGCCCGCCGACGTCCCGGGCGACGACCACCGGGGTGTCCGGCGAGCGCACCTCCAGGAGCAGGTCGCGGGCGGCGGCGACCTGGTGGGTACGGGACTTGGAGCCCGGGTTGTAGAGGGCGAGGACCAGGTCGGCCTCGGCGGCGGCGCGCAGCCGGCCGGCGATGACGTCCCAGGACTTGAGGCGGTCGGAGAGGGAGATCGTCGCGTAGTCGTGGCCGAGCGGGGCGCCCGCGGCGGCGGCCGCGGCGTTGGCGGCGGTCACGCCCGGGAGGACCCGTACGGGGACGTCGGCGTACCGTTCCTCCGCCGCGACCTCCAGGACCGCCGTCGCCATCGCGAAGACGCCCGGGTCGCCGCCGGAGACGACCGCGACCCGCCGTCCGCGCCGGGCCAGGTCGAGGGCGAGCTCGGCGCGCTCGGACTCGACTTTGTTGTCGGACCCGTGCCGCCGCTGCCCGGGCCGCAGCACCGGCACCCGGTCGAGGTAGGTGGTGTAGCCGACGAGGTCGTCGGCGTGCACGAGCGCGCCGCGCGACTCGGGGGTGAGCCAGGGGGCGCCCGCCGGACCGGTGCCGACCACGACGACCTCGCCCCGGTCCCGTACCGGCGGCTGCTCGTCGATCCGTGAGGGCAGCACGGCGACGGAGAAGTACGGGACGGACGCCGGGTCGACGTCCGCGAGGCGCTCGGTGCGCTCGCCCGCCATGAACGCCCGTTCCACGTACCGGGCGTCGTCGAGCCGCCCGGCCCGCTCCAGGGCGCGGCGCACGGTGGGGAAGGTGCGGCCGAGCTTCATCACGACGGCCGAGTCGGCGCCCGCGAGGCGCGCGGTCAGCTCGTCCTCCGACAGGGTGCCGGGGATGATCGTCAGGGTCTCCTCGGCCTCGCACAGCGGCTCGCCGAGCCGGGCGGCGGCGGCGCTCACGGAGGTGACGCCGGGGATGACCGTGGTGTCGTAACGGTCCGCGAGCCGCTTGTGCATGTGCTGGTACGAGCCGTAGAACAGCGGGTCGCCCTCGGCGAGGACGGCGACCGTGCGGCCGGCGTCGAGGTGCGCGGCGAGGCGGGCCGCGGCCTCCTCGTAGAAGTCGTCGAGCGCGCCGCGGTAGCCGCCGGGGTGGTCGGTGGTCTCCACGGTGAGCGGGTACATCAGCCGCTCCTCGACGTGGTCGGGGCGCAGGTGCGGGGCGGCGATGGAACGGGCGATGGAACGGCCGTGCCGGGCCGAGTGGTACGCGACCACGTCGGCCTCCGCGATGGCCTTCACCGCCGCGAGCGTCAGCAGGTCGGGGTCGCCGGGGCCGAGCCCGACCCCGTACAGCTTGCCGGGAGCGACGGGGTGCCGGGGAGCGCTCATGCCTGGATCTCCGCTTCGTGCGCGAGGGCGTTGAGGGCGGCGGCCGTCATGGCGCTGCCGCCGCGCCGGCCCCGTACCACCAGGTAGTCGAGGCCGAGTTCGTTGGCGGCGAGGGCGTCCTTGGACTCCGCGGCGCCGATGAAGCCGACCGGGATGCCGAGCACGGCGGCGGGCTTCCCGGCGCCGTTCGCGACCATCTCCAGGAGGTGGAAGAGGGCGGTGGGCGCGTTGCCGACGGCGACGACCGCCCCTTCCAGGCGGTCCCGCCACAGCTCCAGGGCGGCGGCGGAACGCGTGGTGCCGAGTTCGGCGGCGAGGGCGGGCACGGCCGGGTCGGACAGACCGCACAGCACCTCGTTGCCGGCGGGCAGCCGCTTGCGGGTGACCCCGCTGGCGACCATCTGCGCGTCGCACAGGATGGGCGCCCCGGCGCGCAGCGCGGCGCGCGCGGCGGCGACCACGCCGGGCGAGTAGGCGAGGTCACGGACGAGGTCGGTCATGCCGCAGGCGTGGATCATGCGGACGGCGACCGTGGCGAGGTCGTCGGGCAGGCCCGCGAGATCCGCCGCGGCCTCGGCCCGGATCGTGGCGAAGGAGCGGCGGTAGATCTCCGCGCCGTCCTTCTCGTACTCGAACATCGTGGTGTTCTCGCTCATCTCGTAGGGAGGGCGCGGGCCGTGGCGACCGCGTCGGGCAGGGAGGTACGGGGGGTGGGGGCGCCGTCCACCAGGTACGCGCCGTCCCCGGTGGCGAGGACGTCGACCCAGGTGCCGTGCGGGTGCCCGCAGCGCCGGGCGCAGCCGGCGACGTGCACGGGAAGGCCGTCGGGGGGTGCGGGAAGGAGCCGGCCGGCGTCCGTCCGTACGTCGGCCAGGGACTTGGCGCAGCCGGGCAGTCCGGTGCAGGCGGTGACCCCGGCGCCGGGGGCGTCGGGGCGGGTGATCAGGCCGTACGCGGCGAGGCGCGCGAGCCGGCCGGCCTGAGCCTCGGTCGCGGACCCGGACCCGGACCCGGCCGTACCGGACACGGCCGTCCCGGATCCGGCCGTACCGGACACGGCCTCGGTCCCGGACACGCCCCCCGCCTCGGTCACGACCACCACCCCGCGCCACGGCGTCAGCCGGACCTCCGCCGCGGGCGACAGCGCCCGCAGCCGGGCTGCGGTCAGCCGGCCGAGCGGGGCGAGGACGGACAGGGCGCGCGGGCCGAGCGGGCCGGGCGCGGGCGGGGTGCCGAGGGGGAGCGGAGGCGGTACGGGGACGGGCTGCCCGCCCGTACCGCTCAGGTCGACCGCCCCTTCCGCCCCGGCGGGCCCGGCCGGCAGTTCGCGGACCCGCCAGGCCCCGTTGCCCGCCGCCGAAGCGGCGTCGAGGAAGGCGAGGGCGGCGGCGAGCGCGGCCCGGGGCGCGTCGGCGGCGGTGATCCGCCGCGCCTGTCCGCCGACCCGGAGCAGGGCGGAATCGCCGCCCGGTTCTGCGATCAAGGTCACATCGCCGCCGAGTCCGGCGACATCGCCGCGCCCGTCGTCCAGAACGAACAGGAACCGTCCCGAAAGGGACGCGGCACGGGGCTCCGCGCAGAGCAGTCCGTCCAGTTCACGGGCCCAGGTGTGCACGTCGGCGTGGCCGTGTCCGTCGAGTCCGGCGGCCGGCGAGGCGACGAGGTTGCGCACCCGCTCGTGGGTCGGCGAGGGGAGCAGCCCGCCGCGTCCGAGACGGTCGGCGAGGACGGCTCCGCAGCCGTCCGGCAGACCGCGCAGCTCGACGTTTCCACGCGAGGTGATGCTCACGGCACCGTCCCCCAGCGACTCGGAAACGGAAGCGAGCAACTCGACTTGATGTTCCGTCAACTGCCCTGCTGGCAAGCGGAGTCGGGCGAGGAAACCATCGGCGGCGGCGTGCAACCGGAGCGCCCCGGGGCACGCGTCGCCACGGTCCCGTATGAGAGGTTCGCCCCGTTCGGGCGAGGTGTCGGGAGTGGGCGGCATGGCGGCGAGCATACCTACGAGCGATGGTCCGGCGACCGGGGGTGACGGGCGGCCCTCTCCCGCCGGCGGACGGCACGTTCTAGGATGCAGACCGGCATGGGGTCCCAGGACCCCGGGGAGGAAGCCCGGTGAGATTCCGGCGCGGTCCCGCCACTGTGAGCCGGCCCCGAGCCTCGGGTGTCCGGTGAGTCAGGAACTCCCGCCGTCCAACGACCACCCGGGGCGCGGACACCCCGAGGAAGGGCCCGAGCCTCGCCATGCTCGTTCTGCTGTCGCACTCCGACACCGACCTGCTCAGCGCCCGTGCGGCGAACGCCGCCGCCTCCTCCTCGGCGACGGACGCGGACACCGGCGGGGCCGCCCCGGTCCCGTACCGCTTCGCGAACCCGTCCCGCCTCCCGCTCGGTGACCTCCCCGCGCTCCTCGACGGCGCCGGCCTGGTCGTCGTCCGCCTCCTCGGCGGGCTCCGCTCCTGGCAGGAGGGCCTCGACGCGGTCCTCGCCACCGGAAAGCCGATGGTCGTGCTGAGCGGCGAACAGGCCCCGGACGCCCAGCTCATGGCGGCCTCCACGGTGCCGGTCGGCGTCGCCACCGAGGCCCACGCATACCTGGCGCACGGCGGTCCGGCCAACCTCGCCCAGCTGGCCCGCTTCCTCTCCGACACGGTCCTGCTCACCGGCCACGGCTTCGAGGCCCCGGCCCCGGCACCCTCCTGGGGCGCCCTCGACCGCACCCCGGCCGCACCCCGGGATCCGGCCGCCCCGGTCATCGCGGTGCTCTACTACCGCGCCCACCACATGAGCGGCAACACCGCCTTCGTCGGCGCCCTCTGCGACGCCATCGAGGACGCGGGCGGCCGGCCGAAGCCGCTGTACGTGGCCTCGCTGCGGGCCCCCGAACCCGAACTCCTCGCCGCGCTCGGCGACGCCGACGCGATCGTCACCACCGTCCTCGCCGCGGGCGGCACCCGGCCCGCCGAAGCGCAGGCCGGCGGGGACGAGGAGGCGTGGGACGCGGGCGCGCTCGCCGCGCTCGACGTGCCCATCCTCCAGGCGCTCTGCCTGACCGGCTCCCGGGCGGCCTGGGAGGAGAACGACGAGGGCCTGTCGCCGCTGGACTCCGCGAGCCAGATCGCCGTCCCGGAGTTCGACGGCCGCCTGATCACCGTCCCGTTCTCGTTCAAGGAGATCGACGAGGACGGTCTGCCCGCGTACGTGGCGGACGCCGAACGCGCCGCCCGGGTCGCGGGCATCGCCCTCCGGCACGCCCGGCTGCGGCACATCCCGAACGCGCGCAAGAAGGTGGCCCTGGTCCTCTCCGCGTACCCGACCAAGCACTCCCGGATCGGCAACGCGGTCGGCCTCGACACCCCCGCCTCCGCCGTCGCGCTGCTGCGCCGGCTGATCGCCGAGGGGTACGACTTCGGGCCGGCCGAGGACATCCCGGGGCTGGTCTCCGGCGACGGCGACGAGCTGATCCGCGCGCTGATCGACGCGGGCGGCCACGACCAGGACTGGCTGACGGATGAGCAGCTGGCCGCGAACCCGGTGCGGATCCCGGCCGCCGACTACCGCCGCTGGTACGCGGCGCTGCCGGCCGAACTGCGTGCCGGGGTGGAGGAGCACTGGGGCCCGGCGCCGGGCGAGATGTTCCTGGACCGCTCCCGCAACCCCGAGGGCGACATCGTGCTCGCCGCGCTGCGGCGCGGCAATCTGCTCATCCTCATCCAGCCGCCGCGCGGCTTCGGCGAGAACCCGATCGCGATCTACCACGACCCCGATCTGCCGCCCTCGCACCACTACCTCGCCGCCTACCGCTGGATCGCGGCGCGCGCCGACGACCACGGCTTCGGCGCCGACGCGATGATCCACCTCGGCAAGCACGGCAACCTGGAGTGGCTGCCCGGCAAGAACGCCGGCCTGTCCGCCGCCTGCGGTCCGGACGCGGCGCTCGGCGACCTGCCGCTGGTGTACCCGTTCCTGGTCAACGACCCGGGCGAGGGCACCCAGGCCAAGCGCCGCGCGCACGCCACCCTCGTCGACCACCTCGTGCCGCCGATGGCCCGCGCCGACAGCTACGGCGACATCGCCCGCCTGGAGCAACTCCTCGACGAGTACGCCCAGATCAGCAGCATGGACCCGGCGAAGCTGCCCGCGATCCGCGCCCAGATCTGGACGCTGATCCAGGCCGCGAAGCTCGACCACGACCTGGGTCTCGCCGACCGCCCGGACGACGACGGCTTCGACGACTTCCTGCTGCACGTCGACGGCTGGCTGTGCGAGGTCAAGGACGCGCAGATCCGTGACGGCCTGCACGTCCTCGGCGGCGCGCCGACCGGGCCCGAGCGGGTCAACCTCGTCCTCTCCATCCTGCGCGCCCGCCAGATCTGGGGCGGTACGCAGGCGCTGCCCGGGCTGCGCGAGGCGCTCGGCCTGGACGAGTCGGCCACCGACCGGGCCCGTACCGACGACATCGAGGCGCGCGCCCGGCAGGTCGTCGAGGCCATGGAGGCCGCCGGCTGGTCGACCGAGGCGATCAGCCAGGCGGCCCGACTCGGCCTGGGGCAGCCGCCGATGGGCGGCGACTGGTACGCGCGACAGCTGGCACGGGTCTCGGAGGTGCTGCGCTTCGCCTGCGAGCAGGTCGTGCCCCGGCTGGCCGGCACCACCGACGAACTCACCCATGCCGTCCACGCGTTGAACGGCGGCTTCGTGCCCGCCGGCCCGTCCGGCTCACCGCTGCGCGGTCTGGTCAACGTGCTGCCGACCGGCCGCAACTTCTACTCCGTCGACCCCAAGGCCGTACCGTCCCGGCTCGCCTGGGAGACCGGCCAGGCCCTCGCCGACTCCCTCCTCACCCGCTACCGCGACGACAACGGCGACTGGCCCACCTCGGTCGGCCTGTCCCTGTGGGGGACGAGCGCGATGCGCACGGCGGGCGACGACGTCGCCGAGGCGCTGGCGCTGCTCGGCGTCCGGCCACTGTGGGACGACGCCTCGCGCCGCGTCCGCGGCCTGGAGCCGATCCCGCTCGCCGAGCTGGGCCGGCCCCGCGTCGACGTGACGCTGCGCATCTCCGGCTTCTTCCGCGACGCGTTCCCGCACGTCATCGGGCTGCTCGACGACGCCGTCCGGCTCGTCGCCGGCCTTGAGGACGAGTCCGCCGAGGACAACCACGTCCGCGCCCACGCCCAGGCCGACCTGGCCGAGCACGGCGACGAACGGCGCGCCACCACCCGTATCTTCGGCTCCCGGCCCGGCACCTACGGCGCGGGACTGCTCCAGCTCATCGACTCCCGCGACTGGCGCACCGACGCCGACCTCGCCGAGGTGTACACGGTGTGGGGCGGCTACGCGTACGGGCGCGGGCTCGAAGGCCGCCCGGCGCGCGCCGAGATGGAGACGGCGTACAAGCGCATCGCGGTCGCGGCGAAGAACACGGACACACGCGAGCACGACATCGCCGACTCCGACGACTACTTCCAGTACCACGGCGGCATGGTGGCGACGGTGCGCGCGCTGCGCGGCACGGCCCCGGAGGCGTACATCGGCGACTCCACCCGCCCGGAGACCGTCCGCACCCGCACCCTCGTCGAGGAGACCTCCCGGGTCTTCCGCGCCCGCGTGGTCAACCCGCGCTGGATCGCGGCCATGCGGCGGCACGGCTACAAGGGCGCCTTCGAGCTGGCGGCGACGGTCGACTACCTCTTCGGGTACGACGCGACGACGGGCGTCGTCGCCGACTGGATGTACGACAAGCTGACGCAGGAGTACGTCCTCGACCCGGAGAACCGGGCCTTCCTCCAGGAGGCCAACCCGTGGGCGCTGCACGGCATCGCGGAGCGGCTGCTCGAAGCGGAGTCGCGCGGGATGTGGGAGAAGCCGGACCCGGAGACGCTGGCCGCGCTGCGGCGGGTGTTCCTGGAGACCGAGGGCGACCTGGAGGACGGCCAGGAGTCCTGACCGGACGGGCGAGCGGGTGGCCGACCGGGACGGCCGGCCACCGGGTTACGATCCCCGCCGCATGACCGACGTGCGCACGACAGGTGGGGGTGGTGGGCATGCGTGCCCGTGGAACGGTGACGGCCGCGGTGGTCCTGGCGCTGGGGCTGGCCTTGGGAGCCTGCTCGGGCCAGAGCGGCGACGGCGGCCACAAGGGCGGTACGAAGCGGAAGCCGGGCGCCCCGGCCTCGGCGCCCGCCACCACCGGGGCCCCGGCGCCCTCGACTCCGCCCGCCGCCTCGGACGAGCCCGTCCCGGACGAGGAGGACGCGGCGGAGATCCCGGCGCCGGACGACGACGCGGACACGGACACGGACGTGAACAAGCCGCGCCGGGCGCCGACGGGCGGGTCCGGGTCCGGGTCGAAGCAGTCGCCGAAGCAGTACCGCCCCGTCACGAAGCAAAAGCGCTGACGGCGGGGGCGAGTTCAAGGCGCCGGCCCCGGAAACCGGCGCGCAGCCGGCGGTCGTGGCTGACCACCACGAGCGTGCCCGGGTAGGCGGCGAGCGCCGCGTCCATCTCCTCCACCAGGCCCGGGGACAGATGGTTCGTCGGCTCGTCGAGGAGCAGCAGGTCGACCGGGCGGGTCACCAGGCGGGCCAGCTCCAGCTTGCGCCGCTGCCCGGCGGACAGCAGCCGGACCGGGACCGCGAGGTCGCGGGCGGTGAACAGGCCGAGCGCGAGCAGTTCGTCCTCCCGTCCCGCGCCGAAGGCCGCCGCCAGCGGGCGCGGGTCGGCGGCACCGGCAGTGTCCTGCCGGAGCAGCCCGACCCGGGACCGCTCGGGTGCGCTCACCGTCCCGCTGTCCGGGGCGAGTTCGCCCGCGAGCACGGCCAACAGGGTGGACTTTCCCGCCCCGTTGGGGCCGGTGACCAGAAGCCGTTCGCCGGGGTCGAGGCGCAGCGCGTCGAGCCGGAGCCGTCCGCCGACCCGAACTCCCTTGAGATCGACGGCTGTCGAGGCCCGGTCGGCGGCGACACGGGCGGTGAAGCGGGCGGTGAAGCGCAGCGGATCCGGGGGCCGGGGCACCGTCCGCTCGTCGAGTTCCCGCAGCCGGGTCCGGGCGGCGCGGATCCGGCTCATCGCCCCGTGCGTCCGTGACCGGGCCCGGAACGCCCCGGCGCCGCTGAAGGCGCTGGGACCCTTGCGGGGGATGGCGGCGAGCCGTCCGGTGTTGCGGTCGGCGAGGGCCGCGTTGCGTTCCCGTTCGGTCCGCCATTCCTCGTACGCCACCTCGCGGCGGGCCCGGTCGGCGGCCCGCCCGGCGAGGTAGCCCGCGTAGCCGTTGCCGTAGCGGCGTACCGTCCGGGTCTCGTGGTCGACCTCCAGGATCGCGGTGGTGACCCGGTCGAGGAAGGCCCGGTCGTGGGTGACGGCGACGACCGTGCCCCGGTGCCCGCGCAGCCGTTCCTCCAGCCAGGCCACGGCCTCGTCGTCGAGGTCGTTGGTCGGCTCGTCGAGGAGCAGCAGCTCCGGGTCGGCGGCGAGCGTCGCGGCGAGCGCGAGCCGGGAGCGAAGGCCGCCGGAGAGGGTGGCCGACGGCCGGGCCCGGTCGAGGGGTTCGCGCGCGCCGAGCCGCCGGAGCACGGTGTCGACGCGCCGGTCGGCGTCCGCGCCACCGCGCGCCTCGTAGGCGGCGGTCAGGACGGCGTACGCGTCGAGTTCGCCGTCCGCGGCCCGGTCACCGGCCGCCGCCAGCGCGGCCTCCGCCGCCCGGATGCGCGCCTCCAACTCCCGTATCTCCGCGAGCGCGTGGTCGATCAGGTCCCCGACGGTGGCGGTCCCGGGGGCGTCGGCGCCGCCGGGCGGCTCCAGGGTCTGCGGGAGGTGGCCGAGACCGCCGGGGGACTCGACGGTGACGGTGCCGTGGACGGGCGTCTCCCGGCCCGCGAGCAGCCGCAGCAGGGTGGACTTGCCGGCTCCGTTGTCCCCGACGACGCCGACGCGTTCGCCGGCACGGACGGAGAGGGAGACACGGTCGAGGACGAGCCGGTGATGTGCGTACCGGTCGTCGTAGCGCTGGGTGACATCGGTGAGCTGGACGCGGAACAGGGCGGCCTCCGGGGCTGGGCGACAAGGACGAGGTCATGACGACCACAACGTAACGAGACGTCTCGTCTCGCTTATGCCGCCCACCGTACGCCCGCCCCCGGCGCCCCGCAAGGGGGATAAAGGGGCTTGGCAACGCGCATTGTTCTAGTAGAGTGCTAACAACTAGACCAAGGGAGGGTCTCGTGAACCGTCTCCGCCTTCGCGCGTTCGCCGCCATACCGTTCGTGCTCGCGCTCGCCGTCCATCTGTCGCTGCTCGCCACCTGGTACGACCGCCTGCCGGACCCGCTGGCCACCCACTTCTCCGGCGCCGACGGCCGCCCCGACGGCTACACCGGCCTCGGCACGTCCGTCGCCGTCAGCACGGCCCTGCTGCTGGCCGCCGGCGTCTGCTGGGTCCTCTGGGTGCGGCGCGCCGCACTCTGGGGCGCCTGGGCCACGGCCGGATTCACCGGCTCGCTGCTCGACCTGTTCCTGAAGAGCAACCTCGACGCCGCCGAGGCGTCCGAGGCCCGCTTCCCGCTCGCCATGATCAGCCTCGGCTTCGTCATCGGCGGCCTCGCCGCGCTCGTGGGCCTCGGTCTCACCCGCCTCGTCCCGAAGGACCCGGTACCGGAGACCGACCCCGACGCGGCGGCACGGATCGAACTGGGCACGCACGAGGTCGCGGGCTGGTCGCGCACCACCTCGTCCCTGTTCCTGACCGTGCTCGCGCTCGTCTTCACCGTCACCGGAATCGGCCTTCTCCTCCTCGCCCCCTGGCCGTTCGCCCTGCTCGGCCTGCTCGGCCTGGTCATCGGCGCCAGCGGCCTCGTCCTGGCCCGGGTCCGGGTGACCGTCGACCGGCACGGCCTGACCGTCACGTACACCGTGTTCCCCGCCTTCCGGACCCGCGTCCCGTTCGACGACATCACCGCGGTGACCGCTCGCGACATCAACCCACTGCGGGAATACGGCGGTTGGGGCTACCGGGTCCGGGTCCACGGCCCGCGGTCGTGCTGCACGCCGGCGAGGCGATCGTCGTACGGCGGGCGAGCGGCCGGGACTTCGCGGTGACCGTGCCGGACGCCGCCACCGGGGCCGCGCTCCTCAACACCCTCCGCGAGCGGACCGCTTCCGACGCCGCCGACGCGCCCGGTGAGAGGATCTGAGCGTGCTCTTCCGGGTCGACTCCACCTCCGCCGTACCCCTCGGCGACCAGATCGCCGCCTGCGTGCGCGGTGCCCTCGCCGACGGCAGCGCCGAACCCGGCGAACGCCTGCCCGCCGCCCGCGAACTCGCCGACTCCCTCGGCGTGAACGTCCATACGGTGCTGCGCGGTTACCAGCGACTGCGCGAGGAGGGCCTGATCGAGCTGCGCCGGGGCCGCGGCGCCGTGATCATGCCGGGCGCCCAGGCCCCGGACCGGGCGCACCTCGTCGAGCGGCTGCACGCCCTGGTCGGCGAGGCCCGCCGGCTGGGCGTGACGGACGACGAGTTCCTGGAACTCACCCGTACCAGCCTGAGCTGATCACCCAGGCCGGCCGGGCCGGCCACGCGTCACCCCACCGGCGTGTCCAGCCGGAGGTTCCAGCGTCCGGCGCGGCCGCTCAACGACGTACGGGACAACGGGCGTACGTCGAGGCGCCAGAAGGTCTCCTCGGGCGCGCCGAGCGCGTACGCGACGGCCGCGCGGATCACGTCGGGCTCGGCGACCGCCCACCTCTCCACACCGTCCGCCGAGCCCTCCAGGGACTCCATCCACCCCGCCACCCGGGCCCGCAGCTCCCGCAGCGACTCACCGCCGTGCGGGGCGGCGCCCGGGTCGCCGAGCCAGGCGGCCACCGCCTCCGGTTCGGCGGCGGTCACCTCGTCGAGCCGGCGGCCCCGCCAGCGCCCCATCGCGCACCCGGCGAGCGCCGGCTCCTCCGCGTACGTCTCCAGGCCGAGCGCGGCGGCCGTCGCCCGGCACCGCCCGGACGGCGAACAGACCACCCGCACCCGCGGCCCGGGGCACACCGGCCGCCGCTCCGCCTCCACCGGCCCCGCGTCGTCGAACCGGGCCTCGCGCAGTGCCGCGTTCAGGGCGGGGGCGATCAGCGTGAGTCGTGTCGTCATGGTGATCCATCCTCAGCGGCCGGAAGCGGGCCGGGAGTTCGGCACTCTTGGCGCAGCGTGTCCGGCGCGGTACCGTCGGTTGACATTTCCATAGATCGACGACGGCGAGACGGAAGTCCGGTGGGAATCCGGCACGGTCGCGCCACTGTGTGCCGCTCCCGGTCCACGCATCCGGTACCCCTACCGCGTGCCCGGCGGCGGCGAGTCAGACCTGACGCCGTCGTCGCGCACCACCGTATGGGACGCGAGTTCCCGAGGAGGTTCCACCATGGCCGAGGCCATCGCGGCGTCCGCCGCCGTACCGACCACCCCCGCCGTCACCGTTCCGGTGTCCCTGCCGGTCCGTTCCGTGCTGCCCTGGGCACTGTTCGGCGGTCTGCTGATGCTCGTCGCGCTCTACTTCGTCGGTGCCGAACAGGGCGCCCTGTCCGTCTTCGCGGGCAGCGACGTGCACGAGTGGGTGCACGACGGGCGTCATCTGCTCGGATTCCCCTGCCACTGAGGGGACGTCGCATCCATGTCGTCCCCTTCCACTCCCGACGGCCGGGCCCCGCTGGGCTCTCTCGTCGGGAAACTGCTGGTCCGCGGCATGCTCGCGGGCCTGATCGCCGGACTGTTCGCCTTCGCCGTGGCCTACGTCGCCGGTGAACCGTCCGTCGACGCCTCCATCGCGGTCGAGGAGTCCGGCGCCGCGGCGGAACACGCCGCGGGCCACGGATCCGCGGCTCCCCCGGCCACCGGTCCTCAGGCCACCGATCCTCAGGCCGCGGGTCAGGAAGCCACCGGTCACGAGGCCGGAGGGCACGAGGAGGAGGAGATCGTCAGCCGGGACCTCCAGTCCACGGCGGGTCTCGCCACCGGTGTCCTCGTCTACGGCGTCGCCCTCGGCGGCATCGCGTCCCTCGCGTTCTGTTTCGTGCTGGGACGGGTGGGCCGCTTCGGTCCGAGGGCCACCGCGGCGCTCGTCGCGGCGGCGGCCTTCACCACGGTCACCCTGGTGCCGTATCTGAAGTACCCGGCGACCCCACCGGCCGTCGGCAATCCGGACACCATCGGGCAGCGCACCTCGCTGTACTTCCTGATGATCCTGCTGAGCGTGCTGCTCGGCATCGCCGCCGTCGTCGCGGGCCGCCGGCTCGCCCCGCGCCTCGGCAACTGGAACGCGACGGTCGTCGCGGGCGCGGGCTTCGTCGCCGCGGTCGCGGTGGCCTGCGTGTTCCTGCCCGGCAACGGGGATTCCGTGCGACCGGGGTTCCCCGCGGCCGTGTTGTGGGAGTTCCGGCTCGCGAGCCTCGGCGTCCAGGCGGCACTGTGGGTGGCGTTCGCGCTCGCCTTCGGCCCGCTCGCCGAGCGGCTGCTGGCACCACCGGCCGCCCGTACCGCGGACCCGGCCCGCACCCCGGCCCCCGTGGCCTGAGCAGCGCGACGGCCCCGGGCCCGTACACCGTAAGGGGTACGGGCCCGGGGCCGTCGTGTCGTCGGCTGCCGGGGAATCAGCGCCAGTCGATGCGCTTGCGGACCGCGCGGGCGGCCTTCCAGCCGAAGCTGAAGGCGTACGCGGACAGGGCGGACGGCGCCTGCTTCAGCTGGAGCACCAGCTCGGTGTCGCGGGGGCCGACGCGCACCGTGTGCGGCTTGCGGGACGCGGCTCCGGGCAGCGTGACGGCGTGCTCGTCGGCCCGCTTGCTGACCTTGCCGCCGAGCGCGGAACCGAGACCGCCCTCGGCCGACAGGCGGCCCGCCGTACAGCGCAGCGAGACGTGCCAGTCGCCCTGGCCCAGCGCGGCTCCGCCGTCGGCGGTGCCGAGGTCGACGGAGGTCCGGAAGCAGGCCCGGCCGTAGTCGTACGTCTCCTTGCCGCGGCTGACCGTCATATGCGGCGACGGCACGTGCTCGACGGGGAAGACGAGCCTCCGGCCGGAGGCGGCCTGCGTGAGGACGACCTCGGTGACCAGGTCCCGCGTGTCGACCTGGTCGATGTACGCGTACCCCTCCAGGTCGAGAACGGTGCCGCGCCAGGCGAGCTTGTCGACGCGACGGCGCGGGCTGGCGCCGATCACCGAGCCGGTGATCTCGCACAGTTCCTCGTACTCCGGGGAGTCGGCGGCCGGGAACGGCGGCGCGGCATATGCCTTGGCGCCGCGCACCACGGTCTTGCCGGGCCGGCCCGCCAGCTGCCAGGCGACGACCTCGGCGAGCTCGTCGGTGAGGCCCTCGCGCAGGCAGTGCGCGACGAGCTTCTCGTTGACCGGCATCTTGGCCATGATCGCGGGGTTGATCCAGCGCTCCGCGTACGGACGCGCCAGCTCCACCAGCCGCTGCCGCTCCTCGGCGTCCGCGTCCACGAACCGCTTGTCGAAGCGGTCGACCATCTCGGCCTTCACATGCCGGCCGACCAGGTGGTCGCGCAGCTTGCCGGGCTCGGTGAGACCGGTGATGAGCGTGACCATCTCGTCGGCCTGCCCCAGGCCGATGCCGAAGTCGATGCCGTTCGCGGTGATGTTGCCCTCGTCCGCCCGGCGGACGACGTAGTAGCAGTCGTAGTCGCCGACGATCGAGATGACCTTGCTGTGGAGGTACGCCTGCGCCACGAAGTACTGGTCCTCGCGGATCCGCATGTGCTCCGGGAAGCGGATCTCGTGCTTCTCCACCATGTCGCGGCGGAACAGCTTGAAGGGCATCAGCGTGTAGTAGAGGAGGCCCTTGGACAGATCGGCCTTGTCGACGTTCTT
This sequence comes from Streptomyces laurentii, assembly GCA_002355495.1. Classification (GTDB taxonomy): domain Bacteria; phylum Actinomycetota; class Actinomycetes; order Streptomycetales; family Streptomycetaceae; genus Streptomyces; species Streptomyces laurentii. Next base: position 3,729,113 of record AP017424.1, read on the forward strand.
CGCGAAGACCGCCTTGGGCACCCGGCGCCGGACGCCGACCAGCTTGGCGAGCACGGTGTCCGAGCCGTTCTTCTCGGCCATCGCGACCAGCCGCTCCAGGGCCTCGGGCCCCAGGCAGTCGTCGCCGTCGACGAAGAAGACGTACGTGCCGGTCGCGTGCTCCAGGCCCACGTTCCGCGGCCGGCTCGGGCCGCCGGACGCCTCCTGGTGGACGACCTTCATGATCCCGGGATGCGCCTTGGCCCACGCGTCCAGCACCTCGCCGCTGCCGTCGGTGCTGCCGTCATTGACCGCCACGACCTCGATCGCGTCGAGGCCGAGCGTCTGCCGCTCGATGGACTGGAGGGTCAGTTCCAGATACGGCATCGAGTTGTAGACGGGAATGACGAGCGAGACCGTCGGCGTGCGCGGGTCATTCATCTGTCCGATCCCCCAGTAGTGCAGATTTTGAAAAAGCTGATCCCGACGGCGCATCGTATCGCCCGGACGGGGTAGACGAGGTCGCCACACCCTCCGTTCGGACACTCCGCGTGGTCGTCGCGCGCCTCTTCGTAGCACCGCTCCGGTACGCGTGTGCCCGTCAAACGGTCTCCCGGGGAGAGAGAACCGCGAGGGAACCGCAAGAGAAGACGGGACAAACGCCGCCGCGGTTGGCTCCGGTCCCAGGAAAATCGAGGGCCCCGCGCACGCCCCGGCCACGCCTCCGTACGCGCGCCGCCCGCGCGCTCGGCCACCCGCTCGAAGGGGTATCCGGCCGACGTGCGGGGGGACCGGCACGAACCTACGCTGGCGGGGGCGGCCCGCCCCGCGCGTCCGCCACGAGCCAGGCGCCCCAGCCGGGCGTTCCAAGGAGGCAGCCATGTCGACGCGAGGCAACAAGCGCCGTGCGCGCAAGAAGAAGAAGGCCAACCACGGCAAGCGGCCCAACACCTGAGCCGCTCGCCATGGGCGTCCGGGACCGGACCGGGCCTCTCGGCAGATGTGACGGTCCCGGGCCGGTCAGCAGGTGTGGCGGTCCCGGGCCGGGTCGTACAGGTGGCTGTCGCGGAACTCCGAGGCGGCCAGCGTGCGCCCCACGATGATGACGGCGGTCTTGGTGATCCCGGCCGCCTCCACCTGCTGCGCGATGTCCTCCAGGGTGCCGCGCAGCACGATCTCGTCCGGCCTGCTGGCCATCGCGACGACGGCGGCGGGGCAGTCGGCGCCGTAGTGCGGGACGAGTTCGGCGACGATCCGCTCGGCGTACCGCGCGCCGAGGTGCAGCACGAGCAGCGCGCCGCTGCGGCCGAGGGTGGCCAGGTCCTCGCCCTCGGGCATGGCCGTGGCCTGCTGGGCGACGCGGGTGAGGATCACGGTCTGGCCGACGGTCGGCACGGTCAGTTCCCGCTTGAGCGCCGCGGCGGCGGCCGCGAAGGCCGGGACCCCGGGCACGACCTCGTACGGGATGCCGGCCGCGTCCAGGCGGCGCATCTGCTCGGCCATGGCGCTGAAGACCGACGGGTCGCCGGAGTGCAGCCGGGCCACGTCCCGGCCGGCCGCGTGGGCGGCGGCCATCTCGGCGACGATCTGGTCGAGGTCCATCCGCGCGGTGTCGACGAGCCGGGCGTCCGGCGGGCACTCGGCGAGCAGTTCGCGCGGCACGAGCGAGCCCGCGTACAGGCACACGTCGCTCTTCGCGAGGATCCGCGCGCCGCGCACGGTGATGAGGTCGGCGGCGCCGGGACCCGCGCCGATGAAGTGGACGGTCATGGTGCTGGGGAACCCTTCGTTACGGACCACTGGGTGACGGGCATCGCCTGGCGCCAGCCGGTGAAGCCGCCGACGGGCACGGCCGCGGCGACCGCGAGCCGGACCAGTTCGCCGCCGCGGCGGCGGTAGTGGTCGGCGAGCAGCGCCTCGGACTCCAGCGTGACGGTGTTGGCGACGAGCCGGCCGCCCGCCGGGAGCGCGTCCCAGCAGGCGTCGAGCAGGCCGGGGGCGGTGAGCCCGCCGCCGATGAAGACCGCGTCGGGGACGGGCAGCCCGTCGAGCGACGCGGGCGCGGGGCCGGTGACGACCCGCAGCGCGGGGACGCCGAGGGCGGCCGCGTTGCGGGTGATGCGGGCGGCGCGTTCGGGTGACTTCTCGACGGCGACCGCCCGGCAGGAGCGGTGGGCCCGCATCCATTCGATGCCGATGGAGCCGGAGCCGCCGCCGACGTCCCAGAGCAGTTCGCCGGGCGCGGGCGCGAGGGCGGCGAGCGTGGCGGCCCGCACGTACCGCTTGGTGAGCTGTCCGTCGTGGTCGTACGCGTCGTCCGGCAGCCCCGGTACGGCGCCGAGCCGCACCGTGTCCGGGTCGCGGACGCAGTCGAGGGCGAGGACGTGCAGCGCGTCCACGCGCGCGTACGGCCAGTCGGCGGCGCTGCCGTCGAGCATCCGCTCGCCGGGACCGCCGAGCTGTTCCAGGACCCGGATCCGGGTGTCGCGCCAGCCGCGCTCGCGCAGCAGCCCGGCGACCCGCGCGGGGCTCTCGGGGCCCTCTCCGAGGACCAGCAGCCGCCGTCCGTCGTGCAGGGCGGCGGTGAGCGCGTCGAGGGGCCTGGCGACCAGGGAGACGGTCTCGGTGGCCTCCAGGGGCCAGCCGAGCCGGGCGCAGGCGTACGAGACGGACGACGGGTGCGGCCGGACGTCGAGGCGGCCGGGGCCGAGCAGCTCGGCGAGGGTGCGGCCGATGCCGTAGAAGAGCGGGTCGCCGCTGGCGAGGACCGCGATCCGGCGCCCCTCGCGCGCGTGGGCGCCGATCAGGCCGGGGACGGCGGGGCGCAGCGGGCTGGGCCAGGGGACGCGCTCGCCGGAACAGTCGGCGGCGGGCAGCAGGTCGAGCTGGCGGGGGCCGCCGATCAGCACGTCGGCGGCGCGCAGCACGCGGCGCGAGGCGGCGGGCAGGCCGTCCCAGCCGTCGGCACCGATCCCGACGACGGCGACGGGCTCGGCCTCGGCGGCCTTCACCGCGGACAGGGGCGCTGTCACCGGCGGCGCGTCGGATGCGGCGTCCGGCGCCGGTATCTCAGCGTTCACGTCGGCGACTCTACGTGAGCCCCGCACCCCGGCACACGCCCCCTTCGCACCCCTGGCGCACGCTGCCCACCGGGCCGACCCGGGCAGACATCGGGCGGGCGCCGGGCGGGCGCTACTTCGAAGCGTTGCCTCCGACCCAGAACAGCAGGGAGACGAACCCCAGGAAGAGGTGGGTGGCGAATACGTACACGAAGACGCGGAGCATCACGCCCCGCTCCTTCCAGCGTTCCAGGTCCTTGGCCATGGGCTCAGGGTACGACCGGGGGAATAGGGCCGAAGGGTGCACGGTTGAGCGGGATGGTTTAAGCTTCAACCAAAAGCCTCGAGAACTTCCAGGCACACGAAAGGCGAGAGGTGAGCGCGATGCAGTTCGGGATCTTCACCGTCGGCGACGTCACGACCGACCCCACCACCGGCCGTACCCCCACCGAGCACGAGCGGATCAAGGACACGGTCGCCATCGCGCTCAAGGCCGAGGAGGTCGGGCTGGACGTCTTCGCGACCGGCGAGCACCACAACCCGCCGTTCGTGCCGTCGTCCCCCACCACCCTGCTCGGGCACATCGCCGCGCGCACCGAGAACCTGATCCTGTCCACGTCCACGACGCTGATCACCACCAACGACCCGGTGAAGATCGCCGAGGACTACGCGACCCTGCAGCACCTCGCCGACGGCCGCGTCGACCTGATGATGGGCCGCGGCAACACCGGCCCGGTCTACCCGTGGTTCGGCCAGGACATCCGCCAGGGCATCCCGCTCGCCATCGAGCACTACTCCCTGCTGCACAAGCTGTGGCGGGAGGACGTGGTCGACTGGGAGGGCAAGTTCCGCAGCGCGCTCCAGGGCTTCACGTCCACCCCGCGCCCGCTGGACGGCGTACCGCCGTTCGTGTGGCACGGCTCCATCCGCTCGCCCGAGATCGCCGAGCAGGCGGCCTACTACGGTGACGGCTTCTTCGCGAACCACATCTTCTGGCCCAAGCAGCACACCGAGAAGATGGTCCGCCTCTACCGACAGCGGTACGCCCACTACGGCCACGGCACCCCCGAGCAGGCCATCGTCGGCCTCGGCGGCCAGGTCTTCATCCGGAAGAACTCGCAGGACGCGGTACGGGAGTTCCGCCCGTACTTCGACAACGCGCCCGTGTACGGCCACGGCCCGTCCCTGGAGGAGTTCAGCCGCGAGACCCCGCTGACCGTCGGCTCGCCGCAGGAGATCATCGAGCGGACCCTGTCCTTCCGCGACTACGTCGGCGACTACCAGCGCCAGCTCTTCCTGCTCGACCACGCCGGACTGCCGACCAAGACGGTCCTGGAGCAGCTCGACATCCTCGGCGAGGAGGTCATCCCGGTGCTCCGCAAGGAGTTCGAGAGCCTGCGCCCGGCCGGCGTCCCGACGACCGCCCCGCTGCACCCCGCCGTCCAGCGGAAGTCCGGCACCCAGCAGCCCGTCACCCAGCAGCCCGTCACTCAGAAGCAGGAGGCATAACCAGCCATGCGTACCCTCAAGCTGGTCGCCGTCTCGGCCGGCCTCAGCAGCCCCTCCTCCACCCGGCTGCTCGCCGACCGGCTCCTCCAGGCCGCCCGTTACCGGCTCGCCGAGCAGGAGTACGCGGTCGAGGTCGAGGTGATCGAACTGCGCGACCTGGCCGTCGACATCGCGAAGAACTTCGTCACCGGCTTCCCCTCCGAAGCCCTGCGGACGGCGATCGACACGGTGACCGGCGCGGACGGGGTCATCACCGTGACCCCGGTCTTCACGGCCTCGTACAGCGGTCTGTTCAAGTCCTTCTTCGACCTGATCGACCCGGCCGCGCTGACCGGCGTCCCGGTCCTGATCGCCGCGACCGGCGGCACCGCCCGCCACTCGCTGGTCCTCGACCACGCCCTGCGCCCGCTCTTCGCCTACCTGCGCGCCGCCGTCGCGCCGACCGCCGTCTACGCGGCGTCGGAGGACTGGGGCTCGGGCGGCGACGAGTACACCGAGGGCCTGCCGGCCCGGATCACCCGGGCGGGCGTCGAGTTCGCGGAACTCGTCGCGGCCCGCCCGGACCGCGCGGACGAGGACGACGAGGTCGTCCCGTTCGAGAAGCAATTGGCCGATCTGCGGTTCGATTGATCGGTTTGTTACGTTGTCCGGGAAGCCCTCCGGGGCTCCCGACAACGAACGGAGTTCGGCGATGGCCGGCGGCAGGATCGTGGTGGGTGTGGACGGATCGGCGCCTTCGCTGAAGGCGCTGAAGTGGGCGGCGCGGCAGGCCGCCGCCACGGGGGACACCGTCCAGGCGGTGATCAGCTGGGAGTACCCGGCGTCCTGGGCGACGCTGATGCCGGGCGTGCCGCCGGAGTTCGACCCGGAGGGCCTGGCGGAGCAGATCCTCGACGAGACGGTGTCCAAGGCCCTGCCCCCGGACCAGGCGGCGGCCGTCACCCTCGCGGTCGTCGGCGGCAACCCCTCCCAGGCCCTCATCGACGCGGCCAAGGGCGCCGAACTCCTCGTGGTCGGCGACCGCGGCCGCAGCGGCTTCAAGGCCGCCGTCCTCGGCTCGGTCTCCTCGAACGTCTCCCAGCACGCCCCCTGCCCGGTCGTGGTGGTCCGGGGCACGGTCCCGGGCATCCCCGATGTCGACGAGACCGACGAGAAGTAGCCCTTCCCCGGGTCCTTCTTCTTCTCTTCCTTCCCTCGCCCCCCTCCCCACCGGCGGAAAGCGGCCCACGACGGCAACCCCCCTCCCGCCTTCCCCGGCCCGATCCCGCGGCCCCGCCACGGACGCCGGCGCGGCGACCGCCGCGACCGCCGCGACCGCCGCGCCCGAGACCCGCTCCCCGTCGGCCCCGTACCCGTCGGCGACCGCGAGCAGGTGCGGCCCGGCGTGCGCGGCGTCCTGTTGGACGGTGCGTACGAGCCCGCGGTCGAGCCGTACTGCGGCGACGAAGCGAAGCCCGCCGGAGAAGGCGGAAGTCGTGGTCATGTGGGTGTTCCCTCCGATGCGTTCGGCCAGAGAGGCGGCCAGGTCCCGCCGCGCCGCGGTCTGCGCCTCGACCTCGGCCCAGTACGCGCGGACGGCGCGGGCCGCGCCCGCCGTGTCCGTGGCGTACAGGGCGCAGACCCGGCCGGTGTCGGCGAGCGGCATCCCGATGCGCCGCAGCCAGCGGACGAGGCGGGCCTGTTCGACCTGGTCCCGCGTGTAGTAGCGGTAACCGGTGTACGGGTCGACGCGCGCGGGTGGCAGCAGCCCGGTCTCGTCGTAGCGGCGCAGCGCCTTGGCGGAGAGCCCGGATGCGCGGGCGAAGTCCCCGATCGTCAGCAGCATGCCCCCAGCCTCCCCGGCCCGACGGCCTCTCTGGTGCCGGGCGTGCTCACCCGGCACCACCGAGCCTTGGCCTTCCCCCGGCGGGAAGGTCAAGGGCCCCCGCCAGACGCCGCTCATGGCCATGGCCACCGCCGCTGTGGCGGTGGCCATGGCCTACTCCGGATGTCGCGCCGGACGCACCCCGCGCACTCCGCGCACTCCGCGCACTCAGTAGGGCGCGGGATGCCCGGCCGCGTCCTCGTGCGTGTAGAAGAGATAGAACGCGGCGGAGGACACGCCGGCGCCCACGATCAGTCCGAGGATCACCGAGGCGTAGATGCTCGCGTCGGAGAGGCTGAAGAGGAAGCCGATCGCGCAGCCGGCGAACGCGCCCCAGGCGACCGCGCGCAGCTCGCGCCGCAGCAGGTGGCCGTAGTGGTGGAGGGCGTAGACGCCGACGGCGACCACGAGGCCGCTGACGACGCCGAGCCAGAACTGGCCCCAGCTCGGGGCGCCGCCCCGGCGGACGACGGTGGGGGCCCACAGACCGTAGGCGATGCCGAAGAGGACGGGGACGACCCAGCCCTTCGCGCCGCTGCTCGTCCGCTGCTCGTGCCGGACCGTGTGCCGGCCGACGGGTACCGCTGAGTGTGCGGCCATGGCGGAGACTCCTTTCCCGCGCCTTCTGCTGCATCCTCCAGCGCACACCTCACTCGAACGGCCCGCAAGTGGATCAGCCGGTTCCGCGCTCCTCACCCGAACGCACCAGTAAAAAATCCGATGGGCGAGCGACCGCTCCCACGATGGGGCCATGAGCCAGAACACCGCACCGCAGGCGCCGCGGACCCCGCCGCCTGCCTACGCTTCCCACTCCTCGGGCTGGGCCTCCGGTGGATCCCTCTTCGCCGGTGTCCTGATGCTGGTCACCGGCATCATCGACATCTTCGAGGGCATCGCCGGCATCGCCCACAACACCATGTACGCCCGCGTCGGCGACTACGTGTACCGGTTCAGCTTCACGACCTGGGGCTGGATCCACCTGATCCTCGGCATCCTCGTCGCGCTCACCGGTTTCGCGATCCTCAAACGGGCGGAGTCGGGCCGGATCGCCGGCATCATCCTGGCCGGCCTGAACATCGTGATCCAGTTCATGTTCCTGCCGCACCAGCCGTGGTGGGCCATGTTCTCCATGGCCATCTCCGTCTTCGTCATCTGGGCGCTGGCGGCGGACGAGTCGTTCGGGAAGCACGGCGGGTGAGCGGGACGAGACACGCGCTCGCCGGCACCGCCGTCTGCGCCGCCGTGCTGCTCGCCCTCACCGGGTGCGAGCAGGCCAAGCAGAAGGCGAGCGACATCTCCGCGTCCGCGCAGCAGCGGATGCGGGATGTCGCCCACGGGATCGACGCGACCAAGGACGTCACGGCCGGCCCGTCCACCACGGCGAGCGACGGGCGCGCGGTCGCGACGATCACCGTGACCAACCGCGGCGACAAGACCTCCGACTTCACCGCCTGGGTCAACTTCCGTGACGCGAGCGGCAATCTGCTCGACGCGGTGGTGCTGAACATCGACGGCGTCGGCCCCGGGGCGGTCAAGTCGGCGACGGCCCGCAGCAATCGGAAGCTGTCCGGCACGACGAAGGCCGAGGTCGCCCAGGCCCTCCGCCACTGACCGCGGCGACCCGCTCCCCGCCCCCGTCCCGCCTCGCGCGCGTTCCCCGCGCCTTCCCGCGCGTTCCCCCGCGAATTCCCTGAACGGGCGTCCCGACCTGCGCGTTCGGCCCGGATCGGCCACGCTGGAGAACATGGACAACGACGACATCCTCCAGGACATCGGCGCCCTCGTCGAGGAGGAACGCGCCCTGCGGCAGCGCACCGGCGGGCTCCTGGACGAGGAGCGGACACGGCTCGCGGAGCTGGAGGTACGGCTCGACCAGTGCTGGGACCTGCTGCGGCAGCGCAGGGCGAAGACGGAGTACGGGGAGGACCCGGACACGGCGGCCGTGCGCCCCGCCACCGAGGTCGAGAACTACCGCAGTTAGGGCGATCAGCGCCCCGGATCGCACGGTTCGGTCAGTTCAGGCCATCCTCGGGCCACGCCAAACCTCACCAAAGGGTGCGTACGGACGCGCGGGGCGGCGGTCGCGGAACGGATACTTCCCACCGCCGTTACCGAAATCCACGGGGACGACTACGATGCGCACGAATTCACTGTGATCCACACCGCTTTCGCGTCCCCCGACCGGCGCGCGGCAGGGTCACGGTCTCTTCGCCTGCCGTCCCCCCTCGTCATCGCTCCACCCCGTTCTCCCCCGCTCGTCACCCTCGCGCTTCCGCTCGACCGACCGTCCCCCCACCACGCGCCCCGAGGACACCGTCATGCGCACCACTTCCGGCAGAGGCCCCGGTCGCGGCCCCGCCAAGGGCCCGGGCCGGGGTCTCCAGCCCAACGCCCTCGGCACGTTCGACACGATCCTGATGGCCGTCGCCGGCAGCGCCCCCGCCTACTCGCTCGCCGCGACCACGGCCGTCCTCTTCGGCACGGCCGGCTTCGCCGGGCCCGCGGCGCTGCTCTACTGCGCGATACCCATGCTCGGAATCGTCCTCGCGTACGCGCGTCTTGGCCGGATCGACGTCAATGCCGGTGCCGCGTACTCGTGGGTGGGCCGTACCCTGCACCCCTTCCTCGGCTTCCTGTCCGGCTGGGCGCTGGTCTTCGCCGCGACCGTCTTCATGGTGGCCGGCTCGCTGCCGGCCGGCTCGCTGACGCTCTCCCTCGTCGACCCGGCCCTCGCCGACGACACGCTCCTGGCCAGCGCGGTGGGCGCGGGCTGGTTCCTGGTGATGCTGCTGATCGTCCTGGGCGGCGCGCGGCTCACCGTACGGGCCCAACTCCTCATGTCCGGCATCGAGATGGCGATCCTGCTGGTCTTCATCCTCGGGGTGCTCGCGCACCACGGGTACGCCACCGCCTTCGACTGGTCCTGGTTCGGCTTCGGCCACTTCGGCGGCGCCTCCGGCTTCGCGTCGAGCGCGCTGATCGCCGCGTTCTACTACTGGGGCTGGGACGTCACCAGCAACCTGAGCGAGGAGACCCGCGACAGCCGCCGTACGGCCGGCTTCGCCGCGCTCGTCGGCACGGGCGTGGTCTTCCTCCTCTTCGTGGCGTTCACGGTCGCGGTCAACGTGCTGCTCAGCGCCGACAAGATCGAGACGAGCGGCACGAACGTGCTCGCCGTCCTCGGCGAGGAGATCTGGCCCGGCGTCGGCGGCAAGTTGCTGATCCTGGCCGTGCTCCTGTCGACCGTCGCGACCCTGGAGACCACCCTCCTCCAGGCCACCCGCTCGCTGTTCGCGATGGGCCGCGACCACACCCTGCCGTCGGCGCTCGGCGTCGTGCACCGCCGCTGGAACACCCCGTGGGTCGCGATCGTCGCCGTCGGCGTCGTCGCGCTCGGCCTGTTCGCGGCGGCGACCGCCGCCGGCTCGGTGACCGAGGCGCTGCAGACCGGGGTGAGCGCCATCGGCCTCCAGATCTCGCTCTATTACGCCCTCGCGGGCATCGCGGCCGTCGTCGCGTACCGGAAGCTCGTGCTGACGTCCGTACGGGAGTTCTTCCTCGGCGCGGCGTGGCCGCTGCTCGGTTCGGCGTTCATGCTGTGGGTCTTCTTCCAGTCGCTGGGCGAACTGTCGGGGGCCGCGCTGACCGTCGGCCTCGGCGGGCTCGCGGCGGGCGTGCCGCTGATGCTCGTGTACTGGCGCAAGGGCAGCTCGTACTACCGGCCGGCCCGGCTCTGCGCGGTCAGCGCGCTGGCGGCGGCGGAACCCTTCGACTCCTCCGACTCGCCCCGCGCGCGCCGGGAAGAGAAGTCGCTCGCGACCGACTTCTGAGGGCCGCGGGCGCCGGACTCCCGCTGACTACTCCCGCCGCCCGCTCCCACACTCACTACTCCCACTCACTACTCCCGTCCACCGCTTCCGTTCACTGACCACACCCGATTCCGATCCGACGGGGCCGGCTTCCGGCCGCTCCGTCCCCCAGGGGGGATCCGGATGGCAGCTCTCCGCCGCCTCTCGCGCAGGGCCGGGCAGTCCCGGCAGGCCCGGTTCGTCCCGGACTTCGACCCGGACTTCGGCGACCGGCCGCTCACCGAGGCCCGGCACGACATGGTCATCGGCCGCTGGCAGGGCGTCCGCGACCTGCTCGCCGCCACCGGGAACGACTGGGCCCGCCGGACCCACCGGATCCGGCTGCTGTCGCACGCCGCCGCCGGCACCTCCGCCGTCGAGGCCTGGCGGGCGGCCGAACCGGGCAACCCGGACGTGGCGGTGCTGCGCGCCGCGACCGAGGTCGTACGGCTCTTCGACACGGCCATCGCCGCCGGCCGGGGCGCGACGGTCGACCGCGGCCGGATCGACGCCACCGCCGACATCTGTCTGACGGCGGCGGAGGCGGCACCCGCCGACCCGATGCCGTGGGCGTCGCTGCTGTCGGTCGCGCGGCTCTACGAGGGCGGGGTGTCACGGCGCGAACTGCGCGGCTGGTTCGACGAGTTGCGGCGCCGCGACCCGTACCACACCGAAGGCCACACACAGTTGCTGCGCTACTGGTCGGCCCGCTGGCACGGCACGCACGGCGCGATGTACGACTTCGCGCGCGACGCGGCGGGCGTGGCGCCGCCCGGCTCGCCACTGCCGGTCCTCGTGCAGATCGCCCGCGTCGAGGAGTACCGCTACATCGTGGACGGGGCGCTGGGCCGGGGCCCGGTGCGCGGCTTCGACCAGCACTGGAAGCACGAGCTGGCGGTGACCGAGCTGCGCCGCACGCACGCCCGCTGGGTCAACGGCCGGGAGCCGGGCCGGCCGGCGGCGCCGGAGGAGGTCGCCGAACTCAACTACCTCGCGCACGCCGCGTGTTACGCGGGCCAGGCGGCGGTGGCGCGGGACGTGATGGGGCTGCTCGGGAAACTGGCGGCATGGGTGCCGTGGGCGTACACGGGCGAGGCGGAGGAGCAGTTCGTACGGTTCCGGGAGGGCCTGGAAGCGGGTGCGGGCGCGGAGTCCGGGCCGTGGGCCGAGGGCCGGCCGGGCCCGGGAACGGGCTGAGACCCGTCCCCTGACGCCGTACCGCCCTGCCCGGAAGGTTCCGGACAGGGCGGTGACGGACAGGGCGGTGACGGACAGGGCGGTGACGAACTACGACGGGATCGGCGTCGGGCTCAGAGACCGATGTCCTCGCCGTCCGTGCGCCAGACGGCGACCACGGACGGGCGGACGATCCTGCCCGGTCCGTCCGGCCAGACCGAGGCGGGCTTCTCGACGGACGCGCCGTCGATCTCGCCCGGGTGCTGCACGGCGACCAGGACGCGGCGGTCCTGGACGATCGGTCCGCAGGTCTCCGCGCCGGTCGGCACAGTCAGGAACTGCCGGAGCTCACCGCGCCGTTCGCCCCGCGTGGCGACACCGAACAGACCGTCGTGCGAGCCGAGCTGGTTGCCGTCGGTGGAGATCCACAGGTTGCCGTGCGGGTCGAAGGTGACGTTGTCGGGGCAGGAGATCGGGCTGACCTTCTCCTTCGGGAAGCCGGCGAAGTAGGTCGCCGGGTCCGCCGGGTCGCCCGCGACGAGGAACAGCCGCCAGGCGAAGCGCTCCGAGGCCGGGTCGTCGCGGTGCTCGGCGAGCTCCAGGATCTGGCCGTGCTTGTTGAGGTTGCGCGGGTTGGCCTCGTCCGCGCCGGCCTTGCCCGCCTTGCCGCGGTCGGCGTTGTTGGTGAGGACGACGTAGACGCGGCCGGTACGCGGCGACGGCTCGATGTCCTCGGGGCGGTCCATCTTGGTGGCGCCGACCTTGTCACCGGCGAGGCGCGTGAAGACGTACACCTCCTCGGCCGTCATGCCGGGCACGTGCGAGACGGCCTCGCCGCGCGGGCCGGCCGTGGCGAGCGGGATCCAGGTGCCCGAACCGTCGAACTCGCCGTCCGACGGGAGCTTTCCGGTGCCGTCGATCTCGGTGGCGGGGCTGTCGCCGGTCAGCTTGGCGACGTACAGGGTGCCCTCGTCGAGCAGGGTGAGGTTGTGCTCGTGCGCGGCGCGCGAGTTGCCCTTCTTCATCCGCTGCGACGAGACGAACTTGTAGAAGTAGTCGAAGCGTTCGTCGTCGCCCATGTAGACGACCACGCGGCCGTCGTCGGTCAGGCGCGGCTGCGCGGCCTCGTGCTTGAAGCGGCCGAGCGCGGTGCGCTTGCGGGGCGTGGACTCCGGGTCGTACGGGTCGAGTTCGACGACCCAGCCGAAGCGGTGCGCCTCGTTGGGCTCCTGCGCCAGGTCGAATCGCTTGTCGAAGCGCTCCCACTTGCGCTCGGAGGCGCCGGTACCGATGCCGTACCGCTTGTCGGTGGCGGAGGAGGCGTGGGCGAAGTACTGGTTGAAGTTCTCCTCGCCGTGGAGGGTGGTGCCCCACGGGGTGGTGCCGCCCGCGCAGTTGTTGAGCGTGCCGAGGACGGTACGGCCGGTGCGGTCGGCGGACGTCCGGACCAGGGCGCCGCCGGCGGCGGGGCCGGTGAGCTCGAACCGGCTGGTGGCGGTCAGCCGCCGGTTGAGGTGATGGCGGGAGACCGGGGCCAGCCGGCCGGTGCGGCGCTCGCCCTCGACGGCGACGACGGACAGGCCGTGCGCGGCCCACGCGATCTCGACCTGCTCGCGGGTCGGGTTCTCCGGGTCGTAGCCGCGGAACATCAGGATCTCGTCGGTGTACTCGTGGTTGGCGACGAGCAGCTGACGGTTCGGCTCGCCACGCAGCGGGAGCAGGGAGAGGAAGTCGTTGTTGTAGCCGAACTGGCCGGCCTGGGCCTTCGCCGACTGCTTGTCGGCGTCGAAGGCGGGCGCGCCGCGCAGGATCGGCTCGCCCCAGCGGATGACGACGTTCTGGGAGTAGCCGGCGGGGACGGTGACCTGGTCGGCGGTGTTGGGCGCGACGGGCGCGAAGCGCAGGCCGCGGGCGCCCTCGACCGGGCGGGGCGCGCCGTGGTGGCCGTTGCCGTTGCCGTGGCCGCTGCCGCTGTGCGCCTCGGCGGGCTGCGCGCCGCCGAGGGCGAGCGTGGTGCCGGCGGCGGACGCGACGGTGACGACGGCGGCGGCACGCATCATCGAACGGCGGGAAAGCGCCCCCGCGATGACGTCACCGACGTACTCGTTGTCGCTGGTGTTCGGCACCTCCTGGAAACAGGCGTCGCCGCACCGGAAACGGCACGTCATGGCGGAACGGCCGCCTCCGTGGGAGTGGTTGCTCAGCATCGGCAGCATTTTGCGCACTTCGTCCTCCAGGGCGTCCGCATCGGTCCGACGGCGACGTTAGGGGCGCACCCCAGCACGACGGCGGCGGCACGGTGAACGAGCGATGAATCCCGGGCGACCGCGAGGGCCGGAAGTGTGGCGCGGTTGTGAGGACGGAACGCGGAGGGGTCACGGGGAGGGTCGTAGGGCGGGGCTTGAGTGGCCGATAACCTTACGTGTCCGCCCTGGCCATGGATGCCGGGACGAGGACGCACACCGCACCCGACTCACGCGAAGGGGTACGCCCATGGGTATCCGGAGCTTGCTGCGCAAGGTTTTCGGCCGCGACCGCACGACCGACACCACTTCGGCAGCCCCCGTCCCGCCGCAGGCGGCCGCCCCGGAGGTGGAGACGACGAAGGCGGAGCGGGTGGAGGTAGAGGAGGCGAAGCCGACGGAGGCCGCGGAGGCCCCGGCGGCGGAGCCGGAGGCGCCGATGACAAAGGCGCCGGTGACAGAGGCGCCTGAGGCCCCGGTGGTGGAGGCCGCGGCCGAGACCACCGAGCCGGCCGCGACGCCGGTGCCGGAGGCGAAGGCAGAGGCAGAGGAGAAGGCAGAGGCAGAGGAGCCGCAGGCGAAGGCCGCGGTGCCCGAGCAGCCCGCCGCGCCGGTGATCCCGGCCGAGCCCGAGCCGGAGCCCGAGGCCGCCCCGGAGCCGGCGGCGCCCGCCGCCGAGGCCGAGGAGACCACCGAGCCGGAGCCCGTCGCCGAGCCCGCGAAGCCCGTGGTCCCCGCCCAGACCGCCGCCGAACGCGCGGCCGCGGACCTGGTCGCCGCCTCCTTCGACAACCCGCGCATCCCGCACGCCCGCCAGGAGACGCCGGAGGCGGAGACCCCCGCCGCCGAGGCGAAGCCGGAGCCGGAGCCGGAGCCGGAGGCTGTGGTGGAGACCGCTGCGGCTGAGGCGAAGCCCGAGCCGGAGGCGGAAGCCGAGCCGGCCCCCGTCGGGGCTCCCGAGCCGGAGATCACCGAGCCGGAGCCCGTCGCGGCCACGGAGCAGGCCACCCCGGCAGAGGCGGTCGAAGCTCCCGCCGTCGAGCCTGTCGAAGCCGTAGAGGTCACCGCACCGGAGCCGGAGCCGGAGGCTGCCGCCGAGGCCGAGGCCCCCGCCGAATCTCCCGAGCCCGAGGTCACCGAGCCGGAGATCCAGCCGGAGCCCGTCGAAGCCGAAGCCGCACCCGCCGTCGAACCGGTCGAGGCCGTCGAGGCCGTCGAGGCCGTCGAGGCCGTCGAGGTCACCGAGCCGGAGCCGGAAGCTGCGGCCGAGATCGAGGCCCCCGCCGAGCAGACCACCCCTGCGGAGTCCGTCGAGGCCGTCGAGACTCCCGCCGTCGAGGTCACCGAGCCGGAGGCGACCCCCGCCGAAACGCCCGAAGAGTCCCCCGAGGCGTCCGCCCAGGAATCTCCCGAGGAGCCTGCCGAGGCGTCCGCCGAGAAGCCCGCCGAGGCAGCCCCGGAGGAATCCCCCGCAGAGCCCTCCGAACAGCCTTCTGAGGAATCCCCCGAGGAATCCCCCGAGGAGCCGAAGGACTGCGGCCCCGCCGTCCCCCTCGCCCGCGTGGAGGCGGACGCGCCGCACCTCGCCGACGCGTACAAGGCGGCCGGCACCGTACTGAAGAACCAGGATCTGGCGGGCGCGCGGGCGGCCGTCTACCTGGTGGTCGACCGGTCCGGTTCGATGCGCCCGTACTTCAAGGACGGCTCGGTCCAGCGGCTCGCCGAGCAGACGGTCGCGCTGGCGGCCCACCTGTCCGAGGACGCGACGGCGACCGCCGTCTTCTTCTCCACGGACATCGACGGCACCGCCGAGCTGACCCCGGCCGGCCTCACCCCGACCCGTGTGGACGAGCTGAACGCCACGTACGGCCGGATGGGCCGGACCACGTACCACCGCGCCGTCGAGGAGGTCCTGGCCCTGCACGAGAAGAGCGCGGACCCGTCGCGGCCCGCCCTGGTCGTGTTCCAGACGGACGGCGCGCCCGAGTCGAAGACGGCCGCCACCCAGGCGTTGGCGGAGGCGGCGGACCGCCCGTACGAGGTGCACTGGCGGTTCACGGTGTGGGGCGCGGAGGAGACGAAGGCCTTCGACTTCCACCGTAGGCTCGCCACTCCCCGTACCGCCGTCCACTTCGCCGGACCGGCGCCCGTCGAGGCGGAGCACACCGCCTTCTACCGCGGTCTGCTCGCGGACTGGTCGCTCTGACCGGACCCCGACCGCACCCTGATCAGCGGCTGATCACCGCCTGATCGACGACTGAACGGCACCCCGGGCCCGGGGCCGGTGGGCGTACCCACCCGGCCCCGGGCTTAACCATGTGAGGGGGACACGATCCGGCCGTTAAAATTCGCAGCATGGCGGCCACTGGATCCGAGAAGCAGGGCTCGAAGGCGTTCTACGTCACGACCCCCATCTACTACGTCAACGACGCTCCTCACCTGGGCCACGCCTACACGACCGTCGCAGGCGACGTGCTCACCCGCTGGCACCGCCAGCGCGGTGAGAAGGTGTGGTACCTCACCGGCACGGACGAGCACGGTCAGAAGATCATGCGCACCGCGGAGGCGAACGGCGTCAGCCCCCAGGAGTGGTGCGACAAGCTCGTCGAGGAGGCCTGGAAGCCCCTCTGGGAGCACCTGAACATCGCGAACGACGACTTCATCCGCACCACCCAGAAGCGTCACACCGACCGCGTCCAGGAGTTCGTGCAGGACCTGTACGACAAGGGCGAGATCTACAAGGGCGGCTACGAGGGCCCGTACTGCGTGGGCTGCGAGGAGTACAAGCTCCCCGGCGACCTCATCGAGGCGGAGGACGGCACCAAGCTGTGCGCCGTCCACAAGAAGCCGGTGGAGATCCTCAAGGAGGAGAACTACTTCTTCAAGCTGAGCGAGTACGGCCCGAAGCTGATCGAGTTCTACGAGTCGAACCCGGGCTTCATCCAGCCGGAGAGCGCCCGCAACGAGGTCGTGAACTTCGTCAAGCAGGGCCTCCAGGACCTGTCGATCTCGCGTTCGACGTTCGACTGGGGCGTGCCGATCCCGTGGGACGACAAGCACGTGATCTACGTGTGGGTCGACGCCCTCCTGAACTACGCGACGGCCGTCGGCTACAACGAGAACCCGGCGAAGTTCGACGAGACCTTCCCGGCGGACGTCCACCTCATCGGCAAGGACATCCTGCGCTTCCACGCGGTGATCTGGCCGGCGATGCTGATGGCGCAGGGCCTGCCGGTGCCGGGACGCGTCGCGGCGAACGGCTGGCTGATGGTCGGCGGCGAGAAGATGTCGAAGTCGAACCTGACCGGCATCAAGCCGCAGGACCTGACCTCGCACTTCGGCGTGGACGCCTACCGCTGGTACTTCCTGCGCGCGATCGCGTTCGGGCAGGACGGCTCGTTCTCGTGGGAGGACTTCTCCGCCCGCTACACCTCCGAGCTGGCCAACGACTACGGCAACCTCGCCTCGCGCGTGGCGGCCATGGTCGGCAAGTACTTCGGCGGCGAGCTGCCGGCCGCGACGGCCGACGGCGACGCGGAGAAGGCGGTCCACGAGGGCCTGGCGCGGGCCGTGGCCACCGCCGACGCCAAGATCGGCGAGGAGCTGGACTTCCAGGCCGGCATCCTGGCGATCTTCGACTTCGTGAAGCAGGTCAACGGCTACATCACCGAGCAGGAGCCCTGGAAGGTCGCCAAGGACGAGTCGGAGGCGGGCCAGGCCCGTCTCGCGACGATCCTGTACACGGCCGCCGAGGCGCTGCGCGCGGTCGCGGTCCTGCTGAACCCGATCATGCCGGAGACCTCCCAGCAGCTCTGGGACTCGCTCGGCGCCGAGGCGTCCCTGGGCGCCCTGACCGCCCAGCCGGTCCAGGACGCGGGCACGTGGGGCCAGCTCCCGACGGGCGCGAAGGTCACGAAGGGCGCGGTCCTCTTCCCGCGTCTGGAGGACCCGAAGAAGGCCTGACGCCCCCCGGACGTCCCGGTGGCCGCCGCCCCTCCCGCCCGGAGGGTCGGCGGCCACCGCCGTTTCCGGGCCCTGGCCCGGGCCCGGCCCCGGCTCCGACGCCACCGGCCCGCGCTCCTACACCGGCACCCGTATCACCCGGGCGGGTACGATCCGCTACGAGCACGACGGCCAGGGACGGGTCACCTCGCGGCGCAAGACGCGCCTGTCACGCAAGCCCGACGCCTGGCACTACACATGGGACACCGAAGACCGTCTCACCTCGGTGATCACTCCAGACGGTACCGAGTGGCGCTACGTCTACGACCCGCTCGGTCGCCGCATCGCCAAGCACTCGCCCACGGAGACCGTCCATTTCACCTGGGACGGCACCATCCTGTGCGAGCAGTCCACCGATAGCGTGACCCTCACCTGGGACCACGCGGGCCTGCACCCCCTGTCCCAGACGGAACGCCGCCGCGACACCGACGAGACCCGTTTCTTCGCCATCGTCACCGACCTCGTCGGAACTCCGACGGAACTCGTCGACGAATCCGGCGAACTGGCCTGGCGCGCCCGCAGCACCCTCTGGGGCACCACCGCCTGGACCCGGACGGCGACCGCCTACACCCCTCTGCGCTTCCCGGGCCAGTACTTCGACCCGGAATCGGGCCTGCACTACAACTTCTTCCGCTACTACGACCCCGAACCGGCCCGCTACCTCACCCCGGACCCCCTGGGCCTGGCTCCGGCCCCGAACCCGGCGACGTACGTCCACAATCCGCATACGTGGAGCGACCCGCTGGGGCTGGCGCCCACAGAGTGCCCCCGCGGTATATACGAATTCAGGCCACCCAATCCCAATTTCCCACCCGATGCAGCCATAATGGAGGCAATGCGATCTGCCCCGATTGGAGGTAACATAGACTGCTCCGAAATCGCCGAATGGATCAGTAAGCGCTCACCGCACGGAAAAATCATAAACCTCACAACACCCGACAGCAGCGACCTCAAGATACCCGAGGCAATGGGATCCAGAGAAGAATTTTATCGGTACCACGACGTGTACACGGACGGCCGATACGTCTACGACCCGGCCATGAGCAGCAACCCGATTCCCTACGGTGACTACGAAAGGGCTATTCGCCTCCTCAACCCCGGAAAGAAACTCGTAGTCGGCAACGGAGGATACGATGGCCCCCTCTGGTAAGCCCCAACAGGGAGGCTACCAATCGTGACGGAGGATGTACGACTTGCCGGTGAGACGCTTAATCGAATGAGCCCCTTGCGATGGTACCGGCTCAGTGCAGGGCGGCATTCGATTTTCGGTTACTACCAAGTCCCTTTCCTTGGATGGAGGTTCGAACATCCAGATAAGAGACTGCTTGACACCATAAAAGAAGCGGTCAGATCAACCCCGACTGCCACAGCATGGGAAATTGACACATCTCGCCGAAATTGGCTCTTGGCTCCTTCCGTGATCCTCAATCCCCAAGATGCAGGAAAAAGGGATCTAAATTTTGACGAGCGGATCGCTCTAGCAATGCAGGATCAGGAATTCTGCATCCAAGCGCTCGCAGACCTCAACGCAATAGTTCGAACCCTGCGAGACATGACAAGCGAATGACTCGGCATTCTGAACTGCCGTAATCTCCGCGCCAATTCGTTGACGGGCCACACGCGACGCAGCCTGGGCCGGCTCACGCCCAGGGAATGTTGAGCCAGGGGCTGGTGGGGTCCGTCATGAGGAGGTGGTGGCTCTGGAGGACGCCCTCGTAGTAGTCGCCGAATTTCCCCTCGTCGAAGTGGAGGCAGCGGCCGAGGGCGTACGAGGCCGAGAAGTCGGCCCAGGAGTTGTACGTGGAGTGGACGAGGCGGCCAGCACGGTGGACGGCGGCCTCGGCTTCCTGGAGGGTGCCGAGGCGGGTGGAGACGCCCCAGCGGGCCATGCAGGAGGCGCGGCCGTAGTCCCAGGCCTTGACCGTACGGATGATCGCGTCGTCCGCGAGGAGGCCGTCGGTCCGGAAGCGGGTCTCGTAGGCGAGGACGCTGTCGATGGTCCGGTGCAGGTACGCCGCCGACGCGCCCACGTGGCGGACCCGGAGGGCGCGGTCAGCGGCCTCGTGCCACTGGTCGGGGGTGAGAGGTCCGGTGTCGTGCCGCAGGCCGAGGGCGTACTCCCAGAGTTCGCTCACCATGTCGGCCCGCAGCAACTCGTCCACGTACTCAAGCCACTTGGTGCGCGTACTGACGCCCCACCATTCGGAGAGGGATTCCTTCTCCTGCGTGTATCCGGCGCCGTGGAACGCCATCGCGTTCCAGAACAGACCGTTGTTCACCATGATGTGCGCACCGGCCGCCAGCCCGAAGGCAACCTCTCCGTGCAGGGCTCCGCCCACCATGAGGGTGAGGACGGCGGGATGGGGGCGGCAGCCCGGGTGGTCGTTCTTCGAGGCGGACCACAGCCAGTGGGCGCGGCCTTCCTCCCCGGCCTGTAGCACCCCCTCGCACGGGCTGCCCGGGTTGACGACGAGGTACGGAGGGTCCGTGGGGCTCCACGACTTGGCGAACCAGCCGAGGCTCCCGGTCACGAAGACCGGATCCTCCACAGGTGCCGGAAGCATTCCGGCGGTGTAGACGACGAGACACTGCGTTCGCGTGTGCGGGTTCCAACAGGGGTCGAAACGAACCGAGTCGGGGTTCGCGTCGGCATAGGCGCGCGGTTGCGCGAGGTACAGGTCCGCCTGGGCGACCAGGTCGTAGTAGGCGGACACGTCACCGCGCAACCGCGCCTCGTAGAGGCCGTGTTCGATGGAGCTGGGCGGCTGCCAGGTGGGAGGTATCAACGCGTCGAGGCGTACGCGACGAAGTCCGACCAGGCGGCCGGAGCCAGGGCCAGCCGCGGGCCCGGGAGGTTCTTCGAATCGCGGATGTGGACCGTGGCGGGGGTGGTGGCGACCTCCACGCAGGAGTCGCCCTCGCTGCCACTGCTGTAGCTGCTCTTGAACCACATCAGACCGGAGGCGTCCCCGGCCGAGACGTTGTCGATCATGCCTCTCCTAGCAGTCGCTCGATGAAGGCCATGGACTCACGAGGAGTGAGAGCCTGCGCCCGGATGATGCCGTAGCGCAGTTCCAGGATACGAAGCTGGCGCGGCTCGGTCACTGGTCGACCGTTGGAGACGACAGGGGAGCGTCCCATCGCCGAGGCATCGGCGAACTTCAGCACCTCGATTCCCCCATCCACGCCCGCGTGTTCCTCACGGTCCATCCGCATGATCTGAAGTTCGACGCTCGGCAACTTCGCGATGGTCAGCAGGTGTTCCAGCTGAGCCCGCAGCAACACCCGTCCACCCAACGGGCGTCGCAGCGTCCACTCCTCCAGGACGAAGCTGAGCTCCGGCGCCGGGTCGCGGTCGAAGATCGTCTGTCGGCTGACCCGCCCGGCCATGTAGCGCTCCACCTCGTCCTTCGAGTACGCGGGGCGGCGCATCCGCAGCAGGCCGCGCGCGTAGTCGGGGGTCTGGAGCAGACCATGGATGCTGAGCGGGTCGTAGAGGTGCATCTCGACGACCCGGGACTCCAGTTTGGCGAGGTCGCGGACCTTCTTGGGGTAGCGGACCTTGGCCACGTCCGCCTTCATGGCCTTCAGCAGGCCGTCGGCGCGCAGGATGAGGTCGGCCTGGTCCAGGAAGTCGGGGCGGGGGATCCGCCGGCCGCCCTCGATTTTGTAGATCATGTCCTCGCTGTAGCCGACCTGCGCGCCGAACTCGCAGGCCCGCAGGCCCATCGCCTCGCGGCGCAGTTTCAGCTGCCTGCCCACAGTGGTGATGACGGCGATTCCCCAGTCGTCGTCGGGGTCCACGTCCCAGCCGGGCTCTTCGACTGTCTCCGCCGCTGTCTCGTCCGGTGTCTCGTCTGCTGTCATGCCGCGCCCTTCCCTTGATCCTGTGTGACGCAACGCCCCTACCCGTAGCAACGGTTCAGGCGATCGGGACAACGGGGACAAGGTTCGGGGGTTACTCGGGACCAGCCTGCGGGCGAGGTGGAAAAGCGGTGCGCACCGGAGTCCATGAAGTCGGGTTCCGGTTCCGGGGGCGATCACCTAGTAAAAAACTGGGGAGCGAAAAGACCCGACCAAACCCACCCTTTCCCTCCGTCAGGGGGCGATCACTCGCACGGGTGAAATAAGCCAACAGAAGTGGCGCTGAGGCGGGTTGGTTGTTCTACGCTCGCGCCAGAACGACCCGGACATACGTCGGCCCTCGCCGGGACTAGCGATCCCAGTGCGAGGGCCTGACCAACGAGGAAGCGAACCCTTCCCGATGGATAGCTGGAACCCTAGCGTGCGCGTGCGCCGCACGTCCCGTGGCACGCGGAAAAAGCACTCGTCCGAGGCGGGTGGCGTCTCGCACGACAACGCCCGGCTCTCGGAATGCTTCACCGTCATCGGCAACCACCTTGCCCAGCACGACGAGTTGTCGCTGGTGGCCATCGGCCTCTCCGCGCACATCCAGTCGCTGCCCACCGGTGCCCCGGTCGACATCAAGAGCCTCGCCGCCCGCTTCCCCGAGGGCACGGTGCGCATCGCCCGCGCCCTGCGCGAGCTGGAGGCCCATGGCTATCTGCGCCGGACCCGCGAACGCACCGAGAGCGGGCGGATCGTGACCCGTACCGTCTCCTGCAACCGGCCGGGTGGCCGCCGCCGCACCCCCGAACCCGAGCCCGAACCGGAGCCCGAACCCGAACCCGAGCCCGACTGCGACTACGACCCCGGCCCCGACCCCGGCTGGGCGGACGAGCCGGACGCCGGTCACGACGAGGCCGCCGGCCGACCCGTACCATCGCCCGAGCCCCAGCCCACGCCCGAGCCGCCCGCCCCTGAGCCCCGAACCCGGCAGCGCCCGGGCCCACGGCGGCGTGCGCTGCCCGACGTACCGCAGCCGTTCTCGCTCCCGCCCGAACTCCTGCTGGCGGCAGCGGAGATCCTGGCCCGGCTCGCGCGCAAGGATCACCGCCTGGTGCTGTCCCGGACGGACGCCGAGCATCTGGCGCCCGGCGTCGTGGCCTGGCTGGAACGGGACGCCTCCCCCGACGCCGTCGTCCACGCCCTGTCCACCGGCCTCCCGTATCCCCTGCACCGCCCCGCGGCGCTCCTGGCCCACCGGCTCACCGCGAATCTCCCCCCACCCCCACCGTTCCGGCCTGTCGACGCACCCCGGCTCCCGCTCCAGAACTGCGATCGCTGCGACCGCGCGTTCCGCGGCGCGGAGCCCGGAACCTGCCCCGGCTGCCACCACAAGGAAACCCATGGTCAGCTCGAATCATGAAGCGATGCATCGCATCTTCCAGCACGATCTGAGGCTGTTCAGCCGCCTGTCGGGGATGCTCGGCCTCCCCCTCCCCCCACCCGTCGAAGTCACCGTCCTGCCCACCGACCTCACCGAGTCCGCCCCCGTCGAACGCCGCGTGGACACCCTCCTGCGCCTCGACAGCGCGGACGACGGCTCGCTGCTCCTCGCGATCGAGGCGCAGGGGAAGAAGGACGCGGCGAAGCCCGCGAGCTGGGCGTACTACACGGCGTACCTGTGGACGAAGTACCGGCTGCCGACCGCCCTGCTCGTCGTCTGCCAGGACCGCGCCACCGCCGAATGGGCGGGGCGCGCGGTGTGCAGCGGGCCGCCCCACATGCCGACGCTCACCATCCAGCCGGTCGTCGTCGGCCCCCACAACATGCCGGTCATCACCGACCCGGCCGAGGCCCGGGCGGACCTGGCACTGACCACTCTGTCGGCCATTACGCACGCGGGCGATCCGGACATTGATGCCATACTGAAAGCCCTCTCTACCGCTCTGCAGGGCGTCCCCGAAGACATCGCCGACCCGATCATCGAATTCACCGCGCAGGGGCTGGGCAAGCACCCGGCCGGAGAGCTCTGGAGGAAACTGGTGGCTGTGGACCTGTCCTTCTACAAGTCGTTCATCTCGGAAGAGATCCGAGACGAGGGCCGCGCCGAGGGCCGCACCCAGCAGGGCGCGAAATTCGTCCTGGCCGTCCTTGACGCACGGGGCATTGCCGTCCCCGGCAGCGTCCGCGAGCGCATCACTACCTGCGATGACCTGGGTCTTCTGGATCAGTGGGTCCGGCGTGCCGCCACCGTCCCCACCGCCGAAGACATCTTCACGACCGAGGACGAGTAGGCCGCCATGGATCTCTCCTTCTACGCGTTCATCTCAGAGGAGATCCGAAAGGAGGGTCGCGTTGATGGCCGTCTCGGCTCCTATCTCGGGGCCTACCTTGAGGGCTATCTCGAGGGCTACCTTGAGGGCCGCATCCAGGCGGCCACCGAGGGTGTCCTCATCGTGCTGGATGCACGGGGCATCCCTGTCCCCGACCATGTACGCCAACGCGTCACCCACACCACCGACCTCGACCGCCTGAGGCGCTGGCACTACCGCGCCGTCACCGTCCCCACCGCCGAGGACATCTTCACGGCCGAGGACGAGTAAGCGTCCCCACGGCATACAAGAGGGGCCCGGGTCCGTACGTCTCGCGTACGGACCCGGGCCCCTCACATGCCTACCGTCAATACGTCAGGCGTCAGCCGCGCGCCGCGTCCGGGTGGACCGACTCCGTGACCGGGCGGCCCTCGACGACCTTCGCCTCGGCCGGCTTGCGCAGCGCGATGTTGAGCTCCTTGAGGCGGGACTCGTCGAGTTCCGTCGGGGCGCCCATCATGAGGTCCTGCGCGTTGCCGTTGAGCGGGAAGGCGATGGTCTCGCGGATGTTCGGCTCGTCGGCGAGGAGCATGACGATCCGGTCGACGCCCGGGGCGATGCCACCGTGCGGCGGGGCGCCGAACTGGAAGGCGCGCAGCATGCCCGCGAACTCGGTCTCGACGACCTCGCGCGGGTAGCCGGCGATCTCGAACGCCTTGAACATGATGGCGGGCTCGTGGTTCCGGATCGCGCCGGAGGACAGCTCGATGCCGTTGCAGACGATGTCGTACTGCCAGCCGAGGATGTCCAGCGGGTCCTGGGTCTCCAGGGCCTCAAGGCCACCCTGCGGCATCGAGAAGGGGTTGTGCGAGAAGTCGATCTTGCCGGTCTCCTCGTCCTTCTCGTACATCGGGAAGTCGACGATCCACGCGAAGCGGAAGACGTTCTCCTCGAACCGGCCGGCGCGCTTGGCGGCCTCGACCCGGACCGGGCCCATGATCTTGGAGACCTCGTCGAACTCGCCCGCGCCGAAGAACACGGCGTGGCCCGGCTCCAGGCCGAGACGCTCGACGAGGACCTTGACGTTGTCCTCGGTGAGGAACTTGGCGATCGGGCCGGTCAGGGCGTTGCCCTCGCCGACGCGCACCCAGGCGAGGCCCTTGGCGCCGAGCGAGACGGCGAAGTCGCCGAGGCCGTCGAAGAACTTGCGCGGCTGGTCACCGGTGTCCGGGACGGCGAGCGCGCGGACGTGCTTGCCGGCGAACGCCTTGAACTCCGAGTCCGCGAAGACGTCGGTGATGTCGACGAGTTCGAGGTCGGTGCGCAGGTCGGGCTTGTCGTTGCCGTACTTGAGCATGGACTCGCGGAACGGGATCCGCGGGAACGGGCTGCTGACCGGACGGCCGCCGCCGAACTCCTCGAAGAGCTCGGTCATCAGCTTCTCGATCGGCTGGAAGACGTCCTCCTGCTCGACGAAGCTCATCTCGACGTCGAGCTGGTAGAACTCGCCCGGCGAGCGGTCGGCGCGGGCGTCCTCGTCGCGGAAGCAGGGCGCGATCTGGAAGTAGCGGTCGAAGCCCGAGATCATCAGCAGCTGCTTGAACTGCTGCGGGGCCTGCGGCAGCGCGTAGAACTTGCCCGGGTTCAGGCGGGACGGGACGACGAAGTCACGCGCGCCCTCGGGGGAGGTCGCGGTGAGGATCGGGGTCGCCATCTCGTTGAAGCCGAGCGCCACCATCTTGGAGCGGATCGCGGCGATGACCGCGGACCGCAGCATGATGTTCTTGTGCATGCGCTCGCGGCGCAGGTCGAGGAAGCGGTACTCCAGGCGCCGCTCCTCGTTCACACCGTCGTCGGTGTTGATGGTGAAGGGGATCTGCTGCGCCCCGCCGAGAACCTCGACGTCGGCGGCCTCGATCTCGATCTCGCCGGTGGCGAGGTCCGGGTTGATGTTCTCGGCGCCACGCGAGACGACCTTGCCGTCGACGCGGACGACGGTCTCCTTCGTCAGCTTGTCGAGCACCTCGGCCGCCGCCGTGCCGGGGCGGGCGACCAGCTGGGTGATGCCGTAGTGGTCGCGGAGATCGATGAAGAGGATGCCGCCCAGGTCGCGCCGATTGTGCAGCCAGCCGCTGAGCCGGACGTCGGTACCGACGTCAGAGGCGCGGAGCTCGCCGCAGGTGTGGGACCTGTACCGATGCATCGTCGTTCATCCAGTCTTCGGGATCAAAGGGCTAACCCATATCCCATTGCGTGCGCAATACGTTATGGGGTTACCAGACTACCGGGACGGCCCCGATCGCGATTCGAATACCGATGGTGGCACCCCGGAGTGCGCTCTTCATAAAGTGGGGCAATGCGTACCGAGGATGTCCTGGCCGCCCTCGCCACCGGCCTGTGGCGCTGGGACAAGGCCTCCGGAACCGTCACGCTCGACGCCGAGGCGGCCCGGCTGATCGGGCTGCCCGCCGAGCCCGTACGGCTGGGCGAGGCCGCGGCCCGCTCACGTTTCCACCCGGTCGACTGGAACGGGATCGACGGCGTCGTGGCCCTCGCCCTCGCCGAGGGGACCCTGGCCGAGACCCGGCTGCGGATCACGGACGAGTCCGGTCGGGTGATCCGTACCGTACGGACCAGATCCAAGCCGCTGTTCGAGGGAAGCGCCCGACACGGAAGGAACGGCCGCGGCTACCAGCTGGTCGGCACCCTCCAGGAGGTCGCCGAGCCGCCGTCCGGCGCGGGGGCGGACCGTACGGCCGTCACCGGCGACTGGCGGCGCTCGCGCGAGGCGTTCCTGCTCGACGCCGGGCGGGCGCTCGCGGAGGCGCGGTCGACGGCCGAGGTGCTGCGGGTGGCGGCGTCGCTGTCGATGCCGGGCTTCTCGCCGGACGGGCTCGCGGTGTTCGGGCTGTCGGGCGACCGGCTGACGATCGTCGGCCATCACGGGCACGGGGAGGGCGACGACGGGCCGTTCGCGTCGATGACGCTGGACACCGACTATCCGGCGGCCGAGGTCGTACGGACGGGCCGGGCGATCTATCTGCCGACGCCGGAGGAGTACGCGCGCCGCTTCCCCATGACATGGCCGCTGGCGCAGCGCTTCGAGCGCCGTTCGTGGGCGTTCGTGCCGCTGGTCGTCGCCGGGCGGACGACGGGCGCGTGGATGGCGGCGTTCACGCATCCGGTGGCGTTCACGCCGGACGAACGCGCGGTCCTGACGACGGTCGCCCGGATGCTCGCGCAGGCACTGAGCCGGGCCGGGACGGCCGAGTCGGAACGCGAACTGTCGCTCGGACTCCAGCGCACGATGAGGCCGCTGCTCGGGCCGGGCATCCCGGGGATCCGGATGGCGGCGCGGTACGTGCCGACGGGCGGCGGGCTCCAGGTCGGCGGCGACTGGTACGACATGATCCGGCTGCCCGGCGGGGCGGGAGCGGGACGGATCGCGCTGGTCATCGGCGATGTGCAGGGGCACGACGTACGGGCCGCCGGGCTCATGGGGCAGCTGCGGATCGCCCTGCGCGCGTACGCCTCCGAGGGGCACCGGCCGGACGCGGTGCTCACGCGCGCGTCACGCTTCCTGTACGGGATCAACGACGGCAACGCCGCGGAGGGGAGCCCGGACGAGGCGAGCGGCGACTTCGCGCCCCGGTTCGCGACCTGCCTGTACCTGGAGGTCGACCTGGAGACGGGGCTTGTCGACCTCGCGCGGGCCGGGCATCCGGATCCGGCGGTACGGATGAACGACGGGACGGTCCTGCTGAGGCCCACCGCCGGCGGCCTGCCCCTCGGCATCGACCCCGACACCGACTACCCCACCACCCGGCTCACCCTGGAACCCGGCGAGACCCTGATGATCTGCACCGACGGACTCCTGGAGACCGGCGGCCACGACCTCGACACCGGCTGGGAACGGATCCGCCGGATCCTGGAGGCCCACGACGGCGAGGACCTCGAAGCGCTCGCCGACGGCCTCGTCGAGGCCGTCCACGGACCCGGCTCGCACCACACCACCGGGCCGCTCGCCGACCGCCGCGAGGACGACATCGCGCTCGTCCTGCTCTCCCGCCGGCCGGGCGAGACCGCCGTCCGGGTGGCACGGGAACGCCCGCGGCGCACCCTGATGACGATCGCCCAGACCGAACCGGAGCGCATCGCCGCCGCCCGCGAGCAGGTACGGCAACTGCTGCACGACTGGAAGGACGAGGACCAGCGCGACGCCGCCGTCCTCATGGTGTCGGAGATGGTCACCAACGTCCTCGTCCACACGGACGGCGACGCGCTGCTCGCCGCCGAGGTGACCTGCCTCGGGGACGCCGGCCGCCGGCTGCGCGTCGAGGTCGCCGACACGAGCGACGACCTGCCGCACCGGCGCGACCCGGGCGAGATGGCGTCGAGCGGGCGGGGGCTCGTGCTGATGGAGATGCTGGCGGAGACGTGGGGCGTGGACCCGCGGGGCGAGGGCAAGGCGATCTGGTTCGAACTGCACGAGCCGCCCGCCTGACCCGCGTACGTGATCAGGGGTGTCCATGCGGGTCCGGCGGCCCGCCCTCGGCCCCGGCCCCGGTCCCGTACCGCCCCCGCAGTTCGCTGATCACCCCGAAGAACGCCGCCGTCAGCGGTACGGCCAGCAGCATCCCGAGGATCCCGGCGACCGACGCGCCCGCCGTGATCGCCAGCATCACCAGCGCCGGATGCATCTGCACCGTGCGGCTCTGCACCACCGGCTGGAGCACGTGCCCCTCGATGACCTGCACGGCGAGGACGACCCCGAGCACCCACAGCGCGATCACGACCCCCCGGTCGGCGAGCGCGACGAGCACGGCGACGGCGCCGGAGAGGAACGCGCCCAGGTACGGGATGTAGGCGCCGACGAAGACGAGCGCGGCGAGCCCGACCGCGCCCGGCACCTTCAGCACCAGCAGCCCCACGCCGATGAGGACGGAGTCGACGGCCGCGATGACCGTCGTCCCGCGCATGAACCCCTCGACGGCCTGGAAGGCGCGCCGCGCCATCGCCTCGACCATGTCGCCGGTGGAGCGGGGCGCGAGCGTGCGCAGCACTCCGATCGCGCGGTCGGAGTCGCGCAGGAAGAAGAAGATGAGCAGCAGCGCGAGGACGGCGGTGGCGGCCATCTGGGCGACGACGCTGAGCCCGGAGATCACCCCGGAGGCGGCCGTTCCGCCGAACTTCTCCAGCAACTGCCGGGCGTTCCTCGCCAGGTCGTCGAGGGAGGTGCCGGCGGCGCCGAGGTGCCGGGTGATGCTCTGGGCCGCGTCCCGGAGCGAGGCGATGATCTGGTCGCCGGTGTCGACGAGGGCGGCGACCACGATGTACGTGATCCCGCCGACCACCACGAGCACGGCGAGCACCGTGAGCCCGGCCGCGAGCGACCGCTGTACCCGCATCAGCAGCAGCCGCCGGTAGAGGGGACCGAGCAGCGCGGTGCCGAGCAGCGCGAGCAGCACCGGCGTGACGGCCGTCTTGAAGACCACGACCAGCCAGACGAACACGGCCGCGACCCCGGCGACGAGCAGCAGGACCACACACCAGGCGGCGGTACGGCGCGCCCCCTCGGGCAACAGGGGCCGCGCCCCGGCCGGCGGCCGGGACGGCGGCGTGGGCGGCGGCGCGGCGGACATACCCCCACCGGACCACGCCACCCGCCCCGCCGTCGCGCGCTGGACGCCGTACGGGTGACACCACGTCAGGGGTCCGGCCCTGCCTTCCCGCGCCCGGCACGGTCAGCGTGTGCGGGCAGTGATCAGAAGGGTGGTCGGCCAGGGATCGAGGCGCGGGTGCCGAAGCTCGACGGCGGATGTGAGCCGCAGTCCTGCCCGAGCGAGGTGGGCGGCCCAGCGGGGCGCGTCGAACTCCCAGCGGGTGACGGGAAGTCTGGTGCGGTCCGGCAGGGTGATGTAGTCCTCGCGCGGGCCGTCGTCCGGCAAGGGACGCCTTCCGGCCCGTGCGGGGTGGGGTACCGAGAAGGCGAGTACGCCGCCTGGTCGCAGGTGGCGGGAGATCGCGGGGAGCAGCAGTTCGGGTGCGACCAGGCCGACAGCCCCGAAGACGGAGCAGACGGCGTCGTAGATCCGGGTGCCGGCCCGGAGGTGGTGCAGGGCGTGGCCCGCGGCGAAGGAGGTGCCGTCGATGTGGCCGTAGTGCGAGCGCGCCCGGCGTACTTGGAGTCCGATCAGATCGACGCCGGTGACACGGGCCTGGTGGTGCTGGGCCAGATGGGCGGCGTTGTGCCCGGAGCCGCATCCCAGTTCCAGCAGGCGTTTGCCGGACAGGTCCCGGCCGATGGCCTCGGCGCCGGGGCCCAGACCCGGGTGGGTGCTCCATTCCAGACGCGCGGGAGGAGTGAGGGCGTGGGCCGGGCCGGCGGCCAGGAGCTGGACAGCGTGGGCGTACCAAGGGGAGGTCCGGGCGATCATCCGGACCTCCAGGGTCGGGCTCTCTGTTCCATCAGGGCTCCAGCAGGACGGCGTCGAGGATCAAAGACGACGGAACGGCGCCGGATCCGGTGAGGTCCGGCGCTTGGCCGCACTTTAAGCGCTATCCACCTTAAGCGGCAAGCACTTAAGGTCTTCCATGATGCGGAGAGCCGTAAGGACGTAAGGTCGGACGCAACCCGTGAGCTTGGAGGTACGCGCATGTCGGGCGAGGCGTGGATCAGCGAGGCAGCGCCCTATCTGGCTCCGCGCGAGCCCGGACAGGCAGACGCGTGGACCGACGAGGCCGGGCGCCGGGGACGGCGCGGCGGTCAGAGCGTGTTCGAGGCCGGCGAGGTGGCGGCACCCGAAGCCGTTCGGGCCGCACTCGACCTCGAACAGGGTCAACGAGTGGTCGTACGGGCCCGGTTGATCCTGCTGGACGAACGTCCTGTCGAGATCGCACGCTCCTACTACCCGCTCGGGGTCGCACAGGGGACCCGCCTCGCCGACCCGCGCAAGATTCCCGGAGGCGCGGTCACACTCCTGCGTGAGCTGGGATACACGGCGGACACCGTCACCGAGGACGTGAGCGCCGGCCTGGCCGATCCGGAAGAGTGCGGCCGTCTGGAACTCCCGCCCGGGAGCGCGGTCCTGCGCCTGCTCCGTACGAGCGGCACAGCGGACGGATTCCCTTTCGAGGCATCCCTGATGACCATGCCGACCGACCGGCACCTCACCTACCGACTCGGGAAGTAGAAGCGATGCCGAGGAAGTTCAAGGATCTGCGTTCCGCGCACCAGAAGATCGCCGCCGAGATCCGGCGGCAGATCACACGGGGAGATCTCTTGCCCGGCAGCAAGCTGGGGTCCACGGCGGAGCTGATGGACCGGTACGGCGGAGTCGCCAACACCACGGTCCAGAAAGCGCTGCAGATGCTCAAGGCGGAGGGCCTTGTGGAAGGCATGCCCGGCAAGGGTGTCTTCGTACGTCCGCACGCGCAGCAGCCGATCGAGCCGATCGCCTTCATGAAGCCGGCCGAGGCGGGCGAGCCGTATCCATGGATGGCGGAGGCGGCCAAGCGGCGGCAGACCGGGCGGTCCGAACTGCTCGACGTCTCGGTGGTCCGCCCTCCGAAGGAGGTCGCGGACGCGCTGGGGTTGTCGGACGGCGATCAGGCCGTCCTGCGCAAGCAGATCCTCTTCCTGGACGACGAACCCACGGAACTGACCTGCTCGTACTATCCACTCGGGCTGGCCGAAGGCACCCGGATACTGGAGAAGAAGCGCATCAGGGGAGGCACCCCGGCCCTCCTCGCGTCGCTCGGGTTCCCGCCGCGCGAGTTCGTCGACGAGCTGTCGTCGGAGATCCCCACCGAGGAAGAGGTGGCCGCGCTGGAGCTGCCCAAGGACATGCCCGTCCTGGTCGCTTTCCGAGTGGTCTACTCCGACGGCGGTCGCCCCATCGAGGCGACGCTGATGACGAAGGCCGCGCACCGATACCGGATGCGGTACAGGCTGCCGGTCGCATGACACCCCGCGCCGGCGAACGCCCGCGGGCCCGGTCCGAAGGGGGTGGACCGGGCCCGCGCGCGGGGCGGCTCGCGTGGAGCCGCGCCGGGATCGCCGGGTGTCACGCCGTCGGCGGCTCCTGCTCGTTCATGCCGTGGACGTTGGCCGGGATCGTGCCGAGGCGGCCGGCCTGGTAGTCCTCGAACGCCTGGCGGAGTTCGGCCTGGGTGTTCATGACGAACGGGCCGTAGTGCGCCATCGGCTCGCGGATCGGCTGTCCGCCGAGGAGGACGACCTCGAGGTCCGGGGTGTTCCCGTCCTGCTTCTCGTCGGCGCGCACGACGAGCTTGCCGCCCTTGCCGAAGACGGCGGTCTGGCCCATGTGGACCGGGCGCCGCTCCTCGCCGACCGTGCCGCGGCCGGCCATGACGTACGCGAGGCCGTTGAAGTCCTCGCGCCACGGCAGGGCGATCTCGGCGCCCGGCCGCAGGGTGGCGTGGATCATCGTGATCGGGGTGTGGGTGACACCCGGGCCCTGGTGGCCGTCCAGCTCACCGGCGATGACGCGGAGCAGCGCGCCGCCGTCGGGGCTGGTGAGCAGCTGGACCTGGCCGCCGCGGATGTCCTGGTAGCGCGGGGCCATCATCTTGTCCGCGGCCGGCAGGTTCACCCACAGCTGGAGGCCGTGGAAGAGACCGCCGCTGACGACCAGGCTCTCCGGCGGCGCCTCGATGTGCAGGAGGCCGGAGCCGGCGGTCATCCACTGGGTGTCGCCGTTGGTGATGGTGCCGCCACCGCCGTGCGAGTCCTGGTGGTCGAAGATGCCGTCGATGATGTAGGTGACGGTCTCGAAGCCGCGGTGCGGGTGCCAGGGGGTGCCCTTCGGCTCGCCCGGCGCGTACTCCACCTCGCCCATCTGGTCCATCATGATGAACGGGTCGAGGTACTGGTAGTTGATGCCCGCGAACGCGCGGCGGACGGGGAAGCCCTCGCCCTCGAAGCCCGAGGGGGCCGTGGTCACGGCGAGGACGGGGCGGGCGACGGCGTCGGCCTGGGCGGCGACGCGGGGCAGCGTGAGCGGGTTCTCGACAGTCACGGCAGGCATGGTGTGGCCTCCTTGTACCTTCTTGTGGCTTCACTTTAGTTGAACGATGAACTTTCTGCCACCCGGAACGCCGAACGCCCGGGAGGAATTCCTCCCGGGCGTTCCCTCGCCTGTCTCCAGGGTCCGTCAGCCGTACATCCTGCGCATCGCGTAGTCGACCATCTGCTCCACGGCCTTCGCGTCGAAGACCATCCGGTGGTCGCCCTCCATGTCGAGGACGAAGCCGTAGCCGGTCGGCAGCAGGTCGATCACCTCGGCGCCGGTGATCACGAAGTACTTGGATTCCTTGCCCGCGTAGCGCCGCAGCTCCTTGAGCGTGGTGAACATGGGGATCACCGGCTGCTGGGTGTTGTGCAGCGCCAGGAAGCCCGGGGTGTCGCCGCGCGGGCAGTAGACCTTCGAGGTCGCGAAGATCTGCTGGAAGTCCTCGGCCGCCAGGGTGCCGGTGGTGAACGCGCGGACCGCGTCGGCCAGCGACGGCGGCGACGGCTCCGGATAGAGCGGGGCCTGCTGCTGCCCGTACCCGCCCTGCATGCCCCCCGGCATCCCGCCTTGCATTCCCCCCTGCATGCCCGGCTGCCCCTGCATGCCGGGATGCGTGCCCTGCTGCGGAGGCGGGGCGTACTGCTGCTGCGCGCCCGGATTCTGCTCGTAGCCGTACATGGGGCCAGAGCCTACTGCGTCACAGATACGCCGAATGGGGTTGCTCTTATTACCGGTGGGTAGCATCATCGTAGAGAACGTGCGCTACTCACGAGTAGCAGCGGACACCGAACGCGGGACGTGCGCGAGCCGCACGGACGCGAGTCCGCTGCCGCGTGGTGCGTACGTACACGTGTGTGTACGAGGAACCCGCCGAGGAACCTGCCTCCCCGAGCCTTACGGAGCCGTCGCCATGGGGCACTACAAGTCGAATCTCCGCGACATCGAGTTCAACCTCTTCGAGGTGCTCGGCCGCGACAAGGTGTACGGCACCGGTCCGTTCGAGGAGATGGACGTCGACACCGCGAAGAGCATCCTCGACGAGATCCGCCGTCTCGCCGAGAACGAGCTCGCCGAGTCCTTCGCCGACGCCGACCGCAACCCGCCGGTCTTCGACCCCGAGACCAACACCGCCCCGGTCCCGGCCTCCTTCAAGGCCTCGTACAACGCCTTCATGGAGTCCGAGTACTGGCGTCTCGGCATCCCCGAGGGCATCGGCGGCACCGCCTCCCCGCGCTCCCTCATCTGGGCCTACGCGGAGCTGCTCCTCGGCTCCAACCCGGCCATCTGGATGTACTCCTCCGGCCCGGCCTTCGCCGGCATCCTCTACAACGAGGGCAACGAGGCGCAGAAGAAGGCCGCGAAGATCGCCGTCGACCGCCGCTGGGGCTCCACCATGGTCCTCACCGAGCCCGACGCCGGTTCCGACGTCGGCGCCGGCCGCACCAAGGCCGTCCAGCAGGAGGACGGCTCCTGGCACATCGAGGGCGTCAAGCGCTTCATCACGTCCGGTGAGCACGACATGGAGGAGAACATCCTCCACTACGTCCTCGCCCGCCCCGAGGGTGCCGGCCCCGGCACCAAGGGCCTCTCCCTCTTCCTCGTCCCGAAGTACGAGTTCGACTGGGAGACCGGCGAGCTGGGCGCCCGCAACGGCGTCTACGCCACCAACGTCGAGCACAAGATGGGCCTCAAGGCCTCCAACACGTGCGAGATGACCTTCGGCGACAAGCACCCCGCCAAGGGCTGGCTCATCGGCGACAAGCACGACGGCATCCGCCAGATGTTCCTCATCATCGAGTTCGCCCGCATGATGGTCGGCACGAAGGCGATCTCCACCCTCTCCACGGGCTACCTCAACGCCCTGGAGTACGCCAAGGAGCGCGTCCAGGGCACCGACCTGGCGAACTTCATGGACAAGGCCGCGCCCAAGGTCACCATCACGCACCACCCCGACGTCCGCCGCTCGCTGATGACGCAGAAGGCGTACGCCGAGGGCATGCGCTCCCTCGTCCTCTACACGGCCTCCGTGCAGGACGAGATCGCCATGGCGGAGGCGGCGGGCGAGGACGCCAAGGCCCTGCACGGCCTGAACGACCTGCTGCTCCCGATCGTCAAGGGCTACGGCTCGGAGAAGGGCTACGAGCAGCTCGCGCAGTCGCTCCAGACCTTCGGCGGCTCCGGCTTCCTGCAGGAGTACCCGATCGAGCAGTACATCCGCGACTCGAAGATCGACACCCTGTACGAGGGCACCACCGCCATCCAGGGCCAGGACTTCTTCTTCCGCAAGATCGTCCGCGACCAGGGCGCCTCCCTGAACGCGCTCGCCGAGGAGATCAAGAAGTTCCTCGCCGTCGGCACCGGCGGCGACGACCTGGCCGGCGCCCGCGACGCGCTCGCCAAGGCCGCCGTCGACCTCGAGGCCATCGTCGGCACGATGATCACCGACCTCACCGCCACCGGCGAGGACGTCAAGAACATCTACAAGGTCGGCCTCAACACCACCCGCCTGCTGCTCGCCGCCGGTGACGTCGTCGTCGGTTACCTGCTGGTGCGCGGCGCGGCCGTCGCCGCCGACAAGCTCGCGAACGGCGCCGCCGGCAAGGACGTCGCCTTCTACCAGGGCAAGATCGCCGCCGCGAAGTTCTTCGCCGCGAACATCCTGCCGGGCGTCTCCGCCGAGCGCCTCCTCGCCGAGGGTGTCGACCGCTCGCTGATGGACCTGGACGAGGCCGCGTTCTAACCACGCACAGGTACGCGCCTGAGTCCGACACGAGAACGGCTCGCTCCCGGGGAGGGGAGCGGGCCGTTCTCCCTTTTCTTCTGTGGCTCGGTTCTCCCCCTGGCTTCGCACGATCGGTGCTGTGCGTCCGGCTCCAGCACCCTGGAGGCGTAGGAGGCACAAAGAATCACCCCCCGTCAGGCACCCCGCGTCCGCATATCGAGACCTGCGTAAGGTGAAGTCCATGAGTAGCGCACCCGTCCGCTTCGACCGCGGCCATACCGATGACCTCATGTCCTTCCTCGCGGCCTCGCCCTCGCCGTTCCACGTGGTGGCGAACACCGCCGCGCGGCTGGAGGAGGCGGGCTTCCGGAAGGTCGAGGAGACCGACGCCTGGGACGGGACGGCCGGCGGGAAGTACCTGGTCCGCGGCGGCGCGATCATCGCCTGGTACGTGCCCGAGGGCGCCGCCCCGCACACCCCGTTCCGGATCATCGGCGCCCACACCGACTCCCCCAACCTGCGGGTCAAGCCGCAGCCCGACTTCGGCCGTGAGGGCTGGCGTCAGGTGGCCGTCGAGGTCTACGGCGGGCCGCTGCTCAACAGCTGGCTCGACCGTGACCTGGGCATCGCCGGCCGGCTGACCCTGCGCGACGGCAGCCACCGGCTGGTGAACGTCGACCGGCCGCTGCTGCGCGTCCCGCAGCTCGCCATCCACCTGGACCGGGGCGTCAACGACGGCATGAAGCTGGAGCGCCAGCGCCACATGCAGCCCGTCTGGGGTCTGGGCGAGGTGAACGAGGGCGACTTCGTCGCGTTCGTCGCCGAGGAGTCCGGCCTGGACGCCGAGGACGTGGCCGGCTGGGACCTGATGACGCACGCCGTCGAGGCGCCCGCCTATCTGGGCCGCGACCGTGAGCTGCTGGCCGGCCCGCGGATGGACAACCTGCTGTCCGTGCACGCCTGCACCGCCGCGCTCGTCGCGGTCGCGGGTGCCGGGGCGGCGGGCCGTGACGACCTGACGTACATCCCGGTGTTCGCCGCCTTCGATCACGAGGAGAACGGTTCGGAGGCCGACACCGGCGCCCAGGGCCCGCTGCTCGGGATCGTCATGGAGCGTTCGGTGTACGCGCGGGGCGGCGGTTACGAGGACAAGGCGCGGGCGCTCGCGGGCTCGGTGTGCCTGTCGTCGGACGTCGGCCACGCCGTGCACCCCAACTACGGCGAGCGCCACGACCCGACGCACCACCCGCGCCCCAACGGCGGCCCGATCCTCAAGGTGAACGTCAACCAGCGGTACGCCACCGACGGCAACGGCCGCGCGATCTTCGCCGCCGCGTGTGAGAAGGCGGGGGTGCCGTGGCAGTCGTTCGTGTCGAACAACGACATGCCCTGCGGCACCACGATCGGCCCGATCACCGCGGCCCGGCACGGCATCACGACCGTCGACATCGGCGTCGCGTGCCTGTCGATGCACAGCGCCCGTGAGATGTGCGGGTCGGAGGACCCGCACCACCTCGCGAACGCGCTCGTCGCCTTCCTGGACGCCTGAGCCCCGGCGGGCCGGAACGGCGCGGACCGGTCGGGGGGCCGGTCAGCCGTACCTCGGACGTCCCGTACCTCGGGCGTCCCCTCCCTCAGGCATCCCGTCCCCTCGGGCATCCCGTCCCCTCGGGCATCCGTCCCCTCGGGCGTGCCGTCCGTCAGCCGTCCATGCCGGCGAGGATCAGCGGAAGCCGGGCGGTCCCGGCGTCGGTGACCTTCACCGGAACACCCCAGTCCTGCTGGTGGACGTGACAGGCCGGGTACTCGTTCGCCGGGTCGTCGTCGCAGGACGCGGCCATCGCCGAGACGTGCAGGACGCCCTCGGTCAGCTCCGGGTTCAGTTCCAGGTCCCGGAACAGGTCGGTGCCCGTACCGTCGCCCGCGAGCAGCAGCCCGGGCGGCGTGGAGGAGACGAGCAGCCGGGTCGACGGACCGTACCGCTCGTCCAGCTTCTGGCCCTTCGGCGCCTGGAACACCACGTCGAGGCGGAGCCGGCCCGGGGCGACGTCGGTGGCCTCCCGGCGGGTGCGGTGGGCGACGGCCTCGACCCGTACCGCCTCCTCCGGCAGCCGCAGCCGGGTCAGCCGGTGCCGGGCCGACTCGACGACCACGACGTCCTCGCCGACGACGACCGCGTCGCTCGGCTCGCGCAGATCCGTGGCCAGGGTGGTGACCTCGTCACTGGCCGGGTCGAAGCGGCGCAGCGCGTGGTTGTACGTGTCGCAGACGGCGACCGAACCGTCGGGCAGCGCGGTCACGCCCAGCGGGTGCTGGAACAGCGCCTGGCCGGCGGCGCCGTCGCGGTGGCCGAAGTCGAACAGGCCGGTGCCGACGGCGGTGTGGACCGTGTATCCGGTGCCCTCGGCGCCCTCGGTGTCGATGAAGCGCAGCGCGCTGGTCTCCGAGTCCGCGATCCACAGCCGGTCGGCGGTGGCGGCGAGCCCCGACGGCTGCGCGAACCACGCCTCGGCGGCGGGCCCGTCGACCAGACCCTCGTTGGTGGTGCCGGCGGCGACCTCGACGGTGCGGGTCTCCGGGTCGTACGTCCAGATCTGGTGGACGCCGGCCATCGCGATCCACACCTTGCCCCGCCACCAGGCCACGTCCCACGGCGACGACAGGTCCACGTCCAGGGCCGGACCGGAGGTCGGCGAGCCCTGCCACCACTGGCGGCCGGTGCCCGCGATCCGCTCGACGGTGCCGGTCGCCGGGTCGAACAGCTTCAGCGCGTGGTGGACGGTGTCGGCGACGACGACCTGCCCGGACGGCAGCAGCGCGAGCCCCTGCGGCTCGCGGAACTCCCCGTCCCCGTCGGTACCGATCCGCCGGACCACCGTCTCGCCGTCCTCGGCCAGCTCGACGAGCTGGTGGCGGGTGGTGTCGGAGACGAGCAGGTTCCCGGACGGCAGTACGACGGCCTTGCCGGGAAAGCGCAGATCGGTCGCGGCCGGCTCCGGCGGCACGTACGGCCCGTCGCCGCGCCGCAGCGTGCCCTTCGCCGCGTGCTCCGCCTCCAGCTCCTCCACCAGGGTCCGGATCGCGTTCGCGTGGCCCTCGCCCGCGTGCTGGGCGACGACGTACCCCTCGGGGTCGATGACGACGAGCGTCGGCCAGGCCCGTACGGCGTACTGCTTCCAGGTCGTCAGCTCCGGGTCGTCGAGCACGGGGTGGTGCACCTCGTAGCGCTCGACGGCGTCGACGACCGCCTGGTGCTCGGCCTCGTGCACGAACTTCGGCGAGTGGACGCCGACGATGACGAGCGTGTCCCGGTGCTTCTCCTCCAGCTCGCGCAGCTCGTCGAGGACGTGCAGGCAGTTAATACAACAAAATGTCCAAAAGTCGAGCAGAACGATCTTGCCGCGCAGGTCGGCGAGGGCCGGCTGATCCCCGCCGGTGTTGAGCCAGCCGCCCTTGCCGACGAGTTCGGGGGCGCGGACACGGACGCGGCGGGCGCCGGTGGACGGCGCGGAAGCGGGTGCTGGAGAGGCATCGTTCATTCTTCAAGCTTGCCATTCGGGCGTGAACGGCGGATCACGCGCGCACGGCGGAACGACCGGACGTCAGGGGGTCGCCCGGCGCCGGGAAACGGGTGAATGCGCGGGACCGGGTGGGGTGGGTCGCGCGTGTCGTGGCCGGGGTGGGCGGGGACCGGGCGCACAGCATGGCTGTGCGGCACGATCATCCGACTATTAGGCCGGGAGGCGTCATGCGGGTCACGCGGGGATCGTGCGCGACGCGCACGCCCCTCGCGGCCGTCGTCGCGCTGGCGTTCGTCCTCGCGCTGTGCCCGTGCCTGCCCGCGCACGCGGGCGGCGCCGGGGAGAACGCCCTCGAACTGACCGTCACCGTCGACACCGTCCCCGGAGTGCCCGGGCCCACGGTGCGGACGGGGGCGGCCGTCGTGAAGAAGTACCGGCTGGTCAACGGGGGCGAGGCCGATCTGTACGGGGTGACGGTCGCCGACGACCAGGTGCCCGGCGGGGGGATCCGCTGCCCCGCCCGGACGCTCGCCGCGCTCGACTCCTTCGTGTGCGCCGCCCGCTTCCCCGCCCGGGCCGGCGAGCACATCGGGACCGTCACCGCCCACGGCGACGTCCCGTCCCTGGGGCAGCGGCTCACCGCCACCGCGCGTGCCGGGTACGAGGGGATCGGCGGCACGCTCGGCCTCGCGGAGACGGTACGGGTCACCGGGAACGAGGCGGTCGTCTCGTACACCGTCACCAACCGCGGCGACCGGACGGTGTACGCGCTCCGGCTCACCGACGCGGCCCTCGGCGCCGCCCCCGGCGCGATGCCGTGCGTGGAGGCGCTGGCGCCCGGGGTGTCCGCCGGGTGCGCGGCGACGGTACGGCGCGACCCCGGGTCGTACCGCAGCACCGGGCTCGTCACGGGCACCGACCGGATCACCACCCTCGCCGAGGACGGCGCCCGCGTCCCGGCCCCGCTCCTCACCGCCGAGGCCACCGCCACCTTCCGGGTGCCCGGCGGCGGCACCGCCCCGGGAACGGGAACGGGAGCGGGAGCGGGCACCGGCGGGGGAGCGGGTGCGGGCGGAACGAGCGCGGGCGCGAGCGCGGGCGCGGGTACGGGCGCGGGTACGGGTACGGGTACGGGTACGGGTACGGGTACGGGTACGACTCCGGGAGCGGGCGTCCCCCCGGCCCCGGGCACGGCCGCCGGCCCCGGGGCCGGACCGCCGGGCACGGCGGCGGCGACCGCGGGAGCGACCGCTGGGGCGGCCGCGGGCGCCACGGCGGGGGCCGCAGCGGGAGCTGGGGCAGCCGCAGGCGCGACCGCCGGGGCCGGTGCCGGGGCCACGGCGGGCGCCGGTGCCGGGGCCACGGCGGGGGCCGCAGCGGGTGCGGGCGCCGGAGCCGGGGCCGGTGCGCCCGGTGCCGCCGCTCTCTCGCGGGCCGCCACAGCCGCGGCCGCCGCCCTCGCCGCCGCTGCCGCCGAAGCGCTGACCGCCCCGCCCGGTACCGCCCCGCCCGGCGCGGCGGAGGGCCCGGCTCCGGAAGGCCTGGCCCCCGGAGCGGGCACCGGCGCGGGGACCGGGACCGGAGCCGAAGCCGGCGCCGCCTCAGGCACCGGGGCCGGGGCCGGAACAGGAGCCGGGGCCGGGGCCGGGACCGGGGCCGGGGCCGGGGCCGGGACCGGAACAGGAGCCGGGACCGGGGCCGGAACAGGCACAGCGGCCGGAACAGGCACCAGCGGTGGCACCGGGACCGAGCCCGGCACCGGAACCGCCCGTCCGCCCGGCGCACGCCCCCCGGCCGCCGCCGGAAGCGAGGAGGCGCTGCTGCCCCGCGTACGCCACCGCGCCCGTCAGCTCCCCCACCTCGGCATCGCCTGGATCCTGCTCCTGCTCCTCATCCCCGCCGCCGTCGCCGCCGCCCTGCTCGGCTCCCGCAACCTCTGAGCGACCCTGGGAGACCCCGTGGTTCTGACCGAAACGCTCGTCGTCGTCTTCGTCGTGTGCCTCGTCGCCGCGGTCGCCGTCTTCGCCAAGACCCGGCTGTTCCCGGTGAGGGAGGACGAGGAACCGCGCGAGGACGTCGCCGAGTACGTCGCGATGATGGTGTCGGTCCTCTACGCGCTCGTGCTCGGCCTGTGCCTCGTCTCCGTATGGGACAACTGCTCGGCGGCCCAGGACACCGTCCAGGCCGAGGCCAGCGCGCTGCACCAGACGTACCTGCTCGCCGACGCCTTCCCCACCGCCCAGAAGCAGGCCATGCGCAACGCCGCGACCACCTACGCCGCCCACGTCGTGCACGTCGAATGGCCGCTGATGGTCGAACGCGAACCCCTCGGCTCCTCGGGCTGGAACCTGCTGGCCCAGCTGCGCGACGCCAGTACGATCCGCGGCTCCACCAGCACCACCGGGCAGCAGATCACCTCGCAGGAGGTGACGGCGCAGCTCAGCAATGTCGACGACTCCCGCCGCAGCCGGGAGGCGGCGGCCCAGCAGAGCCTGTCGCCGGTGCTGTGGGCCGGGCTGATCATCGGCGGTGTGCTGACGCTGGCGTTCATGTTCCTCTTCGGGATCCAGCGCACCACCACCCATGTGGTGATGGTGATGGGCCTGTCCGGCTTCATCGCCTTCACCGTGCTGCTCATCCACCAGCTGGACGCGCCCTTCGGCGACCTGTTCGGCGCGAACCCGACCCCGTTGACCCGCTACTTCCCCGTCTGATGCCAGGGAGGCCCCATGAAGTACTTGGTTCGGGACAAGATCCTCGCCGTCGGCGACGACTACTGGATCGAGGACGAGTACGGCCGCCACGCCTTCCTCGTCGACGGCAAGGCGCTGCGACTGCGCGACACACTGGAACTGAAGGACCCCGACGGGCGGATCCTCGCCGTCCTGCGGCAGAAGATGCTGAGCCTGCGCGACGCGATGACCATCGAGCGCGACGACCGCGTGCTCGCCACCATCCGCCGCAAACGGCTCTCGCTGCTCCGCAACCACTTCCGGGTGACCCTCGTCGAGGGCACCGTCCTGGACGTCAGCGGCCGGATCCTGGACCGGGAGTTCACGGTCGAGTACGAGGGCGAACTCCTCGCCCACATCTCCCGCCAGTGGTTCCATGTGCGCGACACCTACGCCGTGAACGTGGTCCGCGAGGACGCCGATGCCGCCCTGCTCATCGCGGTGGCGGTGTGCGTGATCCGGATGGCCGAACGGGAGCGGGAGCACTAGCGTTCGACACCGGCCCCGAGCCCCTGGTCTCCCAGCCTCCCAGTCTCCCGGGAACGGCCCTACAGCACCCGGTCCTTCAGCGCCGGGAACTGCTCCCGCGTCGACGCCACCTTCGCCGGGTCCAGGACGACCCTCAGCGTCTCCTCGCCGGGCCCGGCCTCCGCCAGGACCTCCCCCCACGGGTCGACGACGATCGAGTGGCCGGCCTGTTCGACGTCCGCGTGCGTGCCGGCGGTGCCGCAGGCCAGTACGTACGCCTGGTTCTCGACCGCGCGCGCCTGCGCGAGCAGTGTCCAGTGCGCGCGGCGGCGGGCGGGCCAGCCGGCCGGGATCACGAACGCCTGCGCGCCGGCGTCGACCAGGCCGCGGAAGAGCTCGGGGAAGCGGAGGTCGTAGCAGGTCGCGACGCCGACGGTGAGCCGCGGCAGGTCGACGGTGACGAGGTCCTCGCCGGCCGCCATCAGCACGGCCTCGCCCTTGTCGAAGCCGAACCGGTGGATCTTCCGGTACGAGGCGACGAGTTCGCCGTCGGGGGAGAAGACGAGCGAGGTGTTGTAGAGGGAACCGGCCCCGTCGGCGGCGCCGTCCGGCACCCGCTCGACGAACGAGCCCGCGTGCAGCCACACTCCGGCGTCGCGCGCGGCGGCGGCCATGGCCTCGTACGTGGGACCCTTCAGCGGCTCGGCCTCGGCACCGAACGCCTCGTACGCGAAGGCACCGGTCGGCCACAGTTCCGGCAGGACCACGAGGTCGGCGACGCCCCGCTCCTCCCGCACCAGACGGGCCACGCGCGCCCGCCGGTCGTCGACTGGTTCGTCCGGGTCTACCGCGATCTGGATCAGCGAGGCGCGCACACTACCACCGTCCTGGCATTCGAGCCGTCAACACCGGCCTACGATCGTCACACGAAAGCACTGCCGGGGTGCCTCCGGGCAGCGTAACTTAGCGTCCAAGCCTCCCACGCCGTCATGCTTCCAGCCCGTTCCCCAGCCGCCCGCCACTTCAGCCCGCGCACCGAAGAACCGCCGAGGGGTCCCGTGACCGTCCATCCCAGCCTTCAGAACTACGCCGACGCCTGGACCCATGCCGTGGAGGCGATCGCCGAGCTGGTCAAGCCGCTCGTCGAGGGCGAGTGGAACCGTGCCACGCCCTGCCCGAGCTGGTCGGTGCGCGACATCGTCTCCCATGTCATCGGCATGGAGACCGAGATGCTGGGCGACCCGCGGCCGATCCACAGCCTGCCCCGCGACCTGTTCCACGTCCGGACGGACCACGCCCGGTACATGGAGATGCAGGTCGACGTGCGGCGGCACCACACCGCGCCGGAGATGACCTCGGAGCTGGAGTACATCCTGATCCGCCGGGCCCGGCAGCTGCGCAACGAGAACCGCGCCCCGGACACCCTGATCCCCGCCCCGCTGCGCGCCGAGCAGACGCTCGAAACGGCGTACCGGACGCGGGC
The DNA here is from genome assembly GCA_002355495.1 of Streptomyces laurentii. Lineage (GTDB taxonomy): Bacteria > Actinomycetota > Actinomycetes > Streptomycetales > Streptomycetaceae > Streptomyces > Streptomyces laurentii. The sequence continues at coordinate 3,772,912 of AP017424.1, forward strand.
CTTCGACTGCTGGGTGCACGAGCAGGACCTGCGCGCCGCGCTGGGCGTCCCCGGCAACCTGGACTCGCCCGGCGCGTACGTCGCGCGGGACGTGCTCCTGGAGGCGCTGCCGCGGGTGGTGGCCAAGGAGGCGGGCGCACCGGCGGGTTCGGCGGTGGTGGTCGACGTGACGGGGTCGGTGGAGTTCCTGCGGACGGTCCGGGTGAACGCCCAGGGCGAGGGGTCGATCGACGGAACGCCCTCGCTCGGCCCGGCGGTGACGCTGGCGACGGACTGGGAGACGTACGTCCGGCTGGCCTGCGGCCGGGTACGGGCGGCCGAGGTGGCCGACGCGGTCAAGGTCGAGGGTGACGAGGATCTGGCGCGGGCGATCCTGGAGCGCTTCGCGGTCACCCCGAACTGACGCGCGCTCGGGCGGACGAACGGAGCGAGCCCCCGCTTCCCCTTCGTGGGGGCGGGGGCTCGCTCATGCCGTACGTGCGGGGCCGCCGCGGCTCACGCCGGTACGTGCACGGCCTCCACGCGGCTCGCGACCAGGCGCTCCCGCTCGCGGCGGGTGGTGCGCGCCTTGAGGCGGACGATCTGGGTGACGCCCAGGGCCTGGAGGACGAACACCGAGGAGAACGCGATCCGGTAGTCGTCGCCGGTCGCGTCGAGCAGGACGCCGACGGCCAGAAGCGTCGTCATGGAGGCGATGAAACCACCCATGTTGACGATTCCGGAGGCCGTGCCCTGACGCTCCGGCGGGTTGGCGGGCCGGGCGAAGTCGAAGCCGATCATCGAGGCCGGGCCACAGGCGCCGAGGACCACGCACAGCACGATGAGCAGCCACATCGGCGCGTGGTCGCCCGGGTAGACGAGGGTGGCGGCCCACAGCACGGCGGTGGCGGCGACGGTGCCGAGCGCGAGGGGCGCGCGGGCGGCGTGGTGGCGGGCGATGATCTGGCCGTACGCGAGGCCGACGCTCATGTTGGACAGCACGACCAGGGTCAGCATCTCGCCCGCCGTGCCCCGGGACAGCCCCTGGTCCTCGACGAGGAACGGCATGCCCCAGAGCAGCAGGAACACCATCGCGGGGAACTGCGTGGTGAAGTGCACCCACATGCCGAGCCGGGTGCCGGGCTCGCGCCAGGAGTCGGCGATCTGACGGCGGATGAAGGCGGTGCCGCCGGCGCCCGCGGCCGGATGCGCGGGGCGCGCGGGAGCGGGCTCGTACCCCTCGGGGTGGTCCTTCAGGAACAGCAGGAGCAGCACGAGGACGACGACACCGGCGAGCGAACTGCCGACGAAGGTCTCGGTCCATCCCAGGCCGTGCAGGGTGCGGGAGAGGAAGATCGTCGAGACGAGGTTGCCCGCCATGCCGCACAGCGCGGCGATCTGGCCGATGAGCGGGCCGCGCCGGGCGGGGAACCAGCGGGCGCCGAGCCGCAGCACGCTGATGAACGTCATCGCGTCGCCGCTGCCGAGCAGCGCGCGCGAGCCGAGCGCCATGCCGTACGAGGGGGAGAGCGCGAAGCCCAGCTGGCCGAGGGTGTAGAGCACGACGCCGAGGGTCAGCACCTTCTTGGTGCCGAGGCGGTCGACCATGAGGCCGACGGGTATCTGCATGCCCGCGTAGACGAGCAGCTGGAGTATGGAGAAGGTGGACAGGGCCGAGGCGTTGACGTGGAAACGGTCGGCGGCGTCGAGACCGGCGACGCCCAGGGACGTACGGAAGATGACGGCGACGAAGTAGACGGCGACGCCGACGCCCCAGACCAGGACGGCGCGCCGGCCACCGGGCGGGTCGCCCGGCAGGGTGACGGCGCCGCCGTATCCGTTACGGCCGCGGTCGCGGCGGCTCACCGGGCGTCCCCGCGCACCAGGGCCTGGACCCGGCCGAGGTGGCGCCGGACGCACCGGGCGGCGCCCTCGGCGTCACCCGCCTTGATCCGCTCCAGGATCTCGTCGTGCTCGGTGATGTTCTGGGCGACGCGGTCGGGGTGGGCCTGCATCACGGCGACGCCCATCCGCAGCTGACGGTCGCGCAGCTGGTCGTAGAGGCGGGCGAGGATCTGGTTGCCGGCGTGCCGGACGATCTCGGCGTGGAAGCAGCGGTCGGTCACGGACACCTCGCCCAGGTCCCCGACCTCGGCGCGCCGCTTCTGCTCCTCAAGCAGCTCTTCGAGGCGGGTGATCAGCGCGGGCGGCGCGGGTACGGCCCGGCGCACGGCGAACTCCTCGACGAGCAGCCGGGTCTCGACGACGTCCGCGATCTCCTGAGCGGAGACGGCGAGCACCAGGGCGCCCTTCTTCGGGTAGAGCTTGAGCAGCCCCTCCATCTCCAGCTTCAGCAGCGCCTCGCGCACGGGCGTCCGCGACACCCCGACGGCCTGCGCCAGCTCCCCCTCGGTGAGCAGCGTCCCGCCCTCGTAGCGACGGTCCAGCACCGCCTGCTTGACGTGCGCGTACACACGATCGGCGGCGGGCGGCTGCTTGACGGGGGCGGACTCGGGGGCAGGGGCGGGAGCTGGGGCTGATGGCATGCGTACAGCTTAGATACAACAGGTCGACAAACAGGAACCCGTCCACGATGCGATACGTGGACGGGTCCCCCGATCGCGGGAAAGGGCCGCTCCCGACGACAACGCGCCCGGTCGGGGGCGGAATCCGTCCCCGACCGGGCGCGTGTTTCACGTGAAACAGGCCGAATCGCCCTCACTCGCGCGACTCGGCCGACTCGTCCAACCCGGGCGTCAGCCCCAGGTGATGAGTCGCTTGGGCTGTTCCAGGATCGCGGCGATGTCGGCGAGGAACCGGGAGCCGAGTTCGCCGTCGACGAGGCGGTGGTCGAAGGACAGCGCGAGGGTGGTGACCTGGCGCGGCTTCACCTTGCCCTTGTGGACCCAGGGCTGGAGCTTGATCGCACCGACCGCGAGGATCGCGGACTCGCCCGGGTTCAGAATGGGCGTACCGGTGTCGACGCCGAAGACGCCGACGTTGGTGATGGTGAAGGTGCCGCCCTGCATCGCCGCCGGGGTGGTCTTGCCCTCACGGGCCGTCGCGACCAGCTCGCTCAGCGAGCGCGACAGCTCCGGCAGAGCCTGCGTGTGCGCGTCCTTGATGTTCGGGACGATCAGACCCCGCGGGGTCGCCGCGGCGATGCCCAGGTTCACATAGTGCTTGCGCACGATCTCCTGAGCCGCCTCGTCCCAGGCCGCGTTGATGTCCGGGTTGCGCTTCACCGCGACCAGGACCGCCTTCGCGATCAACAACAGCGGATTGACCCGCAGACCCGCCATGTCCGTGCCGGACTTGAGCTCCTCGACCAGCTTCATCGTCCGCGTGATGTCGAACGTCACGAACTCGGTCACATGCGGCGCCGTGAAAGCCGAACCGACCATCGCCGCCGCCGTCGCCTTCCGCACCCCCTTGATCGGAACACGCGTCTCCCGCGCGCCCACCGAGACCGGAACCGGAGCCGCGGCCGGGGCCACGGCGGCCGGGGTCTCGGGCTCCGCCACCGGGGCGGCCGGGGCCGCCGTCACAGCGGCGGGGGCCACCGCGCGGTGCACGTCGTCACGGGTGATGACACCCTCCGGGCCGGTCGGAGTGACCGACGTCAGATCGACACCCAGGTCCTTCGCGAGCTTACGGACCGGGGGCTTGGCCAGCGGACGGCCGGCGGCCGGGCCGCTGCCGTTCAGCTGACCGGGCACCACCGGAGCCGCAGCCGGAGCCGGAGCCGCGGCAGGGGCCGGAGCCGCGGCGGCCGGCTCCGTGGTCGCGGCCGGGGCGGCCTTGCGGGCCCGGCGCTTGGTGGACGACGCGGCCACGCCGTACCCGACCAGGACGGGCTGCCGGCCCTCCGGCTCGGACTCCGCCTCGGCGACGGGCGCGGGTGCGGCGGCGGGTGCCGCCTGGGACTCGGCGGCCGGCGCGGCGGGCTCAGCCGGGGCGTCACCACCCACGTTCACCGAGATGATGACCTCACCGACGTCGACCGTCGTCCCCTCGGGAAAACGCAGCTCGTGCACCGTCCCGTCGAACGGGATCGGCAGCTCGACAGCCGCCTTCGCCGTCTCGACCTCGCACACGACCTGCCCGTCGGTGACCGTGTCACCCGGCTTGACGTACCAACTGAGGATCTCGGCCTCGGTCAGGCCCTCGCCCACATCGGGCATCTTGAATTCACGGATCGTCACGATGCTCTCCTCAGTACGCCAGCGAGCGGTCGACGGCGTCGAGCACGCGGTCCAGGCCCGGCAGGTACTCCTCCTCCAGGCGCGCCGGCGGATACGGCGCGTGGTAGCCGCCGACCCGCAGGACCGGAGCCTCCAGGTGGTAGAAGCAGCGCTCGGTGATCCGGGCGGCGATCTCCGCGCCGGAACCGAAGAAGACCGGCGCCTCGTGGACGACGACCAGCCGGCCGGTCTTCTCGACCGACGCCTGGATGGTGTCGAAGTCCAGCGGCGAGACCGACCGCAGGTCGACGACCTCGATCGACTTGCCCTCCTCGGCGGCGGCCGCGGCCGCCTCCAGGCAGGTCTTCACCATCGGCCCGTACGCGACGAGCGTGAGGTCCGTGCCCTCGCGGGCGACCCGGGCCTTGTGCAGCTCGCCGGGGATGGCCTCGGTGTCGAGTTCGCCCTTGTCCCAGTAACGGCGCTTGGGCTCGAAGAAGATCACCGGGTCGTCGCTCTGGATGGCCTGCTGGAGCATCCAGTAGGCGTCCGAAGAGTTCGCCGGGGTGACCACCTTGAGGCCCGCGACGTGCGCGAACAGCGCCTCGGGGGACTCCGAGTGGTGCTCGACCGCGCCGATGCCGCCGCCGTACGGGATACGGATGACGACCGGCATCTTGACCTTGCCGAGCGACCGGGCGTGCATCTTCGCGAGCTGCGTGACGATCTGGTCGTACGCGGGGAAGACGAAACCGTCGAACTGGATCTCCACGACCGGGCGGTAGCCGCGCAGCGCGAGACCGATCGCGGTGCCGACGATGCCGGACTCCGCGAGCGGGGTGTCGATCACCCGGTCCTCGCCGAAGTCCTTCTGCAGACCGTCGGTGATCCGGAAGACGCCGCCGAGCTTGCCGACATCGAGCCCCATGACGATGACCTTGGGGTCGGTCTCCAGGGCCTTGCGCAGCGACTCGTTGAGCGCCTTGGCCAGGGGAAGCTTCTGAACAGCCATGATTACTCGGCCTCTCCGCCCTCGAAGGACGCCTGGTAGGCGGCGTACTGCGCCCGCTCCTCGTCGACCAGCGCGTGCCCGTCCGCGTACACGTTGTCGAACATCGCCATGTGCTCCGGGACGGGCATGGCGCGGACGACCTCGCGGACGCGCTTGCCGAGCGTCTCGCTCTCCGCTTCGAGCTCCTCGAAGAAGGCGGCGTCGGCGTGGCCCTCGCGCTCCAGGTACACCTTGAGGCGCTGGATCGGGTCCTTGGCCTCCCACGCCTCGCGCTCCGCGTCACGGCGGTAGCGGGTCGGGTCGTCGGAGGTGGTGTGAGCGGCCATGCGGTACGTGAACGCCTCGATGAGCGTCGGGCCCTCGCCGCGGCGGGCGCGCTCCAGGGCCGCCCGGGTCACGGCCAGGCAGGCGAGGACGTCGTTGCCGTCCACGCGGATGCCGGGGAAGCCGAAGCCGCGGGCGCGCTGGTACAGCGGGACGCGGGTCTGCTTCTCGGTCGGCTCGGAAATGGCCCACTGGTTGTTCTGGCAGAAGAACACGACCGGGGCGTTGTAGACCGCGGAGAAGACGAACGACTCGTTGACGTCGCCCTGGCTGGAGGCGCCGTCGCCGAAGTACGCGAGCACGGCCGAGTCCGCGCCGTCCTTGGTGATGCCCATGGCGTAGCCGGTGGCGTGCAGGGTCTGCGAGCCGAGGACGATCGTGTACAGGTGGAAATTGTTGGTGTTCGGGTCCCAGCCGCCGTTGTTCACACCGCGGAACATGCCGAGGAGGTTGGTCGGGTCGACCCCGCGACACCACGCGACACCGTGCTCACGGTAGGTGGGGAAGACGTAGTCGTCGTCCCGCAGCGCGCGGCCGGAGCCGATCTGCGCGGCCTCCTGGCCGAGCAGCGAGGCCCACAGGCCCAGCTCGCCCTGCCGCTGCAGCGCGGTGGCCTCGGCGTCGAAACGACGCGTCAGGACCATGTCGCGGTACAGGCCGCGCAGCTCGTCGGCGCTCAGGTCGATGTCGTACTCAGGGTGCTGAACGCGCTCGCCCTCGGGCGTCAGCAGCTGGACGAGCTCGGGCTCGTGGGGCTGCGGGGACGCCTGGGACGGCTTCGCCGCCTGGGCCTTGGCGGTCTGGCCCTTGGCGCGCGTCGTCTTCTTGGCGGCGCTCGCGCTGGCGGTCTTCTTGGTGGTGCTCGCGCTTGCGCTAGCGCCGGCGCTTGCGGTGCGCTTGGTGCCGCTGCTGCGCGTCGCCTTGCGCGCGGCAGTGCTCTCCACGGTCACGTGCGTGCTCCTCCGTCGGTCCGGCCCCCGGGTTCGCCGGTAAGGGCCTGGGGTCCCCCCTATCAAAGGTAGGGGGAGGCTCTCCGCCTCATCCGTTCCCTTCGCACGGGGTGGGTGCGACGGTGGCCGGGGTCGGGCGTGACAGGTGCCCCGGCGAACGCCGTCATAGGCACGTTACCCATCACGCAACAATTCCGCGAAACCCTCGTTGACCTGCGATTTTGCTTGGATTTCCAAGTAAATCGAGAAATTCGGGACTCTTCGCTGGTCAGCGCACTGGACAACGGCCCGACGCCGTCGTCGGAACAACCGGCACGTTATCCCGGGCACCCCGGGCACGGGAAGAGTGAATATGTGAGACTGACTCCGTGCGCGAAGAAGGAAAAATCAGGGTTTTTCTGCTGGATGACCACGAAGTCGTCCGGCGCGGCGTCCACGAGCTGCTCTCCGTGGAGGACGACATCGAGGTCGTCGGCGAGGCCGGCACGGCCGCGGACGCCCTGGTGAGGATTCCCGCGACCCGCCCCGACGTGGCGGTTCTCGACGTCCGGCTGCCGGACGGCAGCGGCGTCGAGGTGTGCCGCGAGGTGCGCTCCCAGGACGACGAGATCAACTGCCTGATGCTCACCTCGTACGCGGACGACGAGGCGCTCTTCGACGCGATCATGGCAGGTGCCTCGGGGTACGTGCTCAAGGCCATCCGCGGCAACGAGCTCCTGAACGCGGTCCGCGACGTCGCCGCCGGCAAGTCGCTGCTCGACCCGGTGGCCACCGCGCGCGTCCTGGAGCGGCTGCGGGACGGCAACAGTCCCAAGCGCGACGACCGGCTCGCCAACCTGACCGAGCAGGAGCGCAAGATCCTGGACCTGATCGGCGAGGGCCTGACCAACCGGGCCATCGGCGAGCGGCTCCACCTCGCGGAGAAGACCATCAAGAACTACGTCTCCAGTCTGCTGTCGAAGCTGGGCATGGAGCGCCGCTCGCAGGCCGCCGCCTTCGTCGCCCGCATGCAGGCCGAGCGCCGCTGACCCGCCGCTGATCCACCGCTGATCCACTGCCGGGTCCCGGCCGGGTCCCGGCCGGGTTCGTCCGGAAGGGCGCGCTCGGGGGCATCGGGCCCGGTTTTCGGGACCTATGTCCCCGTCCATCCGGGGCAGGGGCCCCTTTCCCGACACGATGCTGGTGACGGACAGTGGACCCCATGTCCACCGACCCCATGTCCGCCGAGGAGATCCGCGCCATCGAGCTGCTGCGTCGTGTGTCCTACGGAAGAGTGGCCACGAGCATGCGGGCGATGCCGTTCGTCGCGCCCGCGCGCCACATCGTGACCGAGGGCTGTGTCCTCATCCGCATGCACCGGGGACTCGGCTACCACCGGGCGTGCAACGGCAGCGTCGTCGCGTACGGGGCGGACAACCTCAGCGCCGGCCCCGAGGAGCTGTGGTCCGTCCAGTTCACCGGCACCGCGCGGACCGTCGAGCCGACGGCCGAACAACTGGCGGCTTTCGGCACGACGCCGGACACCGTGGACGGCGAGCCCTACGACCCGGTCTACCTGCGCATCGACCCGCAGTTCGTCACCCTGCACACGATCGACTACCCGCACACGGCGGCCGGATCCGACCCCTCCGCGACCGCCGATCCCGCCAAGCGACAGCTCCACCACGTAGCGTGATCTAACATCTGCGGAGTGCCGCGCTCATCTGTACCCCCGGCCACCCCCGTGGCCGCCGCCCCGGCCCCGCCCGTCGGCGCCCTGCTGCGCCGTTACGCGGACGCGGGCGAGCCGCTGTCCTGCGAACCCGTCGCCCAGGGCCTGCTCAACCGCAGCTACCGGCTGGCCACCACCCGCGGCCACTACTTCCTCAAGCAGCACCTCGACGCCCCCACCGCCGACCGGGACACCATCGCCCGCCAGCACCGGGCCACCGAGCGGCTGCACGCCCTCGGGCTGCCGGTCGCGCCGCCGCTGCCCGACGCCGCCGGCCGTACGGTCGCCGTCATCGGCGGCCACTGCTATGCCCTGCACCCCTGGATCGACGGCCGGCACCGCGACGGCGCCCAGCTGTGCACCGCCGGGTCACGGCGCCTCGGCGCTCTCCTCGGACGTGTCCACACCGGCCTGGAACGGGTCATGGGCGCCCCCGTCCCGGCCCGGCGGACGGCGGGTTCCGGCCACACGCCGGAGACCGGGGCCGGGGCCGGGCACGAGAGCGCGCGGCCCGAGGACACGTTCCTGCTGATCGACGACCTGCTCCGGCTCGTCCGGAGCCGCCCCGCCCGCGACAGCTTCGACGAACTGGCCGAACACCGGCTCCGCGAGCGGCGGGTGCTGCTCGCCGCGCACGCCCACCGCCGCCCGCCGGCCCCCGCCGCGACCGGCTGGGTGCACGGCGACTTCCATCCCCTCAACCTGCTCTACCGGGGCGCCGAACCCGCCGCGATCGTCGACTGGGACCGGCTGGACGTCCGCCCGCGCGCCGAGGAGGCCGTCCGGGCCGCCGCGATCTTCTTCGTCCGGCCCACGGGGGAGCTGGCGCTCGACAAAGTACGGGCATATGCCAGGGCGTACCGGCGCGCGACGGGCGCGGACGGCGCCGAACTGGCCACGGCGGTCGACCGGGTGTGGTGGGAGCGCCTGAACGACTTCTGGACCCTGCGCTGGCGCTACCAGCTGGACGACCGAAGGGCCGACCCGCTGTTTCCGGCGGTGTCGGCCCTGGTGGTGTGGTGGACGCGCGCGTACCCGGCGGTGCGCGACGCGTTCACGGACTAGCTGATCGGCTGCTTACGAGGGGGTGCCGCCCGCGCCGCCCGCTCCGGCCGAGGCGCCCGTCGAGGTACCCGTACCGGACGTAGTGCCCGTCGAGGTACCCGTACCGGACGACGTGCCCGTGGACGTCCCCGTACCGGACGAAGTGCCCGTCGAGGTGCCCGTACCGGAGGACGAGCCCGACGAGGAGCCGGTCGGGCCGCCGTCGCCGGTGCCCTCCGAGGTCCCCTCGCTGGTGCCCTCGCTCGCGCCCGTGCCACCGTCCGTCGAGGTCGTCGGCGGCGCGGTCGGCTCCTGGGTGGCCGGCGGCGCGGTCGTCGGGCGGTGCGACGGCCGGTAGGTCGGCTTCTGCCAGGACCCCTGACCGCCGTTCGACGAGGAGTCACCGGTGGTGCCCGAATCGGTCGACGGCTCGTCCGAGGGCTCGGTCGACGGGTCGTCCTTGCCCGGACTCGGCTTCTCGCTGCTGGCCGGCGGCTTGGTGTTGCCGTCGTCGGCCGGCTTGTCGGGCTGCATCGCGTACGCGACACCCGCGATGATCGCGATCAGCGCGAGCGCCACGAACAGCGCCAGCTTGCCGCGCCCGCCTCCCGGGCGTCCGCCCTGGTGACCGTAGCCGTCGGCCGGCACGTACCCGCCGGCCGCACCGTCGTCCCGGTTCATCGGCGGCAGGATCGGACCCTGCGCGGTCTCGTAGTGCGGCGGGTGCGCCATCGCCGTCGTCGCGGCGACGCCGCCGACCGGGGTGTGCGCGGTCTCGTGGGCCATGACCGGGCCGGTGCTCCACTGCCCCGTGTGACTGCCCATGTCCTGGAGCATCTGGATGCCGTACTGGACCAGGCCGCGCATCTCCTCGGCGCTCTGGAACCGGTCGTCCGGGTCCTTGGCGAGCGCGCGCATGGCGAGGCCGTCCAGCTCCGGCGGCGACCCGGGGGCCACCTCGGACGGCGGGATCGGGGTGTCCTGGACGTGCTGGTAGACCACCGACAGCGGCGTCTCGCCGGTGAACGGGGGCCGCAGCGCGAGCAGTTCGTAGAGCAGACAGCCCGTCGCGTACAGGTCGGAGCGGTGGTCGACGGCCTTGCCGAGCGCCTGCTCCGGGGAGAGGTACTGCGGCGTGCCCATGACCATGCCGGTCTGCGTCATCGTCGACTGCGCGCCGTGCAGGGCGCGGGCGATGCCGAAGTCCATGACCTTGACGGCGCCGGAGTTGGTGATGATGACGTTGGCCGGCTTGATGTCCCGGTGCACGATGCCGTGCTGGTGGGAGTAGGCCAGCGCCTCCAGGACACCGGAGACGATGATCAGGGCCTGCTCGGGACCGGGCGCCTCGGCGCTGATCAGCAGGTCGCGGATGGTGCGGCCCTCGACCAGTTCCATGACGATGTACGGGACGGACTGGTCGCCGACGACGTCCTCGCCCGAGTCGTACACGGCCACGATCGCATGGTGGTTGAGACCCGCGACCGACTGCGCCTCGCGCGTGAAGCGGGCCTTGGAGACGGGATCCTCGGCGAGGTCGGCGCGCAGCAGCTTCACGGCGACCGTGCGCCCGAGCCGGACGTCTTCAGCCGCGAACACCTCGGCCATGCCACCACGGCCCAGCCGGTGGGTCAGCCGGTAACGGCCGTCGCCGACGACGCCGCCGACGCCCCAGGACTCGGCCGCCGCGTCCGGCACACCGCCGCCTGCTCCGGATTCGGATGCCATCAGTCCTCGCCGTCGGTCGTCTGTCGTGCCGTGTCCAGTCGTCACGCTACAGGCTCCGCACGACATCACGGTCCGCGATGGACCGGCCATCCAACTAGGGGAACGTACGCCTGTGCAAATCCGGTGGCGTCCGCTCGCCACCGGGCCCGTGCGGCCCCGAACCGCACCGTCACCCTTCGCCGGTTGCCGCCGCACGCAGTGTCACGGTACGAGAACGGAACAGGCGCCGAACCCGTATCGAACCGGCACCGACCCGGCACGGAGCCGGTGCCGAGCTTGACGTGACACCGGCCTCGGGCAGACTTGGCCAGGAAAATCCGGATCAGCGCCGCCACGCGCGCGTAGGGGGAAGCACAGATGAGCCAGGACGGCGCACAGGGCCGCTATGCGGGCGGTTCGGTCGCGGGTGGCCGTTATCAGCTGCGCGACCTGCTCGGCGAAGGCGGCATGGCGTCGGTGTATCTGGCGTACGACAGCGCCCTCGACCGCCAGGTCGCGATCAAGACCCTGCACACCGAACTCGGCCGCGAGCAGTCCTTCCGCGAACGTTTCCGCCGGGAGGCGCAGGCGGTCGCGAAGCTGTCGCACACCAACATCGTCTCGGTCTTCGACACCGGCGAGGACGCCCTCGACGGCGCCCTCATGCCGTACATCGTCATGGAGTACGTGGAGGGGCAGCCGCTCGGCTCCGTACTCGCCGCGGACGTCCGGCAGTTCGGGGCGATGCCCGCCGACAAGGCGCTGAAGGTCACCGCCGACGTGCTCGCGGCGCTGGACACCAGTCACGAGATGGGCCTGGTGCACCGGGACATCAAGCCGGGCAACGTGATGATGACCAAGCGCGGCGTCGTCAAGGTCATGGACTTCGGCATCGCCCGCGCCATGCAGTCCGGCGTCACCTCGATGACCCAGACCGGCATGGTCGTCGGCACCCCCCAGTACCTCTCCCCCGAGCAGGCCCTGGGCCGCGCCGTGGACGCCCGCTCCGACCTCTACTCGGTCGGCATCATGCTGTTCCAGCTGCTGACGGGCCGGCTGCCGTTCGACGCCGACTCGCCGCTCGCCATCGCCTACGCGCACGTCCAGGAGGAGCCGGTCGCGCCCTCCACGGTCAACCGTTCGGTGAGCCCGGCGATGGACGCGCTGGTGTCCCGCGCCCTGAAGAAGAACCCGAACGAGCGTTTCCCCAGCGCCTCCGCCATGCGCGACGAGTGCCTGCGGGTGCTCGGCGCCGGGCAGACCGGCGCGCCGGTGATCGTCGCGGGCGGCCCGGTCAGCAGCGGCGCGGGCGTCGGCTCGGCGGTCTTCCCGCCGGTCGGCCAGACCGCGCCGCAGGCCGCGCACGGGGTGCAGACGCCGTACCCGGCGCCGATGCCGCACACCCCGCAGCCCGGCCCGTACGGGGTGCCGACCCCGGCGCCCGGACCCGCGCCGTACGGCTACCCGCAGCCCGGCCCGGCGCCGGCCCCGGCGTACCGGACCCCGGCCCCCGCGCCCGTCTACCAGGCACCGCCGCCGGCTCCCGCGCCCGCGCCGTACCCGATGCAGCAGAACGCCGGTCCGGCGGGCGGCGGGAACCGGACGAACAAGCTCGCGCTCGGGGTGATCGGCCTGCTGGTCGCCGCCGGTGTGATCACGGGCATCTCGCTCGTCAACCGGGACCCGGCGGACCCGCCGGCCGCCGACCCGAGCCAGAGCGCGAGCAGCGCGCCCGGCCACCGGGGACCGGACCTCACCAAGACCATCAGCACCAAGAAGTGCACCGAGCCGAGCGAGTCGAGCTCGGACCCGGACAAGTTCGTGGTCCCGGACCTCACCTACAAGAACATCCAGTCGGTGAAGGACTGCCTCCAGGCCGCCGGGTGGAAGGTCAAAGCGGAGACGTCCTTCGACGAGAACACCTACGGGCAGGGCACGGTCATCACCCAGTACCCGCGTCAGGGCACGGAGATCGCCGAGGACGACGCCCAGTTCACGCTCGAGGTGTCCACGGGCAACCCGGCGCAGTAACGGCCCGCGGAACTCCGGGTGGGGTTCCGCAGGGGCGGGGCCCCGGCCGGACCCGCACCGGGTGCCCGCTTCCTCCCGTCATGTGACGCTGAGTCCACCGACTCGGCGACTCCGGACGGGAGGGGCTCCTCCGTGGCTCCAGGACCACCACGCCCCCGCGCGCGCACGTTCGCGCCCGTCCTCGCCTGCTGCCTGGTGACGGGCGCGACGCAGTTCGTGGTGCCGGTGGTCACGACAGTCGCGGCATATGCCCAACCGGCCGACGAGTCGGGTGAGTCGAGTGGGTCGGTTGAGTCGAGGGACCGGCGGGAGGTCACGCCGGGCACCTCATTCGCGCATATGCCGGGCCGCGGGGACCGTGCGGAGGAGACAGAACATACGGAGGAGGCGGACCGTACCGCGGACGGCCCCTCCGACGCTCCCGCCCCCAGCCCGACTCCCGCCCTGGCCGGCAACTCCGCGGGCGAGGGCCGCCCGCGCCCCGGCCGGGGAGCCCCCGAGTCGCCCGTCCCGGTCCCTTCCCCGGCCCCCGCTCGTACCGAAACGGCAACAGAACCGGAGCCGGAGGCGCCCCGGAAGGCCCCCGAAGAGGCCGATTCGGGGCCCGCCGAGGACACCGGAGCGGCACCTGAGACGGACGCCCCGGCCGCCGAACCCTCGCGCGCGGAGCCGCCGGCCGCCACTCCGCACCGCCGCACCGAGGCCGCCCCCGACCTGTCGGAACGCCGGATTCCCGTACTCACGCTGGGCATCGGGCTGGCCCTGGTCGGGCTCGGCATCGGCTTCCTCGGGCTGCGGATGCGGCGCCGCTGAGCCCGCCCCGCCTCGTCGTTCCCGCCGCGGGTCCCCCTTGAGTCGGACCCGCCGGATCCGCCCTGAGCCGACTTGGCAAGGACGACATACTCGGTATACATACTGAGTATGTCGATCCGCCACGGGCTGCTCGCCCTCCTCGAACACGGCCCCCGCTACGGCTCGCAGCTCCGTACGGAGTTCGAGTCCCGCACGGGCTCCACCTGGCCGCTCAACGTGGGCCAGGTGTACACGACCCTCAACCGCCTGGAGCGGGACGGCATGGTCGTGCAGGACGGCGAGGACGAGGGCGGTCACGCGCTCTACGCCATCACCGAGGCGGGCCACGCCGAACTGCGCACCTGGTTCGAGAAGCCCGTGGACCGGACCAGCCCGGCCCGTGACGAGCTGTCCATCAAGCTCGCCATGGCGGTCGGGATGCCCGGGGTCGACATCCGCGACGTCATCCAGTCCCAGCGCCGGCACACCGTGCAGGCCATGCAGGACTACACCCGCCTCAAGGCACAGGCGATCACCGCCGTCGAGAAGAACGGGGCACAGGCCCGTGACGACGTCGCCTGGCTGCTCGTCCTGGAGCAGCTGATCTTCCAGACCGAGGCCGAGACCCGCTGGCTCGACCACTGCGAGTCCCGCCTCATCCGCCTCTCGGCGGCCGTGACCGCGGAACCTCCCGCGACACCCCCGGAGCCCGCCGCCCGGCCCCGGTTCCGGACCGGCTCCGCCCGGCGGCGCTGAGCTCCACCCCGCACCACCCCGGCCGTACGCGGAGCCGCGCCCGCGCGCCCCGCGCCCGTACGACGTCCGAGAGACCTCCCCAGGGCGTCCGTACGACCCCCGTACGGCACAGGACCGCTTCAGACCATCGGCACCACCGCACCACCCCGAACCACACCGCACCACCCGACCCATCCAGACCGTGCGCCCGGCACCGTCGGCGGCCGTCGCTCCACCCGGCCGTCCCGCAGGCGTACCCCGAGGGGGATTTCCCATGTCCGTACCCCAGCGGCACGAGCCCGTGCTGCGCCTGCAGAACCTGACCCGCGTCCACGGCTCGGGCGCCACCGAGGTGCACGCCCTGCGCGGCGTCGACCTCGACCTTCACCCCGGCGAACTCGTCGCCGTCATGGGCCCGTCCGGCTCCGGCAAGTCCACGCTGCTGACCATCGCCGGCGGCCTGGACAAGCCCACCTCCGGCCACGTGATCATCGAGGGCACCGACATCACCACCGCGGGCCCCAAGCGGCTCGCCGCGCTGCGCCGCCGCAGCATCGGCTATGTCTTCCAGGACTACAACCTCATACCGGCGCTCACCGCCGCCGAGAACGTCGCCCTGCCCCGCGAGCTCGACGGCGTCTCCGCCCGCAAGGCCCGCGTCGAAGCCCTCGCCGCACTCGAGGAGATGGAGCTCGGCCACCTCGCCGACCGCTTCCCCGACGAGATGTCCGGCGGTCAGCAGCAGCGGATCGCCATCGCCCGCGCCCTGGTCGGCGACCGCCGCCTCGTCCTGTCCGACGAGCCCACCGGCGCGCTCGACTCCGAGACCGGCGAGTCCGTGCTCGCCCTGCTGCGCGCGCGCTGCGACGCCGGCGCGGCCGGCATCCTGGTCACCCACGAGCCGCGGTTCGCCGCCTGGGCCGACCGGGTCGTGTTCCTGCGGGACGGCTCCGTCGTCGACCAGACCGTACGCAGCGAGGCCGACTCGCTCCTGGCAGGCGGGACGACGCACCCGTGAGGACCTGGTTCCACTCCTGGCGTGCCGCGATCCGCATCGCCCGCCGCGACGCCTGGCGGTCCAAGGGCCGCAGCCTTCTCGTCCTCTCGATGATCGCGCTGCCGATCCTCGGAGTGAGCGCCTTCGACCTGACGTTCCGCAGCTCCGAACTCACCCGCGCGCAGGAACTCCGGCGCACCATCGGCGCCGCCGACGCCCGTTTCGAGGACGCGAACGTCGAGGGCCTGCCGATCCTCCAGGATCCGCAGGGCGACCAGAGCGACACCGTCGAGGACTTCACCAAAGGGAACAAGCCCTGGCCCAACGGCCCGACGGATGTGAGCAAGACCCTTCCGGCCGGCGCCACCGTCCTCACCGACAGCTCCGGCCCGGCCAAGCTGACCACCACGTACGGGCTGCTCACGACCGAGGTCCGGGAGCTGAAGGCCGCCGACCCGATGGCCGCCGGCATCATGACGCTGCTCGACGGCCGCTTCCCCGAGAAGACGGACGAGGTCGCCGCGACCAGCGGGTTCCTGGAGAGCAGCGGGCTCACCGTCGGCTCCACTCTCACCGCGCGCGGCTTCGACCGCGAGTACCGGATCACCGGCTCGTACGAACTGCCCAGCGACCTCAAGTCCACGCAGATCAACGCCCTGCCCGGTGCCTTCCTCAAGCCGTACGGCGAGGCCCTGGGGAAGGCCGGCCTCTCGGCGTCCGATCCCACCACCACCTACCTGGTCAAGAAGGCCGGCGGTTTCACGTGGGACATGGTCCAGAAGATCAACACCAAGGGCGTGAAGGTCGTCGCGCGCGACGTGGCCCTGAACCCGCCGCCGGACTCCGAAGTCCCGCTGTTCCAGAGCCCCAACTATTACGACTACCGGGCCAACGCCTCCCTCAGGGCGGCTGAACTGGTGCCCGTCTTCACCATCGTCGGCCTGGCGATGCTGGAGATCTGCCTGCTCGCCGGCCCCGCCTTCGCGGTCGGCGCCCGCCGCTCCCGCCGCCAGCTCGGCCTGGTCGGCGCCAACGGCGGCGCCCGCAGCCACATCCGGGCCATCGTGCTCAGCGGCGGCCTCGTCATCGGCGTCGCCGCGGCGATCGCCGGCACCGTCCTCGCGCTGGCCCTGACCTTCACCCTCCGGCCGCTCCTGGAGCAGTACATGGGGCAGCGGTTCGGCAGCTTCACCATCCGGCCGCTCGAACTGCTCGCGATCGCCGGAATCGCCGTCCTGACCGGCCTGCTCTCCGCGATCGTGCCCGCCGTCACCGCCTCCCGGCAGACCGTCCTGGCCTCGCTCACCGGCCGCCGCGGCGTGCGCCGCGGCAGCCGGGTGCTGCCCCTCGTCGGCCTCGCCGCCCTGCTCCTCGGCGGCACGCTCGCCATCTACGGCGCGATCGCCAGCGACCAGAGCATCATCGTCGCGGGCGGCTCGGCCCTCGCCGAGCTGGGCATCGTCGCGATGACCCCCGCCCTCGTCGGTCTCTTCGGCCGCACCGGCCGCTGGCTGCCGCTCTCGCCGCGACTCGCGCTGCGCGACGCCGTCCGCAACCGGGGCCGTACGGCGCCGGCCGTGGCCGCCGTGCTGGCCGCCGTCGCGGGCACCGTCGCCGTCGCCACGTACGCGACGAGCCAGGACGCCGACAACCAGGCCACGTACAAGCCCGACCTGCCGTACGGCGCCGTCTCCGTGTTCGTCATGGACGAGGGCGGCCGGGACGCGGCCACCGCGGTCGAGGCCATCGACCGCAACCTGCCCATCGACGTCCGCAGCGACGTCTCGCGCGTCAACATCGGCCGGCTCGGCTGCTCCCCCTGGGGGGAGGAGGAGGGCTGCGGCTCGTACGAGGTGATCGTCCCGCCCGCCAACCAGTGCCCCCTGTGGATGTCGTCGAACGACGACGACTCCGACCCCGCCGCCAAGTTCTCCAGGGCGCAGCGGCGTGAACTCGCCAAGGACTGGCGCTGTGACACGCAGGACCGGGGCGGCTCCGTGCCCGTCGAGGGCGGGCTGCTGGTCGCCGACGCCTCGCTCCTGAAGGTGCTCGGGATCACCGACCCGGGGGCCGCGCGGGCGCTGGCGGAGGGGAAGTACGTCAGCTTCGACCCGACGCTGGTCGTGAAGGACGCCAAGGGCGCCAAGGACGGGAAGAGCGCGAACGCCGCCGCGGCCACCGGCGCGAAGGGCGTCGCGAAGGCCGGTGACGTCGGCACGGTGAGCGTCAAGCTCATCACCGACAACAAGGCCGCCGCGCGCGCCGCCGAGCTGCGCAAGGAGTACCCGGGCGAGGTGAAGACCTTCACCGCCTACGAGGTTCCCGGCTCCCCGAACGCGTACGGCGTCCGCGGTCTGATCAGCCCCGAGGCCGTCAAGGCCGCCGGGATGGGCACCGCCCCGCTCGGCGCGTACTTCACCACCGACCGGCTGCCCAGCGGCGAGCAGCAGCAGAAGCTCGACGCCGAGCTGGCCAAGCTCGGCGACACGGTCGACTACACGCTGGAGCGCGGTTACGTCAGCCGGTACGGCATCGTGCTGCTCGCGCTGACCCTGTTCGCCGGCCTGGTCACCATCGGTGCCGCGGGCATCGCCACCGGTCTCTCCCAGGCCGACGCGGAAGCCGACCTGAAGACGCTGGCCGCCGTCGGCGCCCCGCCGCGCGTCCGCCGCACGCTGAGCGGTTTCCAGTGCGGTGTCGTCGCCGCCATGGGCGTGGTGCTCGGCTCGGTCTCGGGTGTGCTGCCCGCGATCGGCCTCCGGCTCGCCGAGGAACGCCAGCAGCGGACGTACTACGAGGAAAGCCTCGACCGGGGCTGGGGCACCATGCAGGACAGCCCGCCGGACCTGGCCATCGTCATCCCATGGGAGACCCTCGGCGCGCTCCTGGTGCTCGTGCCGCTCGGCGCGGCCCTGCTCGCGGCCCTGGTGACCCGCTCCCGGGGTGCGCTGGCCCGCCGCGCCGTGCACTGACGCACCGCGCCGAAACCATGCCGGCCGTGCCCCGTAAGGAGGGTGGATCACTCTCCTTACGGGGCACACCGTGTGGTGACGCATGGGTGCGAGAGAATGGGCGGCATGGAGATGCCGAGGAATGACAGGTCGCAGGAGAGCCCCCAGGTCCTCGTCGTGGGCCAGGACGGGATGGCGCTCGGCGGCACGCCAGGTGACGACGAATCCCGTGAGGTGCCGGTGACGGACATGGTCGAGCAGCCCGCGAAGGTCATGCGCATCGGCAGCATGATCAAGCAGCTGCTGGAAGAGGTCAGGGCGGCACCTCTCGACGAGGCCAGCCGCGTCCGGCTCAAGGAGATCCACGCCAGCTCGGTCAAGGAGCTGGAGGACGGGCTCGCCCCGGAACTGGTGGAGGAACTGGAGCGGCTGTCGCTGCCCTTCACCGACGAGGCCATTCCGTCCGACGCGGAACTGCGGATCGCGCAGGCCCAGTTGGTGGGCTGGCTGGAAGGGCTGTTCCACGGCATCCAGACGGCGCTGTTCGCCCAGCAGATGGCGGCCCGCGCCCAGCTGGAGCAGATGCGCCGGGCACTGCCGCCGGGCGCGCCGCACGACGACGAGGGCCCGGGCGGGCCGACGCACGGCCGGGCGGTCGGTTCCGGCCCGTATCTGTAGGACGGCTCGGGGTTCATCGGTTTCCGGTGGGCCTGTGCCGTACGGGAAGGGGCCCGGTCCCCGCGGTGAACATGCCGCGGGGGCCGGGCCCCTTTCGTTGTGCCTCGTCAGGCCCTCGGCCTGCCCTCGCCGAGCCTGACGAGGGCAGGACGGGCTCGTCAGGCCTGGGCCAGCAGCAGCACCTTGCCGATGTGGGCGCTGGCCTCGACGGCGCGGTGGCCCTCCGCCGCGTCCGCCATCGGCAGGGTGCGGTCCACGACCGGGCCGACCGTGCCCGCCTCGACCAGCGGCCACACGTGCTCGCGGACGGCGGCGACGACGGCCGCCTTCTCGTCCAGCGGGCGGGCGCGCAGCGTGGTCGCCAGGACGGCGGCGCGCTTGGCCATCAGGGCACCCAGGTTCAACTCGCCCTTGGCGCCGCCCTGGAGGCCGATGACGACCAGCCGGCCGTTGACGGCGAGGGCCTTGACGTTCCGGTCCAGGTACTTGGCGCCGACGATGTCCAGGATGACGTCCGCGCCCGCCCCGTCCGTCGCCTCGCGCAGTTCCTCGACGAAGTCCTGCTCGCGGTAGTCGATGAGGATGTCGGCGCCCAGTTCGGCGCAGCGGGCCAGCTTCTCCTGACTGCCGGCGGTGACCGCGACCCGGGCGCCGACCGCCTTGGCCAGCTGGATCGCCATGGTGCCGATGCCGCTCGCGCCGCCGTGCACGAGCAGCGTCTCGCCCGGCCGGAGGTGGGCCAGCATGAAGATGTTCGACCACACCGTGCAGGCGACCTCGGGCAGCGCCGCGGCCGTCACCAGGTCGACGTTGGCCGGACGGGGCAGCAGCTGCCCGGCCGGGACGGCGACCTTCTGGGCGTATCCGCCGCCGACGAGCAGCGCGCACACCTCGTCGCCGACTGCCCACCCCGAGACGCCGGGGCCGAGCGCGGCGATCCGGCCGGAGCACTCCAGACCGGGGTACGGGGAGCTGCCCGGCGGCGGATCGTAGAAGCCCTGACGCTGGAGCAGATCGGCTCGGTTGACGGCGCTCGCCACCACCTCGACGAGGACCTCGCCCTCGGCGGGGACGGGATCGGGGACCTCGGCCCAGACCAACGCCTCGGGCCCGCCGGGTTGGGGAATCGTGATCGCATGCATGGCGGCGAGGCTACTCCCGGGACGTACGTCGGGGGCGGGCCGGACGTCGGGGGCGGGCCGGAGAGTCCCGGCCCGCGCCCGATGTCCGTCTTGTGCCTTGGGCCCGCCGTCAGTCCTGGTCGGGCGTGGTGAGCGGGGTGACGGGCGCGGCGCGCACGATCGTGATGACCCGGTCGGTCAGCTGGAGCGGGCTGGCGGCGGGGTCGTCGTACCCGAGCAGCCGGTGGCCGCGCAGCACGCTCACCACCAGGTCCTTGGTCTCCCGGACGCTCTTGCCGGCCTCGGCCTTGGTCACCGGCCGCTCGACGAGGTCGAGTCCGGAACCCTGCTGGATGAGGTCCTCCATCACCGTGCCCGCGCTGGGGCTGAGGACGGAGAGGCCGAGGAGCCGGCCGGCGGCGCTCGCGCTGGTGATCACGGCGTCGGCGCCGGACTGGCGCAGCAGCGGCGCGTTCTCCTCCTCGCGGACCGCGGCGACGATCTTCGCGCCCTTGTTGAGCTGGCGGGCCGTCAGGGTGACCAGCACGGCGGTGTCGTCGCGCTGGGTGGCGATGACGATCTGACGGGCCTTCTGCACCTCGGCGCGGAGCAGCACGTCGCTGCGGGTCGCGTCGCCGATGACGCCCACGAACCCGTCGGCGTTGGCCGCCTCGATGACCTTGCTGGACGGGTCGACGATGACGATGTGGTCCTTGCGCAGCCCGGTCGCGCACAGCGTCTGGATCGCCGAGCGCCCCTTGGTCCCGAATCCGACGATGACGGTGTGGTCACGCAAGGTGGCCCTCCAGCGGTGGAGCCGGAACTCCTCCCGGGTCCGCTCCGTGAGGACCTCGAGAGTGGTGCCGACCAGGATGATCAGGAACAGCACGCGCAGCGGCGTGACCAGCAGGATGTTCGCGAGGCGCGCGGAATCGCTGTACGGGACGATGTCGCCGTACCCGGTGGTGGAGAGGGTGACGGTCGCGTAGTAGGCGGCGTCGAGGAAGTCGAGCGACTCGTCGGCGTTGTCGTGGTAGCCCCCGCGGTCGGCGTAGACGATGAGGATCGTCACGAACAGCACGCCTATGGCCATCAGCAGACGCTTGGCGACCTGGCGCAGCGGCCGTTCGACCTCCCGCCGGGGCAGCTTGACCCTCGGGGCGGTCTTCTCGTCCGCCTGCCGGGCCATGATGTCGCGGCTGGGCAGTTTCACGTGAAACACACTCCTTGGCCCGTGGCCGGGGCCGTCCAGGGAAGGTCGAGTACATCGAGCGCCTGCCCGGGCCGGGCCCCGCCGGGCGGGACCACGGCCATGCCGTCGGCGGTGGCGATGCCGCGGAGCATCGCGGGCCCGGAGTAGCGCAGCGGCACGGCCGCGCCGTCGCGGTCGAGGACGGGGACCAGCCGGGTGTCCTGCGGATGACCCTGGATCCCGTCGCGTACGGGGACGCTGAACGGCACCGAGCCCGCGGCGGGGTGGCCGGCGAGGGCACGCAGCAGCGGCTCGGCGAGCGTGAGCAGCCCGGAGACGGCGGCGAGCGGATTGCCGGGCAGACCGACGAGGTACCGGTCCGCCGGATCACCGAGCGCGGCGAGCAGCATGGGGTGGCCGGGGCGGACCCGGACACCGTCGACGAGCAGGGTGGCGCCGGCCTTGGCCAGGACCGGGTGGACGTGGTCGACGGGCCCGGACGCGGTGCCGCCGGTGGTGACCACCACGTCGGCGGCGGAGCCGGTGACCGCCCGGTACAGCTCCTCGGCGTCGTCGCCGATCCGGCGGACGCCGAGAACGTCGGCGCCGAGCGCGCACAGCCAGGGGTCGAGCAGCGGGCCGAGCGCGTCGCGGATCAGGCCCTCGTGGGGGAGTCCGGAGGTCAGCAGCTCGTCGCCGAGGACCAGGACCTCCACGCGGGGGCGCGGATACGTGGTCAGCTCGTCGTAGCCGGCCGCGGCGGCGAGACCGAGGACGGCGGGGGTCACCAGGCTGCCGGCGGGCATCAGCCGGTCGCCGGACCGGCACTCCTGGCCCCGGGGACGGATGTCCTGGCCCTGGACGACCTCGCGCCGGGCGTGCAGCTGACCGGCCGCGTCGGTACGGGAGTGCTCGGCGCGGACGACGGCGGTCGCCCCGGCCGGCACCCGGGCGCCGGTCGCGATCCGGACGGCGTGGCCGTCGGCGAGTTCGGCGGTGGTGGCGTGGCCGGCGAGGACCGAACCCTCGGGACCCTCGGGGGCGGTGCGCCAGGGGCCGGGACCGGCGACCGCCCAGCCGTCCATCGCGGAGGTGTCGAAGGAGGGCAGGTCGGTGAGCGCGCGCAACGGCTCGGCCAGGACCCGGCCGAGGGCCTGCCCGAGCGGTACGGGCACGGGGCGGCGGGTCGCGGCCGCGGTCGTCCCGGCCCGCGCGGCGGCGGCCCGGGCCTCGGGCCACGCGGTGCCGTGCCGGTGGCCCGGGGACGTCTGCGGGGGCGGGACGGCGGGGCCGCTCGCGGGGTCCTGACCGGCCGGGCCGGCCGGCCGGGGACGGCGGCCGACGAGCGCGAGGGCCTCGTCCATGCCGTCGTCGGACCCGCGTTCGTCGCTGGTCATCCGGCGTCGTCCTGCTCGGCGGCCCAGCGCTGGGCGAGCGCGGCGGCCTTGCGGGCCGCCTCCGCGACGGCCTCGGGGCCACCTTCGGCCCGCCCCGCCGCGTAGCCGACCAGGAAGGTGGTCAGCGGCGCCGCCGGACGCGCGACACCGTGCGCGGCGTCGCGGGCGAGGTCGAGCAGCACGGCCGTGTCGACGTCCAGGTCGATGCCCAGTTCGTCCTTGACTGCGGTGATCCATTCGTTCAGCACGTGCCCATGCTCCCTGATGCGTGTGCGGGCCGTCGCGACGTCCCCCCAGGTGTCGCAGTCGAAGGACGCGTCGAACGGTCCGGAGTGCCCCGGAGCGGGCGGGACGGGCACGACGCGCAGGGCCTCGGTCACCCTGCGCAGCGGAAGACCGTCCAGGGTGCCGCCGTGCTCCGCGGCGGCCCGGGTGAGGGCTCGCCGCAGCGGTTCGGTCCGGTAGGCCGCGACCAGCGGCTGGTGCCGCCCGTCGGTGTCGACCCCGAGGGCCGCCTCGGCGTCCGGTGCCGCGTCCAGTGCCCCGGCCAGCCGGCGCGCGGTGTCGGCGTCGAAGAACGGCAGATCGGCGGAGAGGACGAGCGCGAGGGGAGCGGGGGGAGCACCGTCGGTGGGGAGGGACGCGAGGCGACGCAGGCCGGCGTCGAGCGCGGCGACGGGGCCGCCGCCGGGTGGATCCTCCCGGGCCCACGCGACGGGGCGGGAGGTGGCGCGGGGCGCGGCGACGACGACGGTGCGTCCGGCGTCGCGGCAGCCCGCGAGGACCCGGTCGAGCAGGGGACGTCCCCCGACCCGTACGGCTGGCTTGTCGACCCCGCCGAGCCGCCGGGCGGAGCCCCCGGCCAACACGACGGCGTCATATGCGGTCGTCACCCCAGCAGTATGCGCGCCCCCTTGAACGGTCCGGGGCCCGGCGTGAGGTTGGGCCCCGGACAAGGCCGCCAGGCACCATGGGGCCCCGTGCCCCGGCTGGTGTGAGCTCCCGGCGGAGTCCTTGTGGCGGTCAGAGTGTGCGCAGCAGCACCGCCGGGTTCTCGACGCAGTCCGCGACGTAGCGGAGGAAGCCGCCGGCCGTGCCGCCGTCGCAGACCCGGTGGTCGAAGGTGAGCGAGAGCTGCACCACCTGGCGTACCGCCAGCTCGCCCTCGTACACCCACGGCTTGGGAATGATCCGGCCGACGCCGAGCATGGCCGCCTCGGGGTGGTTGATGATCGGCGTGGAGCCGTCGACCCCGAACACCCCGTAGTTGTTGAGCGTGAACGTGCCGCCGGTCAGGTCCGCCGGGGTCAGCGACCCCTGCCGGGCCACCTCGGTCAGCCGGGCGAACTCGGCGGACAGCGACTCGGCGCTGCGCCCGCCCGCGTCCTTCACCACGGGCACGACCAGACCGCGCTCGGTCTGGGCCGCGAACCCGAGGTGCACGGACGGCAGCCGGACGATCTCCCGCGCGGCCGTGTCGACGGTGGCGTTGAGCTCGGGGAAACGGCTCAGCGCGTGGACGCAGATCTTGGCGAGCAGCGCGAGGACGGAGATCTTCGGTCCGCCCGCCGCGTTCATCCGCGCCCGCGCGGTCATCAGCTCGGTCGCGTCGGCGTCCACCCAGCAGGTGGCGTCCGGGATCTCGGTACGGCTGCGCGTCAGCTTGTCGGCGACGGCACCGCGCACCCCGCGCAGCGGGATCCGCTCCCCCGCGGCGACCGCCGGGGCGGCCGGGGTGGCCGGGGCGGGGGCGGTGACGGCCGGGGCGGGCCGCTCCCGTACGGCGAGTGCCGTCTCCACGTCGGCCCGCAGGATCAGCCCCTCGGGGCCGGTGCCGCGCACCTCGCGCAGGTCGAGTCCCCGGTCCCGGGCGAGCTTGCGCACCAGCGGCGAGATGACGGCCACGGGGCCCTTCGGCGCCACCGGAACGGCGGGGGCGACCGGCGCGGGCGCCGGCAGGGTGACCGTCGCGGCGGCCGGGTTCTCGCGGCGGACCCGGCGGCGCCGGGCGGCGGGCCCGGTGGTGCCGTAGCCGACGAGCACATTGCCCGAGTACTCAGAAGACACGGCGGAGGCCGCGGCCTCCGCGGACACGGAGGCGGACACGGAGGCGGTCGCGGAGGCGGTCGCGGGGGCGGTCGTCTTCACCGGCTCGGGCTCCGCCGCACCGCCGACGGCGACGGTCAGCAGCGGTGCGCCGACCGGCAGTTCGGTCCCCTCCTCGCCGAAGCGGGCGGTGACGACGCCCCCGTACGGGCAGGGCACCTCCACCATCGCCTTGGCCGTCTCGACCTCGACGACCGGCTGGTCGATGACGACGACGTCGCCGACGTCGACCAGCCAGCGCACGATCTCGGCCTCGGTGAGGCCCTCGCCGAGGTCGGGCAGCTTGAACTCCAGGACCTGCGCCATCAGCTCTGCGCCTCCCACTGGAGCCGCGCGACCGCGTCCAGGATCCGGTCCACGCCCGGCAGGTGGTGCCGCTCCAGCATCGGCGGCGGATACGGGATGTCGAAGCCGGCCACGCGCAGCACCGGCGCCTCCAGGTGGTGGAAGCAGCGCTCGGTGATCCGGGCGGCGATCTCGGCGCCCGGACCGGCGAATCCGGTCGACTCGTGCACGACGACGGCCCGGCCGGTGCGCCGCACGGACGCGCACACCGTCTCCTCGTCGAAGGGCACGAGCGAGCGCAGGTCGACGACCTCCAGGTCCCAGCCCTCGGCCGCGGCGGCCTCGGCGGCCTCCAGGCACACCGGCAGGGACGGCCCGT
Source organism: Streptomyces laurentii (assembly GCA_002355495.1). Classification (GTDB taxonomy): domain Bacteria; phylum Actinomycetota; class Actinomycetes; order Streptomycetales; family Streptomycetaceae; genus Streptomyces; species Streptomyces laurentii. The sequence goes on from AP017424.1 coordinate 3,798,487, forward strand.
AGGTGACGAGGGTGGCACTGGTGCCGGGACGGCGCACCACGGCCTTGCCGATCGGCTCGACGGCGGCCGGCGCCTCGGGCGACCAGTCGGACTTCGACCAGTACAGCCGCTTGGGCTCCAGGAAGACCACCGGGTCGTCGGAGGCGATGGCGGCCCGCAGCAGCCCATAGGCGTCCTCGACGGTCGCCGGGGTGACGACGTGCAGGCCCGGGGTGGCCATGTAGTAGATCTCGGAGGAGTCGCTGTGATGCTCGACGCCGCCGATCCCGCCCCCGTAGGGGATACGGACGACGAGCGGCATCGGCATGGTGCCGCGGGTGCGGTTGCGCATCCGCGAGACATGGCTGACGAGCTGCTCGAACGCCGGGTAGGCGAACGCGTCGAACTGCATCTCCACGACCGGCCGCAGCCCGTACATGGCCATGCCGACGGCCGCGCCGAGGATGCCCGCCTCGGCCAGCGGCGTGTCGGTGCAGCGGTCCTCGCCGAACTCCTTCGCGAGCCCGTCGGTGACCCGGAAGACGCCGCCGAGGGTGCCGACGTCCTCGCCCATGACGTGGACCGTGGGGTCCTCGGCCATGGCGTCGCGCATGGCCCGCTGGAGGGCCTGCGCCATGGTGGCCGGCTTGGCCGCGGCCTTCGCGGCCGGCCGTGCGGTCGTGTGCGTGGTCATCACGCCTCGCTCTCGGCGTCGAGCTCCGCCCGCAGCTGTGCCGCCTGCTCGCGCAGCTGCGCGGTCTTCTCGGCGTACACATGGGCGAACAGGTCCATCGGGTCCAGGACGGGGTCGGCGTTCATCCGCTCGCGCAGCCGCGCCGCCATCTCCTCGGCGTCCTCGGCGGCCGCGCGGCGGCCGTCCTCGTCGAGGATTCCGCGCTCGGTCAGCTCGCGCTCCAGGATCACGATCGGGTCGTGCGCCCGCCACGTCTCGACCTCGGCGTCGCCGCGGTAGCGGGTCGCGTCGTCGGCGTTGGTGTGGGCGTCGATCCGGTAGGTGACGGCCTCGACGAGGGTGGGCCCGCCGCCGCGCCGGGCGCGGGTGACGGCCTCGGTGAGCACCTGGTGGACGGCGACCGCGTCGTTGCCGTCGACGAGCCGGCCCGGCATCCCGTATCCGACGGCCTTGTGGGCGAGGGACGGGGCGGCGGTCTGCTTGGCGAGCGGGACGGAGATCGCGAAGCCGTTGTTCTGGACGAGGAAGACCACGGGGGCCTGCCAGACGGCGGCGAAGTTCAGCGCCTTGTGGAAGTCGCCCTCGCTGGTGCCGCCGTCGCCGACCATGGCGAGCGCGACGACGTCGTCGCCCTTCAGCCGGGCGGCGTGGGCGAGGCCCACGGCGTGCGGGAGCTGGGTGGCGAGCGGGGTGCTGAGCGGCGCTATGCGGTGCTCGTGCGGGTCGTAGCCGGTGTGCCAGTCGCCGCGCAGCAGGGTCAGGGCCTCGACGGGGTCGAGGCCGCGGGCGACGGCGGCGAGCGTGTCGCGGTACGAGGGGAAGAGCCAGTCCCGCTCCTCCAGGGCCAGCGCGGCGGCGACCTCGCACGCCTCCTGGCCGGTGGTGGAGGGGTAGACGGCGAGCCGGCCCTGCTTGGTCAGGGCGGTGGCCTGCGCGTTGTACCGGCGGCCGCGGATCAGCTCGGCGTAGAGGCGGCGCAGCAGCGCGGGGTCCGCGTCGGCCACCGCGTCCGTGCCGAGCACGCGGACCGGCTCCGCGTCCGGCAGCAGCGGGGCGGGGTCGGTACGGGGCTGCCAGGCCGGGGGCGGGGTGAGCCGGTAGTCACGGGCGGCACCGGGGGGCTCTTGGACTGTCGAACTGCGCTGTTGCAACGAGTCCACCTCCTCGTGGGAGCGGGCATAAGACCCGAGGGCGGGCGGCGCGCGATGTGGCGCGCCTCACCTACCGATTGTTCGGTCGTGGAGGCATTTTGGCTACAGGCACCTCCAGCCTGTGGACAAACGGTTCTCCACAGCCTGGGATGGGTGCAGGGCGTCCACGGGAGAGAGGCGGGGGGACATGGCGGATGAACAAATGGCCGGGGCCATACGGGGTACGGATGACACACGCCTGAACACATCCCCCGACACCGCCCTCCCCGCGCCGGCCGGCGCGGGATCCGGCACCGGCACAGGGACCTCGTCAGGAACTCCGTCCACCGCTCCTCCCGGGCCCGCGACCACCGCTCCCTCCGGGCCCGCGCCCGGCGTTCCCTCGGGGGCTCCGTCCGGTCCTGCCGTCATGGTCACCCCGCCGGGCCCGGCCCGCCCGCTGGACACCATCGACCGCGCGATCCTGCGGCTGCTCCAGGCCGACGGCCGCGCCTCGGTCCGCTCCGTCGCCGAGCGGGTGCACGTCTCACGCGCCAACGCGTACGCGCGCATCAACCGGCTCATCGACGACGGCGTGATCCGCGGCTTCGGCGCCCGCGTCGACTACGAGCGGGCGGGGCACGGCGCCTCCGCCTACATCACCCTCAAGATCGTCCAGAACTCGTGGCGGACCGTCCGCGAACAGCTCCAGGCCCTGCCGGGCGCCGCGCACATAGCGCTGGTCAGCGGCGACTTCGACGTCCTGCTGCTGGTGCACACCCCGGACAACCGGACCCTGCGCGAGCTGGTGCTCACCCGGCTCCAGTCCATGCCCGAGGTCCTGTCGACCCGCACCCTGCTGGTCTTCGAGGAGACCGACCTGGACCCGGACCCCGGCCACGGCGACTGAGCCCCGCCCCGGCGCACGACAGCCCGCCCGGAACGGATCCGGGCGGGCTGTCGGGGCTACGAGAAGGGGCTGCCGGTCGTGTGGCTCAGCGGGCGGTCCTCAGCCCGTCGAAGGCCATCCGTACGACGGTGTCCGCCAGCTGGTCCCGCTCCGCCGGGGAGTCGTGGTGCGGCCGGTACCACTCCACCAGCGAGTTGATCATCCCGAAGAGCAGCCGGGTGGCGAGCCGGATGTCCACGTCCGCGCGCAGGTCACCGTCGGCGGCCGCCGCCTTCAGCAGCTCGGCCACCCGGTGGTCGAACTCGCGGCGCCGCTCCATCGCCCACCGCTCGGTCGTGGTGTTGCCCCGCACGCGCAGCAGCAGCGTCACGTACGGCAGTTCGTCTATCAGCACCTCGACGGTGCGCCGGGTCACGTACTCGACCCGCTCGACGGCCCGGCCCCGGCCCGCGGCCGGCTCGGCGAGGACGGCGAACAGCCCGTCGAGCGCCCGGCTGACGGCCCGCCGCAGCAGCTCCTCCTTGCCGGACACATGGTGGTAGATCGACGACTTGGAGATGCCCGCCGCCTTGGACAGGTGCTCCATGGACGTGCCGTCGTAGCCACGCTCGTTGAAGACCTGGACGGCGACCGAGAGCAGCGTCTCGGGGGTGTACGTGTCGCGTCGCGCGGTGGTCATGACTGCTCCTCCGCACCCTCGTCGAAGCCCCGCCGCGCGAGGGCGAGCGAGGGCGCGTAGCGTCCGGTCGGGTAACGGTCGTGCAGCGCGCCGAGCAGGTCGCATACGCGCCTGTGCCCGATGCGCGCCGCCCACTCCAGTGGGCCCGCCGGGTAGTTGACGCCCAGTCGCATCGCCGTGTCCACGTCCTCGGCGGTGGCGACCCGCCGGTCCACGGCGTCGGCGGCGAGGTCGGCGAGCATCGCGACCGTACGGGCCACGATCATGCCCGGCACGTCGCCGATCACGGAGACCTTCTTGCCCAGTGCCTGGAAGAGCCCCACGGCCTCCGCGAGGATGTCGGGATCCATCCCCTCGCGGGCCGACAGGACGATCCGGCTCGCCGCCGCGTAGTCGAGCGCCAGGTCGAAGGAGACGACGTCGTCCTTGCGGTACTCGAAGGACGTCTCGCCGTCCGCGAGGCCGAGCCTGGCCCCTCCGGGCAGTTCGACGTACCCGTCCCCGGTGGTGCGCCGCACCGTGATCCCGGCGGCCTCGAACAGCTCCACCAGCGGCTCGGCGGGTCCGAGCGACCCTCGCACCGTGACCCGCGCGGGCGCCTCGGCGGGCGGCGCGGTGTGCGGCTCGGGGCGCTCGGCGCCCTCCGCGTACGGGAACCAGCCGTGCCCCGACTTGCGGCCGAGCCGGCCCGACTCGACGAGCCGCCGCTGCGCGAGCGAGGGCGTGAACTTGGGGTCCTGGAAGAAGGATTCCCACACCGAGCGGGTCACGGCCTCGTTGACGTCCTGGCCGATGAGGTCGGTCAGCTCGAAGGGCCCCATCTTGAAGCCGCCGGACTCGCGCAGCGCCGCGTCGATCGTGGCCGGGTCGGCGCCGCCCTCCTCGAAGACGCGCAGCGCCTCGGCGTAGAAGGGGCGGGCGATCCGGTTCACGATGAAGCCCGGGGTGTCCGCGCAGCGCACCGGCGTCTTGCCCCAGCCCCGCATCGTCTCGTACGCGCGCGTGGCGGTGTCCGGGTCGGTGGCGTGGCCGCTGACGACCTCGACGAGCGGCAGCAGCGGGGCCGGGTTGAAGAAATGCAGGCCGACGAACCGGCCGGGGCGGCGCAGGCCGCCCGCGATGGCGGTGACGGAGAGGGAGGAGGTGTTGGTGGCGAGCACCGTGTCGTCGCCGACGACCTTCTCCAGGTCCGCGAAGAGCCCCTGCTTGACGTCGAGCCGTTCGACGATCGCCTCGACGACCAGGGCGGCGTCCGCGAGACCGGCGAGTTCGGCGGCCGGGTGCAGCCGGTCGAGTGCCGCGTCGCGCTCCGCCGCGCCGAGCCGGCCCTTGGCGACCAGCCGCTCCAGCCGGCCGGCGACGGCGGCCACGGCCTCCTCCGCCCGACCGGGCGCACTGTCGTACAGACGTACGGAATGACCGGCGGTCAGGGCGACCTGGGCGATGCCCTGGCCCATGGTGCCCGTACCGACCACGGCGACCGTACTGCCAGGTGAAAGGCCCGGCGCGGCGCCGGAGTCCACGCGCGGGCCGATGTCCGGGGCGAGAGGTCCGGCTCCGTCGGCCGGCACCGCGTCGCTCCCCTGGACCGTCGTGTTGGCGCTCATAGGAGTGATCCTCCCCGATGGGTTTTCCACAGGATCGACGGACCCCCTTGTCCCGACCGATCGTTCGGTTACTCTAACTCCGTACGCGTCTCCCTGCCCAGCTCGACGAGGAGTTGGTCCATTCATGGCCACCACTCAGCTGACCACCGACGTTCTGGCCGAGAAGCACCGGTCCACTCTCGATCAGGCCCTCGCCACCATCCGCACCCGCGCCTACTGGTCACCGCACCCGGAGCACCCCAAGGCCTACGGGGAGAACGGCTCGCTGGACGCCGCCGCCGGCCTCGCCGCCTACCAGGGCCTGCTCGGCAAGCGCTTCGAGCTCGACCAGCCCGGCACCGACGGCTGGACCGGTGCCGAGACCTCGCCGTACGGCCCGGAGCTCGGCGTCGAGTACCCGCACGCCGACCTCGACGTGCTGCTCCCCGCGATGCGCGCCGGCATGGCCGCGTGGCGCGACGCCGGCCCCGAGACCCGTGCCCTGGTGTCCCTGGAGATCCTCGCCCGGATCTCGGCCCGCACGCACGAGTTCGCCCACGCCGTCATGCACACCAGCGGCCAGGCGTTCATGATGGCGTTCCAGGCCGGCGGCCCGCACGCGCAGGACCGCGGCCTGGAGGCCGTGGCGTACGCGTACGAGGAGCAGACCCGCACCCCGGCCGGCCGCGCCGCCTGGTCCAAGCCGCAGGGCAAGCGCGACCCGCTGGAGCTCAGCAAGGAGTTCACGGCGGTCGGCCGCGGCATCGGCCTCGTCATCGGCTGCAACACCTTCCCGACCTGGAACGGCTACCCGGGCCTGTTCGCCTCCCTCGCCACCGGCAACCCGGTGCTGGTCAAGCCGCACCCGCGCGCGGTGCTCCCGCTGGCCCTCACCGTCAAGATCGCCCGCGAGGTGCTCGCCGAGGCCGGCTTCGACCCCAACCTGGTGGCGCTGGCCGTCGAGCGTCCCGGCGAGGGCATCGCCAAGACCCTGGCCGTCCGCCCCGAGGTCCGGATCATCGACTACACCGGCTCGACCGCCTTCGGCGACTGGCTGGAGGCCCACGCCCGCCAGGCGCAGGTCTACACGGAGAAGGCCGGCGTCAACACGGTCGTCGTCGACTCCACCGACGACTACAAGGGCATGCTCGGCAACCTGGCCTTCTCGCTGTCCCTGTACAGCGGCCAGATGTGCACCACCCCGCAGAACCTGCTGATCCCCCGCGACGGCATCACCACCGACCAGGGCCCGAAGTCCTACGACGAGGTGGTCGCCGACGTCGCGGCCGCCGTGAGCGGTCTGCTCGGCGACGACGCCCGGGCGAACGGGCTGCTCGGCGCCCTCGTCAACCCCGACGTGAAGGCGCGCCTGGAGGCGGCCGCGGGCCTCGGCGAGGTGGCGCTGGCCTCCCGCGAGGTGGCCAACCCCGACTTCCCGGACGCCGTCGTGCGCACGCCGGTCATCGTGAAGCTGGACGGCTCCAAGCCGGACAGCGAGGCGGCGTACTTCTCCGAGTGCTTCGGCCCGGTCTCCTTCGCCGTCTCGGTCGACTCGACCGCCGACGCGCTGGAGCTGCTGCGCCGCACGGTCCGCGAGAAGGGCGCGATGACGGTCGGCGCGTACACCACCTCGGCCGAGACCGAGCGGGCCGTCGAGGAGGTCTGCCTGGAGGAGTCGGCGCAGCTCTCGCTCAACCTGACGGGCGGGGTCTTCGTGAACCAGACGGCCGCGTTCTCCGACTTCCACGGCTCGGGCGGCAACCCGGCGGCGAACGCGGCGCTGTGCGACGGCGCCTTCGTGTCCAACCGCTTCCGGGTGGTGGAGGTCCGCCGCCAGGCCTGACGTTTCCCGGACGCTCCTCTGTCGTGCCCCCGGCCTCCCCGGGGGCACGACGCCGTTTCCGGGCCTGTACGCGGGCGCTACGCTCCGGCGGGGCCTTCCGGGATGTCGGCGTAGCGCTGCACCCACGCGTGCATGGCGACGGCCGCGGCGGCGCCCGCGTTGATCGATCGGGTCGAGCCGAACTGGGCGATCGAGCAGGTCATCGACGCGTGCGCGCGGGCCTCCTCGGTGAGCCCGGGGCCCTCCTGCCCGAACAGCAGCACACAGCGGCGCGGCAGCACGGTCCGCTCCAGCGGCACCGCGCCGGGCAGGTTGTCGATGCCGATGATCGGCAGGTCCTCGGCGGCCGCCCAAGCGGTCAGCTCCGCCGTGTCCGCGTGGTGGCGCACATGCTGGTAGCGGTCGGTGACCATCGCCCCGCGCCGGTTCCAGCGGCGGCGGCCCACGATGTGCACCTCCTTCGCCAGGAAGGCGTTGGCGGTGCGCACCACGGAACCGATGTTGAAGTCGTGGCCCCAGTTCTCCACCGCCACGTGGAAGTCGTGGCGGCGGGTGTCCAGGTCCTCGACGATCGCCTCGCGCGTCCAGTAGCGGTACGGGTCGACGACGTTGCGCCGGTCGCCCCCGGCCAGCAGCTCGGGGTCGTAGCGCTCGCCCTCGGGCCACGGCCGCGGATGCGGGCCGACGCCGATCTCGGGGCCGAAGCCCTCGTCGTACTGGATCGGCTGTTCTTCGGTGGTGCTCACCCGACGAGGGTACGGGGGCCGGGTCCGGTCCCCTCATCCGTACGGCTCTGCCCCGGCAGCCGGACGCCCGGCGCGTCCGCGTGTCCCGGGTCTCCCGGGTCGCCGCCATCCGCCGCGGCAGGCGGGCGCCGCAGCAGCCGGTCCCGGCCCCACGCGACCCGGCCGCCCAGCCACACCAGGAAGACCGTGGGCAGGAAGACCGCGTCCGCGGTGATCATCGCGAGCGAGAAGAACGGCAGCCCGAGCAGCAGGGCGATGCCGGCGTGCTCCAGCATCATCATGGCCAGGAGCACGTTCTTGATCCTGCGGTGGAAGAGCGTGAACGGGAAGGCGACCTGGACGATCACGGTGCCGTAGCTCACCAGGAGCACCAGCGTCCCGCTGCTCCCCATCAGGTCGGAGAGGGCGGGCCAGGGGGAGAAGTAGTCGAGCTGGAGCGGGTAGTAGAGCGCGGTGCCGTCCTGCCAGCGCGAGCCCTGGACCTTGTACCAGCCGGCCGTGGCGTAGATCAGACAGACCTCCGCCATGATCACGACGAGGGTGGCGTTGTGGGCCAGGTTGGCGATCACGTCGAGCAGGGTGCGCGGCTCGCCGGGCGCGTACCGGCCCACCAGCCACCACAGTGCCTGGCCCAGCCACAGCACCCAGAGCAGGAGCAGCAGCCAGCCCTCGCCGCTGACGTCGGAGAACCAGGTGGCGGCCATCAGGAAGCCGCCGAGCACGATCCACAGCAGCGGGCCGACGGGGCCGCCGCCCACGCTCTCCTCGGGCAGACCTTCCGCTGCCGCACGCGCGCGCGTGCGGGCGGCGCGCCGGGCGTCGAGCGACCAGACCTGTCCGCAGCGGGTGAAGACCAGGTAGAGCGCCATGAGGTGGACGACGTTGTCGCCGCCGTCGCCCATGAAGATGGAGCGGTTCTGCAGGGACAGCACCCCGGCCATGAAGAGCACCGAGACGGCGCGGGTGTGCCAGCCGAGCAGCAGCAGGACGGCGGAGAGCACGGCGAGGCCGTAGACGATCTCGAACCAGAGCCGGCCGTCGGACCACATGAGCGCGGTGAAGGAGTGGTTCTCGGCGATCAGCCGCCGGCCCATCTCCCAGGACCAGGGGCTGTCGGGTCCGTACAGCTCCTGGCGGTGCGGCCATTCGCGCAACAGGAACAGCAGCCAGGTGAGGGAGAAGCCGATCCGGATGACCGCCGTCTGGTACGGGCCGAGGGCGTGCGCGGTGACCTTCTGGACGGCGGCGGCGAGACGGCGGTCGGCGGACCGGCGGGGCGCGGGCGCGGGGGCGGGGGACGGGGGAGCGGACGGGTGGCTCATCGGGCGGCGGTCTCCGTCCGGGCGGTGGAGGTTCCGGTGCCGGTGCCGGCTTCCGCCCCGGCTTCGGCGGCGAAGGCGGGCCGGTCGGCGTCGGTGATCGACCACCATCGGTAGGTGCGGTGGACGGGGCGGGTGTCGATCTTCTCGGTGCTCCACGCGGGGGCGGGGACGGCCCGGGTCACCGAGCGCACCTGGATCTTCTGGACGGTGCCGCCGAGTTCCCGCTCGTCGAGGCGGGAGATCACGATCCGTCGCAGATAGCCCTCGGACAGCTCGCCGCGCAGGCCGTTCGGGAGCTGGTCCTCGGTGTGGAAGTTGAGGAAGAACTCCCAGGCACGGCGCAGTTCGTTCTGCTCGGTGTGGCTGGGGACGATGTTGCCGCGGATCCGCTCGGTGTCTTGGGCGGTGAGGCCGATCCAGCCGGTGGTGCGGCGGGTGCCGTCCGCGCCGCGGATCTGGGCGCGGGCCTCGACGGCGATGTTCTGCTGGAGCGGGTTGGGAGCGAAGAGCTTCCAGTTCTGTTCCAGCTCGGGGTAGATCCAGTCGTCCACGGCCGTCCCGTGCTGCTTGGTGAGCGTGTTCAAGGGCGCGACGTGCAGGAAGACCATCGCGAGGTGGACGCAGCCGAAGACGCCGACAACGGCGAGGGCGACGGCGGCGACGACCTGGTACCGCGTCGAGAGCCCGGCGATCCCGGGGCCCCGGCGTCCGGCCGGAGCGGCCTGCTCGGAAGCGGGAGCAGGCGCGGGCGGTGGGAGTACGGGCGGCTCCGGTGGCTTGGGCGGCGCCTGAGCGGCGGCGGTCGTCTGCTCGGGCACACCGTCCGGACCGGGCGGGTCCGATTCCGTGTCCGCCGCCGCTTTCCCGGCAGCCGCAGCGTCGTCAGCGTCGTTGTCGTACGCGCCCATCGCGCCCCGTTCCCCACTCGGCCCAAGGAGTTATCCACAGAGGTTGACACCATACGGGCCCCCGAACGACCATTGAAGTCATTCAACCGAACGATCGGTCGGTAGGGGGTCCGATGACCGCAGGTACGGCAGAGACGACGGCGACGGAGGGGGCAGAGGTGCCCCAGGCCGCCTTGGAGGCGGTGTTCGACGCCGCCATCGCCACCGACGAGCGCATCGAGCCGCGCGACTGGATGCCCGACGCGTATCGCACGGGTCTGATCCGCCAGATCGCCCAGCACGCCCACTCCGAGATCATCGGCATGCAGCCGGAGGCCAACTGGATCACCCGCGCGCCCTCCCTGCGGCGCAAGGCGATCCTCATGGCCAAGGTGCAGGACGAGGCCGGACACGGCCTGTATCTGTACAGCGCCGCCGAGACCCTCGGCACCAGCCGCGACGAGCTGCTCGACAAGCTCCACTCCGGCCGCCAGAAGTACTCGTCGATCTTCAACTACCCGACGCTGACCTGGGCCGACGTCGGCGCCATCGGCTGGCTCGTGGACGGCGCCGCGATCACCAACCAGGTCCCCCTGTGCCGCTGCTCCTACGGGCCGTACGCCCGCGCGATGGTCCGGGTCTGCAAGGAGGAGTCCTTCCACCAGCGCCAGGGATACGAGGCGCTGCTCGCCCTCTCCCGCGGCACCGAGGCCCAGCACGCCATGGCCCAGGACGCGGTGGACCGCTGGTGGTGGCCCTCCCTGATGATGTTCGGTCCGGCGGACGACGCGTCCACCCACTCCGCGCAGGCCATGGCCTGGAAGATCAAGCGGCACTCCAACGACGAGCTGCGGCAGCGTTTCGTCGACATCGCCGCCCCGCAGGCCGAGTCCCTCGGCCTCACCCTCCCCGACCCCGACCTGAAGTGGAACGAGGAGCGCGGGCACTACGACTTCGGCCCCATCGACTGGGACGAGTTCTGGGACGTCCTCAAGGGCAACGGGCCCTGCAACGACCAGCGGCTGACCACGCGGCGCCAGGCCCACGAGGACGGCGCGTGGGTCAGAGACGCCGCCGCGGCGTACGCCGGCAAGCACCAGCAGCACACGAACGCGCACGAGAACGGGGAGGCACGGGCATGACCACCGACGGATGGCCGCTGTGGGAGGTGTTCGTGCGCTCGCGCCGCGGACTGTCCCACACCCACGCCGGCAGCCTCCACGCGCCCGACGCGGAGATGGCCCTGCGCAACGCCCGCGACCTCTACACCCGCCGCAGCGAAGGCGTGTCGATCTGGGTCGTCCCCTCCAGCGCCGTCACCGCCTCCTCCCCGGACGAGAAGGACCCCTTCTTCGAGCCCGCCGCCGACAAGGCCTACCGGCACCCCACCTTCTACGAGATCCCGGACGGGGTGAAGCACCTGTGACCAGTCCCGGACTCGCCACCACCACCGACGCGCCCTCCGTCCCGGCCGCCGCGCTCCCCCTCGGCGACGACGCCCTCGTCCTCGCCCAGCGCCTGGGCGAATGGGCGGGCAACGCCCCCGTCCTCGAAGAGGAGGTCGCCCTCGCCAACATCGCGCTCGACCTCCTCGGCCAGGCCCGCGTCCTGCTCTCCCTCGCCGGCGACGAGGACGAACTGGCCTACCTCCGCGAGGAGCGCGCCTTCCGCAACTGCCAGCTCGTCGAGCAGCCCAACGGCGACTTCGCCCACACCATCGCCCGGCAGCTGTACTTCTCCACCTACCAGCGGCTGCTCTACGCCGAACTGGCCGCGGGCGACAGCCCCTTCGCCGGACTCGCCGCCAAGGCCGTCAAGGAAGTGGCCTACCACCAGGACCACGCCGAACACTGGACCCTGCGCCTCGGCGACGGCACCGACGAGAGCCACCACCGGATGCAGCGGGCCTGCGACGCCCTGTGGCGCTACACGGGCGAGCTGTTCCAGCCGCTCGACGGCCTCGCCCTCGACACCGAGGCGATGGAGCGCGCCTGGCTCGACTCGGTCGGCGCCGTCCTCGAACGGGCCACGCTCACCGTGCCCACCGGCGCCCGCACCGGCGCCTGGAGCGCGGGCGCCGGCCGCCAGGGACTGCACACCGAACCGTTCGGCCGCCTGCTCGCCGAAATGCAGCACCTGCACCGCAGTCACCCCGGAGCGTCCTGGTGACCACCGCCCACGACCCCGCCATCGCCCCGACCGCACTCGAAGCGGAGCTGGCCCGGATCGCCGGCGCCGTCCCCGACCCCGAGCTGCCCGTCCTCACCCTCGCCGACCTCGGCGTCGTGCGCGGCGTGCACCTCAAGGGCCCCGGCCGGGTCCAGGTCGACCTCACCCCGACGTACACCGGCTGCCCGGCCGTCGAGGCGATGTCCGCCGACATCGAGCACGCCCTCCACGAGCACGGCATACCCGAGGTTTCCGTCGTCACCGTCCTCACCCCCGCCTGGTCCACGGACGACATCAGCGAGGAAGGCCGCCGCAAACTCGCCGAGTTCGGCATCGCCCCGCCCCGGCCCCAGGGCCCGGCCGGCGGACCCGTCCCGCTCACCCTCGCCATCCGCTGCCCCCACTGCGGCTCCACCGACACCGAACTCCTCAGCCGCTTCTCCTCCACCGCGTGCAAGGCGCTGCGCCGCTGCGCCGCCTGCCGTGAACCGTTCGACCACTTCAAGGAGTTGTAGATGCCGACCCCCAGCACCGGACGGGCCGGATTCCATCCGCTCCGGGTGAGCGAGATCGAGCAGCTCACCGACGACTCCGTGGCCGTGACCTTCACCGTCCCGCCCGAGCTGAGCGACGCCTACCGCCACACCCCCGGACAGCACCTCGCCCTGCGCCGCTCCGGACAGCACGGCGAGGAGATCCGGCGTACCTACTCGATCTGCGCCCCGGCCCCCGCCGACGGCGAGCCCCCGGCCCTGAAGGTCGGCATCCGGCTGGTCGACGGCGGCGAGTTCTCCACGTACGCGCTCAAGGAACTCACCGTCGGCGACACCGTCGACGTCATGGAACCCACCGGCCGCTTCGTCCTCGCCCCGCGCCCCGGACACTTCGCGGCCGTGGTCGGCGGCAGCGGCATCACCCCGGTGCTCTCGATGGCCGCCACCCTGCTCGCCCGCGAACCCGAGGCCCGCTTCTGCCTCGTCCGCAGCGACCGCACCGCGGCCTCCACGATGTTCCTGGACGAGGTCGCGGAGCTGAAGGACCGCTTCCCCGACCGCTTCCAGCTCGTCACCGCGCTCTCCCGCGAGGAACAGCAGGCCGGGCTCCCCTCCGGACGGCTCGACCACGCACGGCTCACCGACCTGCTGCCCGCGTTGCTGCCCGTCGACGCGATCGACGGCTGGTTCCTGTGCGGCCCGTTCGGCCTCGTCCAGAGCGCCGAGCAGGCCCTGCGCGACCTCGGCGTCGACCGCTCCCGGGTCCACCAGGAGATCTTCCACGTCGACGACGGCTCGGCCCCCGCCCCGGCCCCCGCGGCGAACGCCCCCGCCGACGCCACGCTGACCGCCACCCTGCACGGCCGGTCCGGCAACTGGCCCGTCCAGCAAGGCGAAACGCTGCTCGAAACGGTGCTGCGCGCTCGGGCGGACGCCCCGTACGCCTGCAAGGGCGGCGTCTGCGGCACCTGCCGCGCCTTCCTCGTCTCCGGCGAGGTACGGATGGACCGCAACTTCGCCCTGGAGCCCGAGGAGACCGAGGCCGGCTACGTCCTGGCCTGCCAGTCCCACCCCGCCACCCCGGACGTCGAGCTCGACTTCGACCGCTGACCGGCCGCCGGCCGACCACCGCCGCGCCTGCCCGCCCATTCCCTTCCGCCTGCGGCTGCCCTATCTTGACGATCCGTCAGATCCGATTCCGTCGGATCAGCCGGATCCCGAGCCGGGGCAGCCAAGGGAAGGGCAGGACAGTGGACTTCACCTTCACCGAAGAACAACAGGCCGCCGCCGAAACGGCCCAGGCCGTCTTCGCCGACATCGCCCCCGACGCCGTACCCAGCCCCGCTCTCACACCGGGCGCCGTCGCCGACGACCTCGACCGTGCCCTGTGGGCCCACCTCGCCGCCACCGACCTGCTGGGCCTCGTCGTCGACCCCGCCCACGGCGGCTCGGGCCTCGACCCCATCGCGCTCTGCATCGTGCTGCGCGCATCCGCGCGGGCGCTCGCCCGCGTCCCCCTGCTGGAGACCGGCGCGGTCGCCCTCACCCTCCAGCGGTACGGCCCGGCCGCGACCGCCGCCGACCTGCTGCCCCGCGTCGCGCGCGGCGAACTCGTCCTCACCGCCGCCGCCCACGGCCGTACCGGCCACGACCCGGCACCACTCGCCGTCACCGCCCGCCGCGACACCACCGGCTGGACGCTCGACGGGCACACCAGCGCCGTTCCCTGGGCCCACCGGGCGGACCGCATCGCCGTCCCCGCGCACACCCCAGACGGCCGTACCGTCGTCGCCCTGGTGCCCGGCGACCACACCGGACTCACCCTGGCCGACCAGTACGGCACCCACGGCGAACTGCTCGCCGACCTCCGCCTCACCGATGTCCGGCTCGGCCCCGACGACGTCATCGACACCGACGGCGCCTGGTCCTGGCTGCACGGCCTCCTCGCCACCGGAACCTGCGCCCTCGCCCTCGGACTCGGCGAACAGGTCCTCGCGATGACCAGCGAATACACGGGCCGACGCGAGCAGTTCGGGCATCCCGTGGCCACGTTCCAGGCCGTCGCCGTCCAGACAGCCGACCGCTACATCGATCTGCGCGCCATGGACGTCACCCTCTGGCAGGCCGCCTGGCGGCTGGCGTCCGGCGCCACCACCGCGCTGCCCGCCGCCGCGGACATCGCCGTCGCCAAGATCTGGGCGGCGGAAGGGGTGCGCCGCGTCGTCCAGACCGCCCAGCACCTGCACGGCGGCTTCGGCGCCGACACCGACTACGTGCTGCACCGCTACCACGCCTGGGCCAAGTACCTCGAACTGTCCCTCGGCCCGGCCGCACGGCACGAGGAGGAACTGGGCGACCTCCTGGCCGCCCACCCCTTCGCCTGACCGGCCCACGAAGGGCCGAAAGCCGCTACAGCACCTGTGCGGGGCTGCCGCCGTCCGTCACCATCGGGCGCCCGGCACCGTCCCAGGCCTGCATGCCGCCGTCCACGTTCACGGCGTCGATGCCCTGGCCGACCAGGTACTGCGTGACCTGCGCGGACCGGCGGCCGGACCGGCACACCACGTACGCCCTGCGGCCGTCGCCCACCGCCTTGCTCACCACGTCGAAGCGGGCCACGAAGTCGCTCATCGGCACGTGCAGCGCGCCCTCGACGTGACCGGCCGCCCACTCGTCGTCCTCACGGACGTCCAGCACGAGGGCGTCGGCCGGAACGGAGGCCGCGTCGACCGACGGCAGCGGGGCGAAATTCATGGTCCAGGCCTTCCCTCGGCAACGTCGCGCCGCTCACGGGCGCACTGGTCACGAACCTACTGCACGAGCCCGGCGAGCTCCGCCTCGCGCTCGGCGACCTGGGCCCGCAGCTGCTCGGCGATCTCTTCGAGGAGCCGGTCCGGGTCGTCGGGCGCCATCCGCAGCATGGCGCCGATGCCGCTTTCCTCCAGCTCGCGCGCCACCCGCGACAGCATCTCCTTGCGCTCGGACAGCCACTCGAGGCGCGCGTACAGCTCCTCGCTCTCGCTGAGCCGCATCTCCGGCACGGGGCCGGCCGCCCACTCCTCGGTCAGGGCGCGCAGCTGGTTCTCGTCGCCGCGCGCGTAGGCCGCGTTGACGCGGGTGACGAACTCCTCGCGCCGGCGGCGCTCGGTCTCGTCCCTCGCGAGGTCCGGGTGGGCCTGCCGCACCAGGTCGCGGTACAGCTTGCGGACCTCGTCGGACGGCCGGACCCGCTTCGGGGGCTGCACCGGGCGGTCGGTGAGCATCGCGGCGGCTTCCTCGGACAGGCCCTCGGAGTCGATCCACTCGTGGAGGAGTTCCTCGACGCCGGGCAGCGGCGCCGCGGCGGCGCGCGCCTCCTGCGCCCGCCGCAGGTCCTCCGGGTCCCCGGTGCGGGCCGCCGTGGCCTCGGCGATCCGGGCGTCCAGCTCGTCGAGGCGCGCGTACATGGGGCCGAGCCGCTGGTGGTGCAGCCGGGAGAAGTTCTCCACCTCGACCCGGAAGGTCTCGACCGCGATCTCGAACTCGATCAGGGCCTGCTCGGCCACCCGTACGGCCTTCTCCAGCCGTGCCTCGGGCCGCTCGTCGGACTCGCCACTCACGCCCTGGTCCACGCTCACGTCCACGCCTGCCCACGTTCTCGATCCGGCTCGTCCGGACCACCCTACGACCCTTTTCGGGGGCCCTCCCCCCTCCCCTCCCTCCCCCTCCCCCCGATTTTTCGTGAAGCTCGTTCGCCCGGTGCCGGACCGCCACGCGGGACGACAGCACGGGACCGCGGCACGGAACGTCCCCGCCGTGCCACCGCGCGCGGAGTGCCGTCGCCGGACACCCCTGCCGAGCCGTCTGCGGCAGAGGCCAGCCGGGTGGCAGGCGCGGCGCAGCGTCCGTGGGCGTCAGGCACCGCACACCACCCGCCCGACCGGTCGCGCGACCACCGCCCGACCGCGCGCCGGAACGGTCGCGCGACCATCGTCGGCAGGCCCGTCCGGGGCGCCCGGGGCGCCCGTCGGCGGCTCCCCGGCTCCCCGGCTCCCGGGCTCCCCGGCTGCCCGTCGGCCGTCGTCAGACTCCGGTCTCGGCGGCTATGCGGCCGGTCCGTATGGCCGCCAGCATGTCGGCGTGGTCCGCGGTGGTCCGGTCCGCGTAGGTGACGGCGAAGGCCGCGACGGCGTCGTCGAGCTCCTCGTTCTTGCCGCAGTAGCCGGCTATCAGGCGCGGGTCCGCGCTGTGGGCGTGGGCACGGGCCAGCAGGGCACCGGTCATGCGGCCGTAGTCGTCGAACTGGTCGGCGGTCAGGGCGTTCGGGTCCACGCTGCCCTTGCGGTTGCGGAACTGCCGTACCTGGAAGTCGCGGCCCTGGACCGTCGTCCAGCCGAGCAGCAGATCGCTGACGACCTGCATCCGCTTCTGTCCGAGGACCACGCGCCGCCCCTCATGCCCGGCGTCCGGCACCGTGAAGCCGACGGCCGGCAGGTGGGGCAGCAGGGCGGACGGCCGGGCCTCCTTGACCTGGAGGACGAGCGGCTCGCCCCGGTGGTCGAGCAGCAGCACCACATAAGAGCGGGTGCCCACGCTGCCGGTGCCGACGACGCGGAACGCGACATCGTGGATGGCGTAGCGGGCGAGGAGCGGCAGCCGGTCCTCGGAGAGCGTCTCCAGGTACGGGCCCAGGGCCGTGGCGACGGCGGCCGCCTCCGCGTCGCCGACGCGCCGCAGCACGGGCGGTGCGTCGGCGAAGCGCCTGCCGCCGCCCTCCGCCTCGGCGACGGCCTCGGTGGACCGGGCCGCGAAGCGGGCGCTGGTGTTCTTGCGGGCCTTGGCCTGGACGCGTTCGAGAGTGCCGACGAGATCGCGGGCGTCGGTGTGGGAGACGAGTTCCTCGTCGGCGATGGCGTTCCACGCGTCGTGGACGGGGAGCCGGGCGAGCAGGCGCATGGTGCGCCGGTAGGCGCCGACGGTGTCGAAGGCGGCGGCCCGACAGGTGTCCTCGTCGGCGCCGGCTTCGCGGCCGGCGAGGACGAGGGAGGTGGCGAGCCGCTTGAGGTCCCATTCCCAGGGGCCGACGACGGTCTCGTCGAAGTCGTTGAGATCGATGACGAGACGCCCGCTGGCGTCTCCGTAGATCCCGAAGTTGGCGGCGTGGGCGTCGCCGCAGATCTGGGCGGGGACGCCCGTGACGGGGGAGCCGGTGAGGTCGTGGGCCATGAGGCCGGCGGATCCGCGCAGGAACGCGAAGGGTCCGGCCGCCATGCGTCCGACGCGGAGCGGGGTCAGCTCGGGCACCCGGTCCCGGCTGGACTCCTCGACGGCGCCGACGGCGCCGAGGCGCCCGGCGACGGGGAGCAGGGTGGCGTGCGCGGAGCGGGGGACCCGCTCCCGCAGCGCCTTGCCCCGCTGCTTGGCGGAGGCACCGGCCGCGGTGCCGGCCGCGCCCTCGACGCGCCGGGCGAACCCCGGGACGTGCGGGACGCGGACCGGCCCGCCGTCACCCGTCGTGCGGGTCTGCGCGCGCGGCCCCGGCACCGTTGTCGGTACCGCCGTCATGGTGTCGCCCATGGGACGTCCTCCCCCGTCGTTCGCCCGTCGTCCGCCGCCCCGACGTGATCGTCTTCGGCGACTGGTCCAGACGGTACAGCCGGTGCCCGCACCCCGTCTTCCCCTGTGGATAACCGCCTGTGGACAACGAGCGGAGCCGCCTCAGACGGCGACCGTCTCCTCCATCTCCTCCTCCGCCTCGGCGGCTTCGGCGGCCGAGGCGGCAGTCACCCCGGCGGTCACTTCGGAGGTCACTCCGGGGGTCACTCCGGCAGTCGCTCCGGCAGTCGCTCCGGCGACCGTTCCCGAGGCCACCACGGCACTCCCGGCCTCCGGGACCGCGGCGTCCCGGCGGCGCGCCTCGGTCCGGGCGGCGACGCAGGTGAGGCCGAGTCCGGCGACGGCCCACAGGGCGAGGACGAGGAGGTTGCCGCCGAGCCCGTGGCCGTCGAGGTAGACGTGGCCGCGGACGCCTTCGACGAAGCCGGCGCCGTTCCACCAGGCGTGCAGGGAGCCGAAGAAGCCGGGCTGGAGCTCCGGCCGGTAGATGCCGCCGGAGCTGGTGAAGTTCAGCATCACGAACAGCACCATCACGCCGAGCGTGGTCCAGCGCTTGAGGTAGGTGTGCAGTCCGATGCCGATCATCAGGATGCCCGCGCAGTACATCCAGGACATGGCCCACACCCCGGCGAGCCCGTGGTCGACGAGGTGGAAGACGGGCCCGGCGAGGACGGTGCCGACGACGCTGACGACAAGGGACATGCCCGCGGCGAGCAGGGCCCTGATCCGCATGGGCAGGACGCCTCCGGCACCGCCGATGACGGCGACCGAGGCGTAGGAGCCGATGCTCAGGGTGACGAGCAGGAAGAAGATGCCCTGGCCGGTGGGGTCGCCCGAGGAGACCGGGGCGACGTCGGTGACCTTCAGCGGTTCGCCCTGCTCGGCGGCGACCTGCGTGAAGACCGTCTCGACGGCCGTGGCGCTGGTGCCGGAGCCGGCGGAGGCCACGAGGAGTTCCGGGGCGCCGCCGTGCCCGGCGGGCAGGTAGGCGCCGAAGCTCGACTGCTCGCGCAGCGCGGTGGTGGCGGCGGCGCGGTCGGGGACGGTGCGTACGTCGAGCGCGCCGGCGCCCTTGTCCTGGAGGGTCTGGGCGAGGACCTGGGCCTGCGGCCCGGAGCCGACGATGTCGACGCGCAGGTCGTGGGGGTCCGGGGCGTGGAAGGCACCGAGGTAGGCGAGCCCCATGCCGAGACACATCAGCAACGGGGTGAGCAGATGGCCGAGGACGTGGCGCACCGCTCCCTGGGGAGTCGGTCCTGTGGACACCCGAACCTCCTATAGTTGGCTTTTACAACTTAATATCCGTTGTACTATACAACCAAATGGGTGGAGCGGCCGCTCACCCCGCCCCCCGGCACCAAGGAGCCACCATGAGCACCGGCGCGCGGGACGTCTCCCTCGACACCATCCAGCGGGAACTCACGGCCTTCGCCCGCCGCGCCCGGGCCACGGCGGCCCGGCTGCACCCGGGGCTCCCCCTGGTCTCGTACACGATCCTGGCCCACATCGACGACCGGAAGGGCTGCCGCGCCACCGACCTCGCGACCCACTACCTGCTCGACAAGTCCACGGTCAGCCGCCAGATCGCGAGCCTGGAGAAGCTCGGCCTGATCGAACGCCGGCCCGACCCGGACGACCACCGCGTCCAGGTGCTCCACCCCACCGAGGCGGGCAGCCAGGTCTTCGCCTCGACCCAGGCCAGCCGGCTCGCCGCCTACGAGGAGCGCCTCAAGGACTGGCCGGCCGAGGACCTCGCCGCGTTCGCCGCCTACCTGCTGCGCTACAACTCGGCGGACGACACCACCCTCCCCGAGGCGTAGACGCACCGCCTCCCGCCACCTCCCTCCGCCGCACCTCCCCCTCCGTTCCCGAGAACTGTTGTGCTGACTGTTCGTCACCATCCGCTCTCTGATAGTTGTTTCAGCGGGGTACGTGCACGGGCCCGGGGCAGCCGCCCTCCGGCGCTGCAGGGAGGACGACGTACATGGGCGCCACCACACGGGACGAGGTCCTCGCCGTCGAGCAGCGGGCGGTGGACCACGCGTACGACTGCTACACCGCGAAACTGGCCGAACTGAGCGGGAGTTCGGCGGCCGGTGCCTCGGCGAGCGGCAAGGACGGCATCGCCAACCGGGCCGCGCAGGAGGCACGCGCCGCCGCCTACGGGGGACTCGGCGACGAATCCCTCGTCTTCGCGCGCGTGGACGCGCCCGAGGAACCCGGAGCCGAACCCCGCCCCTGGTACGTCGGCCGCCGCAGCGTGCACGACGCCGCGCACGAGCCGGTGGTCCTGCTGTGGACCAGCCCGCTCGCGAAGAAGTGGACGGAGGCCCGGCCCGAGAGCCCGGGCGAGGTGGTCCTGCGACGCCGGCTGCGCTGCGTCCAGCGCCTCGTCGAGGGCTACTTCGACGAGATCGCGTCAGCCCGAGCCGTACCCGCCAACCCCTCCGTGCCGGACCTGCCGCCCGTACCGGACATGCCCTCCATGCCGTCCGTACCCGAGCCCCGCCGGTCCGACGACGACACCCGCGACCGTACGGAGAGTCCCGGCGAGGCGCCCGTCCCCGCCCCGGCCCACGCGAAACCGCGCACGCCCGCCCCCTCGGCGCCCACGCCCGCACCCTCGGCGCCCACGCCCGCACCCGAACCCACCCCCGTACCGACCCCCGGCGACCTGGCCCGGCGCGTACGCGTTCGCCAACGGCCGCTCCAGCCCGACGACTTCCTGCTGCGCGAACTCCAGCGCTCCCGCAGCGGCCGGATGCGCGACATCGTCGAGACCATCCGCCGCGACCAGATGGACCTGGTCACCGGCTCCCCCGCGGACATCCTCGTCGTCCAGGGCGGCCCCGGCACCGGAAAGTCCGCGGTCGGCCTGCACCGCGTGACCTGGCTCGTCGACAACGCGCACTTCAAGGCGCAGGACATCCTCGTCATCGGGCCCCACCAGCGGTTCCTCGACTACGTCGGCCAGGTCCTGCCCACCCTCGGCACCCGGGACGTCAACACCGTCCAGCTGGACCGCCTGTGGGAGGGCGAGATCCGCGGCACGGACTCCCTGCGGGCCCGGATCGTGAAGTCCGACGACCGCATGGCGGCCGTCCTGCGCCGCCGCGTCGAACACGACTACCGGCCCGAAGCCCTCGACGACCTCACCGTCGCGCCCGCCTTCGAGGGCGACGAACCCGCCGTCGTCGTCACCGCCGGCAGCACCACCCTGCGCGTCCCCCGCTCCGCGGTCCTCGCCCTCCTCGACCAGGCCCACGGCGGCGACGGCCCCTACCGGGAACGCCGCGACCGCTTCCGCGGCCTCCTCGTCGACCGCCTCCTCCAGGAACTCGCCGAGATCGCGCCCCGGCGCGGGCAGACCGGCACCATCCGCCGCGACCTGGAACGCAACCGCCGGGTCGAGCGCCTCGTCGAACGCGTCTGGCCGTCCCCCGGTCCCCGCGAGGCCCTGCGCACCCTCTACGACTCGCCCGACCTCCTGCGCGCCTGCGCCGACGGCCTCCTCGACGACACCGAGCAGGCCGCCCTGCTGCGTCCCCGTGCCGCCAGCGCCGACGCCGACCCGTGGACCCTCGACGACCGCGTCTGCCTCGAAGAACTCCGCGTCCTCGTCAGCGGCGACACCCCGCGCCGTTACGGGCACATCGTGATCGACGAGGCCCAGGACCTCACCCCCATGCAGGCCCGCGCCCTGCGCCGGCGCTGCGCGGTGGGCGGCTCCATGACGGTGCTCGGCGACCTGGCGCAGGCCACCGGGC
This sequence comes from Streptomyces laurentii, assembly GCA_002355495.1. Taxonomy (GTDB): domain Bacteria; phylum Actinomycetota; class Actinomycetes; order Streptomycetales; family Streptomycetaceae; genus Streptomyces; species Streptomyces laurentii. The sequence goes on from AP017424.1 coordinate 3,820,288, forward strand.
CTCACCTCCCGGCGAGTTGGGACCGCACCGGAGCGCTCCTGTCCGACGACGGCGACTGGCGCGTGGCCGAACTCCACACCAGCTACCGCGTCCCCGCCGAGATCATGGAGTTCGTCGCCCCGCTCGCGCACGCCGTCGCGCCCGGCCTGCCCTACCCGCAGGCCGTACGGGAAGCGGGTGAGGACGCCGTACGGACGCTGGAGACCGGGCCGTGGAAGCTCCTCGACGACACCGTCGCCCAGGTGTCCCGCCTGGTCGGCACCAGCGACGGCAGCACCCCGCGGTCCGTCGCCGTCATCGTCCCCGACGACTCGGACTGGCTGGACGCCATCACCCGCAGGATCGACGAGGACGAGGGCATCGGCGAACGGCACCGCGAGGCCGTGTCCGTACTCGCCGCCGCCCAGGCCAAGGGCATGGAGTACGACCACGTCCTGGTCGTCGAACCCGCCACCATCGCCGACCGCGGCCCGGCCGGACTGCGCCAGCTGTACGTGGCCCTCACCCGCAGCACCCAGAGCCTGACCGTCCTGCACACCGCCCCGCTCCCCGAGGCCCTGACCCGCCCCGTGGAACCCCCGGAGCCCCCGGAGCCCCCGACACCGACCGCACCCGAGGGCCAGGCCGAGAACCCGGCCGAAGACCCGACCGGACGGCTTCCGCGCATCGGCACGGACATCCGGGTCGAGGTCGTCGACCGGGCCCCCGGCGGCCGCTACAAGGTCAGGCCGCTGTCCCCCGTCCTCGACCGGCCCCTGGTCCTCACCGTCCGCCACGGCTCCGTACCGCCACGCCGGGGCGAGCGGCTGGACTGCTGGGTCTTCGCCAACGAGTCGAACCAGACCGTGCTCACCGCCGACCAGCGCGGCCGGTCACCCGTCTCGGAACGGATGGCGGGCCGCTACGCCGAGGCACTCGGCGTCCTCGACGAACTCGCCGCGCCCACCACGCCCACCACGCCCACCGCACCCACCGCACCCACCACGCCCACCGCACCCACCGCGCACAGCGACGGGGCCGGCCCGGCGGGCGAGGTGACCGACGCCCGCGGCCGTCTCTCCGAACTCCAGGGCATGGCCAACCGCGTCCTGCGCCGCGACCAGGCCGACTGGGTCGACGTCCTGCACCTGCTCGGCGACCCCGACCGGGACGACCTGAACGCCCTGCGCGACCTCGCCGCGACGGCCAACCGCGCCCTCAAGGACGGCACGTTCGACGCGGGCCGCCTCGCGGCGGACCTGGCGGCCTCCGGCTGGGCGGCGCCCCTCGCCGACGCGCGCCGCGCCCTTCAGGCCCGTACCGCCGCCGCGGCGGACCCGACGACACCCGACGACGCGGCCCCCGAGCAGAAGGACAACGCAGACATGACCACCGCGGGCACCTCCCCGGCCGCACCTGCCACGACGGCCACACCCGCCACACCCGCCACCGCGGCCACGCCGACCATCGAAGCGGGCCTCCTCGGCCTGCTGGAGACGGCGGCCGGCACCGACCGCACCTGCAAGAAGCACGAGGCGGTCCGCCACGCCCTGAAGGCCTCCCTGCTCTGGGCCGACCTCCAGCCCTCCGACTCCGCGATCGTCGACGTCAGTTGCGTCACTCCGCACGGCCTCTTCCTGTACGAGGCGCTCGGCGCCGGCCACGCCACGTACGCCGACCTGCGCGCCGGCGCGACCCGGCTGCTCGAGATCAACCACACCCTGCCCGCCCCGGCCGACCGGCTCTTCCTGGTCCTGCCCGAACCGCCCGCCGAGACCTGGTCCGTGGGCACGCTGCGCGACGTCTTCCACGTCCACGTCATCTGGAGCACCCCCACCGGCGGCTGGGACGGCGAACGCATCGGCCTCGCCCTGGGCTCCGCCGCCGAGTGACACCACGTCCGGAGGGAGCCTGCCCGGCTCCCTCCGCCGGCCACCCCCGCCGCGGGAAAACGACATCCCGGCTCCGGGAAGAGAACGTCCGGGAAAACGAGAAGCGGTCGGCATCTCACGATGCCGACCGCTTCATCTGTGCGCGAGGGGGGAGTTGAACCCCCACGCCCTTTCGGGCACTGGAACCTGAATCCAGCGCGTCTGCCTATTCCGCCACCCGCGCATTGGGTGGTCTCCCGGCTCCCTCACCTTTCGGTTCGTTTGCCTGGCGACATCTGAAGATTAGCACGTCGGAGGCGGTGGATTCACATCCGTTGTCCGGACCCCCTCCCGGAGCCTCCGCAGGCCCGGGACACGACACGGATCACGACACGGATCACGTCACGGATCACGACCGATCGCAACGGATCAAGACAGAGCCGGAGGCGAGGACGAGTCAGGGGGAGGTCAGGGACGCCCCTGGCGGAAATCAGGGGAAACCGGAGAGAGAGGCCGAGCGTCCCGGGGGAGGAAACGGGGAGAAGCAGGGAAGAAGCGACAGCGGCCCGCCGGCGGACCGGGAGGAAGGGGACGGCGTACGGGGAAAGGTGAGACAGCCGACGTGCGGGGAGCCCTCCTGCTCGGGGCCCCGGTGCGGGACACTGTCCGCAGGCCCCCTCTACGATCCGTGGGGAAGGCCCGCCGAAGTCTGCGGAAGGTCTGTGAGAGAGGTGACACTCGTCCACAGGGCAGAGAAGGGGAACCAGCCGATTTCCCGACGCGTGGATACGATCAGTAAGCAGTACCAGGACGACAGCGCCGGAGGAGGTGCCCCATGGGAGTCATGAAGAGGTTCGAGCAGCGACTCGAAGGTCTGGTCAACGGCACCTTCGCGAAGGTGTTCAAGTCCGAGGTCCAGCCCGTAGAGATCGCCGGCGCGCTCCAGCGCGAGTGCGACAACAACGCGACGATCTGGAACCGCGAGCGGACCGTCGTCCCCAACGACTTCATCGTGGAGCTGAGCGCGCCGGACTACGAGCGCCTCAGCCCCTACTCGGGCCAGCTCGGCGACGAGCTCGCCGGCCTGGTCAGGGATTACGCCAAGCAGCAGCGCTACACCTTCATGGGACCGATCAAGGTCCACCTGGAGAAGGCCGGCGACCTCGACACCGGGCTGTACCGGGTGCGCAGCCGCACCCTCGCGTCGAGCACCTCGCAGCAGCAGCCTCCCGCCGGCCAGCAGCAGCCGCCCGGCGGCTACGGCTACCCGCCCCGGTCTCCCGCCGCGCCGCCGATGCCGGCTTCCCCGCCGCCCGGCGCCCCGGCCATGCCCGCGCACCGTCCGCCGTCCCCCACCACGGGCGGCGGCGGCCAGCCGCGGCGCTGGATCGAGATCAACGGCACCAGGCACCAGATTTCTCGCCCGACCCTGGTCCTCGGCCGCAGCACCGACGCGGACGTGAGGATCGACGATCCCGGCGTTTCCCGCCGGCACTGCGAGATCCGGACCGGAACGCCCTCGACGATCGCGGATCTCGGGTCCACCAACGGCATCGTGGTGGACGGGCAACACACGACCCACGCTACGCTCCGCGACGGCTCGCGGATCGTCGTGGGCAGCACCACCATCGTTTACCGGCAAGCCGAAGGGTGAAGCGGGGGCAATGTCAGAGCTGACCCTGACGGTCATGCGGCTGGGTTTCCTGGCCGTTCTGTGGCTGTTCGTCATCGTGGCCGTCCAGGTCATTCGTAGCGACCTGTTCGGCACGCGGGTCACCCAGCGCGGTTCCCGCCGCCAGGAGGCACGGCCGCAACAGGCCGGCCGCCAGGCCGCGCCCCCGCAGCAACGGGGTGCCCAGCAGAACGCGGGGGGCGGGCGGCAGCGCCGCGGCGCCCCGACCAAACTCGTCGTCTCCGAGGGCACCCTCACCGGCACGACGGTCGCCCTCCAGGGGCAGACCATCACGCTGGGCCGGGCCCATGACTCGACGATCGTGCTGGACGACGACTACGCCTCCAGCCGGCACGCCCGGATCTATCCGGACCGGGACGGTCAGTGGATCGTCGAGGACCTCGGGTCCACGAACGGCACGTATCTCGACCGGACCCGTCTCACCACCGCCACACCGATTCCGCTGGGCGCGCCGATCCGCATCGGCAAGACCGTCATCGAGCTGCGGAAGTAGTGCGACATCATGAATAAGTGCGAGCGGAGCGAGCGCGCCCGGAGGGTCCTGCCGACGGGCCGGATCGCCGTGCGCGCGGCAGCCCGGGCAGCGGGCCAGGGCGGGCACGGACTCCCGACCGGAGGGTGGGCAGTGTGGCTCGAGACCGGCGGCACCCCCAGGCGGCGCCGACAGGGCAGGTGGGCATGAGTCTTTCACTGCGTTTCGCCGCGGGCTCGCACAAGGGCATGATCCGCGAGGGCAACGAGGACTCCGGTTACGCCGGTCCCCGGCTGCTCGCGATCGCCGACGGCATGGGCGGCCAGGCCGCCGGCGAGGTCGCCTCGTCCGAGGTGATCTCGACGCTGGTGACGCTCGACGACGACGTCCCCGGCTCCGACATCCTCACCTCGCTCGGCACCGCGGTGGTCCGCGCCCACGACCAGCTGCGGATGATGATCGAGGAGGACCCCCAGCTGGAGGGCATGGGCACCACGCTCACCGCCCTGCTGTGGACCGGTCAGCGCCTCGGTCTCGTGCACGTCGGCGACTCGCGCGCGTACCTGCTGCGCGACGGCGTGCTCACCCAGATCACGCAGGACCACACCTGGGTGCAGCGGCTCGTCGACGAGGGCCGGATCACCGAGGAGGAGGCCACCACGCACCCGCAGCGTTCGCTGCTGATGCGCGCGGTCGGCACCGGCGACCACGTCGAACCGGATCTGTCGATCCGTGAGGTGCGGTCCGGCGACCGGTATCTGGTCTGCTCCGACGGCCTGTCCGGCGTCGTGTCGCACCAGACCCTCGAGGAGACGCTCGCGGGCTACCACGGCCCGCAGGAGACCGTGCAGGAGCTGATCCAGCTCGCGCTGCGCGGCGGCGGCCCCGACAACATCACGGTGATCATCGCCGACGTCTTCGATGTCGACGCCGGTGACACCCTCTCCGGACACTTCAGCAGCGACACCCCGGTCATCGTGGGTGCCGTCGCCGAGAACCAGCAGCAGCTGCACGACGGCGGCGCCATGCACACGCCCGCGGGCCGCGCCTCCGGGCTCGGCCGGCCGGCGCACCAGCAGCCCCCGGCCGGCGGCTTCGGCCCGCCCGGCAGCGGCGACGACCACGGCTACGGCGGGATGCCCCCGCAGGGCTCGTTCGATTCGTACACGGACGAGGACTTCGTCAAGCCGCGCTCGGCCGCCCGCACCTGGTTCACGCGCTCGTTCTTCCTCGTGCTCGCCCTCGCCGTCGTCGGCGGCGGTCTGTACGGCGGATACCGCTGGACGCAGACGCAGTACTACGTGGGGTCGAAGGACGACCATGTGGCGCTGTACCAGGGCATCAGCCAGGAGCTGGGCTGGGTGAAGCTGTCGGAGGTCGAGAGCGACCACCCCGAGATCGAACTCAAGTACCTGCCCGCGTACCAGCGCAAGCAGGTCGAGAAGACCATCGCGGGCGGGACCCTCGGCAAGGCTCAGACGCGGATCGCCGAGCTGTCGCTCCAGGCGTCGGCCTGCAAGAAGACCGAGCAGCGCCGCAAGGCGGCGGCGGACACCGCGGAGAACGCGAGCCCCAAGCCGCCGACCGGCGACGACAAGTCCAAGGCGGCCACGCCGTCCCCGGGACCGACCCTGTCCGCGGAGGAGCAGAAGCTGGCCTCGAACTGCGGCAAGCAGTAAGCAGACCCGCAGACCCGTAGGGGGCCTTTCACCACCATGAGCGTTGTCACCAACACGACCACCATCGGCGCCATCGAGGCGCCGAGCCGGCGCAACACCGAGCTGGTGCTGCTCGCCTTCGCCGTCGTCATCCCGGTGTTCGCGTACCTGAACGTCGGTCTGGCGATCGACGGCAAGGTACCGGCCGGCATGCTCGGCTACGGAGCCGGCCTCACTCTCCTCGCGGGCGTGGCGCATCTCGTGGTGCGCAAGTGGGCCCCGTACGCGGACCCGCTGCTGCTGCCGCTCGCGACGCTGCTCAACGGCATGGGCCTGGTGCTGATCTGGCGGCTCGACCAGTCGCCGCGGCTGATCGACCTGGCGAAGCGCTCGTACGGCACCTTCAACCCGTCCGCGCCCAACCAGATGATGTACTCGGCCATCGGCATCGCCATGCTCGTGGGCGTGCTGCTGCTCCTGAAGGACCACCGCGTCCTCCAGCGCTACACGTACATCTCCATGGTCGCGGCGCTCGTCCTGCTGCTGCTGCCACTCGTCCCGGGCCTCGGCGCGGACGTCTTCGGCGCCAAGATCTGGATCCGCGTCGGCGGTTTCTCCATCCAGCCCGGCGAGTTCGCCAAGCTGGTCCTCGCGGTCTTCTTCTCCGGCTACCTGATGGTGAAGCGCGACGCGCTCGCCCTCGCCAGCCGCCGCTTCATGGGGCTCTACCTGCCGCGTGGCCGTGACCTCGGTCCGATCCTCACGATCTGGGCGGTCAGCCTTCTCATCCTGGTCTTCGAGAACGACCTCGGTACGTCGCTGCTCTTCTTCGGCATGTTCGTGATCATGCTGTACGTGGCGACCGAGCGGACCAGCTGGATCGTCATGGGTCTGCTGATGGCCGTGGCGGGCGCCGTGGCCGTCGGCTCGACGGCGAGCCACGTGCAGTCCCGTGTCGCGGCCTGGATCGACCCGTTCGAGTGCCTGAAGACGGCCCCCGAGGGGTCCAACATGGCCTATGCCTGCGACCAGATGACGCAGGTTCTGATGTCCTTCGGCTCCGGCGGCATCCTCGGCACCGGCCTGGGCGAGGGCAATTCCGACCTCATCGGCTTCGCCGCCAACTCCGACTTCATCTTCGCCACCGTCGGCGAGGAGCTCGGTCTGGCCGGCGTCATGGTCTTCCTGCTGCTGTACGGCCTGATCATCGAGCGCGGCGTCCGCACCTCCCTCGCGGCCCGCGACCCGTTCGGCAAGCTCCTCGCGATGGGTCTGTCGGGCGCGTTCGCCCTCCAGGTCTTCGTCGTCGCCGGCGGTGTGATGGGCCTCATCCCGCTGACCGGTATGACGATGCCGTTCCTCGCCTACGGTGGTTCGTCCGTGATCGCCAACTGGGCGCTGATCGGCATCCTCATCCGTATCAGCGACACCGCGCGCCGCCCCGCGCCGTCCCCCGCCCCGAACCCCGACGCCGAGATGACCCAGGTGGTCCGTCCGTGAACAAGCCGCTGCGCCGGGTCGCGATCTTCTGCGGCCTGCTGGTCCTCGCCCTTCTCGTACGGGACAACTGGCTCCAGTACGTCCGCGCCGACGAGCTGAACGCGCACCCGAAGAACAAGCGGGTGCAGATCGAGCGGTACGCCAGCGAGCGGGGCAACATCATCGTCAACGGCAAGCCGATCACCGGCTCCGCCAACTCGGGCGACACGTACTACCAGTTCAAGCGGACGTACGTGGACGGCCCGATGTGGGCGCCGGTGACGGGCTACGCCTCGCAGGCCTTCGACGCCAGCCAGATCGAGAAGATCGAGGACGGCATCCTCACCGGCAACGACGACCGGCTCTTCTTCGACCGCACCCTGTCGATGTTCACCGGGGAGAAGAAGCGCGGCGGCGACGTCGTCACCACCCTGAACGCGGCCGCGCAGAAGGCCGCCTTCAAGGGCCTCGGCTCCAAGACGGGCGCGGTCGTCGCCCTCGAACCGTCGACCGGCAAGGTCCTCGCGCTCGCCTCCACCCCGTCGTACGACCCGGGTTCCTTCTCCGGCTACCACGACAAGGACGCCAAGGCCTGGCAGGCGCTGGAGCAGGACAAGAACAAGCCCAAGCTGAACCGCGCGCTGCGCGAGATCTACCCGCCCGGTTCCGTCTTCAAGGTCGTGACGGCCGCGGCGGCGCTGGAGAGCGGCAAGATCACCGACATCAACGCGGCGACCGACACGCCCGAGGGCTGGAAGATCCCGCTGTCCACCAAGCCGATGGTGAACCACGCGAACGGCTGCGCCAACGCCAGCCTCAACGAGGCGCTGCGGGTCTCCTGCAACTCGGTGTTCGCGAAGCTCGGCGACGATGTCGGCCGGGACAAGATGGTGGAGACGGCCGAGAAGTTCGGCTTCAACGAGCAGCAGTTCATGCCGGTCCGCGCCGAGGCCTCGGTGTACGACAAGAAGGCCGACCGCGGCGGTAACGCGCTGTCGTCGATCGGCCAGTTCAACACGGCGACCACCCCGCTGCAGATGGCCATGGTGACGGCCGCGATCGCCAACGACGGCAAGCTGATGAAGCCGTACATGGTGGACGAGCTGCGCGCGCCGAGCACCGAGCTGATCAAGAAGACCGAGCCGGAGGAGATGAGCCGCCCGGTCTCGCAGAAGAACGCCCAGCTGATCCAGCAGATGATGGAGAACGTCGTCAGCACCGGTACCGGCACCAACGCCGATCTGGGGATGCCCGGGATGAAGGTCGGCGGCAAGACGGGTACGGCGCAGCACGGCGAGCAGAACTCCAAGCGGCCGTACGCGTGGTTCATCGCGTACGCCAAGAGCGCTCAGGGTTCCCCGGTCGCGGTCGCCGTGATCGTCGAGGACTCGGAAGGAACGAACCGTGAGGACATCACCGGTGGCGGTCTGGCGGCGCCGATCGCCAAGGCCGTGATGAAGGCGGTCGTGAAGAGCGGAAGCTGACGTTCCGGCCTTCCGGACTTTCCGGACCTTTCGGAAAGTCCGGACCTTCCGGCCCGGATCGTGACCGACGTTACGGCGTACGGCCCGCCGGACCGGACCGCGGACCACGACACGGGCCGCGACCTGGGAAGGTTCCGTTCCGGAATCCTCCGGGGAGCGGGCCGGGGCGTGTACCGGTCGGGTATCAGGTGCCCGTCTACGGGCGAAGCGCCACCCCGCGGCCGGTAGCGTATGCGCGAACAGCACACACCGCCGGACCACACACGGGTGCGGTCGGGACAGACGGAGAGGGCTGGATTACCTATGGAAGAGCCGCGTCGCCTCGGCGGCCGGTACGAGCTGGGCTCGGTGCTCGGCCGTGGTGGCATGGCCGAGGTGTACCTCGCGCACGACACCCGGCTCGGCCGCACCGTCGCCGTGAAGACGTTGCGGGTCGACCTCGCCCGTGACCCGTCCTTCCAAGCCCGGTTCCGCCGCGAGGCCCAGTCCGCCGCCTCCCTCAACCACCCGGCGATCGTCGCCGTCTACGACACCGGCGAGGACTACGTCGACGGGGTCTCCATCCCGTACATCGTGATGGAGTACGTCGACGGGTCGACGCTCCGCGAGCTGCTGCACTCCGGGCGCAAGCTGCTGCCCGAGCGCACGCTCGAGATGACCGTCGGCATCCTCCAGGCGCTGGAGTACTCGCACCGCGCCGGCATCGTGCACCGTGACATCAAGCCGGCGAACGTCATGCTGACCCGCACCGGCCAGGTCAAGGTCATGGACTTCGGCATCGCGCGCGCCATGGGCGACGCGGGCATGACCATGACGCAGACGGCCGCGGTGATCGGCACCGCCCAGTACCTCTCCCCGGAGCAGGCCAAGGGCGAACAGGTCGACGCCCGCTCCGACCTCTACTCCACCGGCTGCCTGCTGTACGAACTGCTGACGGTCCGGCCGCCGTTCATCGGCGACTCGCCGGTGGCCGTCGCGTACCAGCACGTACGCGAGGAGCCGCAGCCGCCGAGCAACTTCGACGCCGAGATCACGCCCGAGATGGACGCCATCGTCCTCAAGGCCCTGGTCAAGGACCCCGACTACCGCTACCAGTCCGCCGACGAGATGCGCGCGGACATCGAGGCCTGCCTCGACGGCCGGCCGGTCGCGGCGGCCGCGGGCCTTGGCGCGGGGGCGTACGGCGCGGGCTACGGCGGTTACCCGCCGGAGGACCAGCCGACGGCGGCGCTGCGCCAGGCCCCGGACGCCCAGGGCGCTCCGACCACGATGATGGCCCCGATGCCCGGGGACGACGGCGGATACGGCGGATACGACGACCGCCCGGACCGGCGCCGACAGCAGAAGAAGTCGAACACCTCGACGATACTGCTGGCCGTCGCGGGGGTCCTCGTCCTCGTCGGCGCGATCCTCATCGGCCGTTCGCTCTTCGACACCAAGGACACCCCGGACCAGGTGCCGGTCCCGCAGCTCGTCGGCAAGTCGCTGGACGCCGCGAACGGACTCGCCACGAACTCGCAGGTCAAGGTGCAGCAGAGCGGTTCGGAGCGCTGCGACCAGCCGAAGGGCATGATCTGCAGCCAGGAGCCGGCGTACTCGCCGACCGCGAAGATGGCCGTCGGCGAGACGGTCTCCGTCATCGTCTCCGAGGGCGCCCCGCAGGTCGAGGTCCCCGATGTCGTCGAGCAGTCCCAGTCGCGTGCCGAGGAGCGGCTGCGCGGCCAGGGCTTCAAGGTCGTCGTGAAGTCGGAGGAGTCCGAGCAGGAGTCGGGCAAGGTGCTGCGCCAGAGCCCGGACGGCGGCTCGAAGGCGGAGAAGAACTCCGAGGTCACGATCACCGTGTCCAAGAAGAAGCAGACCACGCTCCCGGACGTCGTCGGCCGTGAGGTCAACCAGGCGACCGCGGACCTGGCCACGCTCGGGTTCGCGAACGTGGGCCGGCAGGACGTCGACTCGGAGCAGCCCGCGGGCACCGTCGTCGGGATGACTCCGTCGGGCAACACCCCGCAGGCGAAGGACGTCCAGATCACGCTGAAGGTCTCCAAGGGCCCGCAGCAGCCGGCCGGGACGCCCGTCCCGCCGGTCACGGGCATGACCGTGGACGCGGCGCGCGCCATCCTGGCGGCCGCCGGCTTCCAGCTCAACGTCGACGGTCCGGGCGACGGCAACGCGCTGATCAAGGACCAGGAGCCGAAGGCGGGTCAGCCGGGCCAGCCCAACCAGGTGGTCACGGTGAAGACGGACAAGCCCCAGGGCGGCGGCTGGTTCGGCCAGTAGGCCCCGCCCCGCGTACGCGTGAGCCCCGGTATCCGACACGGATACCGGGGCTCACGCGTACGCGGCGTCAGGAGCGGAGTTCGGCCGGCGGGGTGCGTTTGGCGTCGACCTTCTCGGTGCGGACCAGTTCGCCCCAGACGATGTAGCGGAAGTCCGAGGTGTACATCGGCGTGCAGGTCGTGAGGGTGATGTAGCGGCCCGGCTTGCTCTTGCCGGATTCCTTGGGGACCGGCTGGAGGACGTCCACGTTGTACTTCGTGGTCTCCGGGAGGGTGTCGTAGACCTTGTAGATGTACCAGGTGTCCCGGGATTCGAAGACGATCGGATCGCCGTTCTTCAGCTTGTGGATGTTGTGGAACTTCGCGCCGTGCCCGTCGCGGTGCGCGGCGAGCGTGAAGTTCCCCTGCTTGTCCTGCGGCAGCGCGGACTTGAGGGGCTCGGTGTAGTAGCCGGCGGCGCCGCCGTTGAGGACCTCGGTGTCGGTGCCCTTCTTGACGAGCACCTCGCCGTTGTCCATGGCGGGCACGTGCAGGAAGCCGATGCCGCCCTTTATGTCGAGCGCCCCGGGGCCCGCGGTGGTGCCCCCGGCGGCCCACTGGTCGCGGACCTTGGCGCCTTCCTTGTGGGCGGCCCGGTCGGCGATGACGTTCGTCCACCACAGGGAGTAGACGACGAAGAGGCCGAGGATCAGACCCGCGGTGATGAGGAGTTCGCCGAAGACGCTGATGATCCCGGCGATCCGGTTGCGCGCACGTGCCACGAGGTCGTCCCGTCCGAAGTGGTGGTCTCGGTGTGGGGATCAGCCTACGAGCGCGGCGGGCTTCCCCTTGCTGCGCGGCCGCTCGTCGGCGAGCTGTCCCCACACGATCATGCGGTACGTGCTCGTGAATTCGGGGGTGCACGTCGTCAGCGTGATGTAGCGGCCCGGTTTGGTGAAGCCGGACTGCTTGGGCACGGGGTCGATGACCGAGACGTTCGACGGCGCGGTCTGCGGCAGGATGCTGGTCATCTTGTACGTGTAGTACGCGTCGCGGGTCTCGACCACGATGGGGTCGCCGGGCTTGAGCTGGTTGATGTAACGGAACGGCTCGCCATGGGTGTTGCGGTGACCGGCGACGGAGAAGTTGCCCTGTTTGTCGGCGGGCATGGCGGTCTTGAGACGGCCTTCGCCGTAGTGGCCGACCATGCCCTTGTCGAGGACGGCGGTCTTGCTGATGCCCTCGGCGACGGGGACGACCACGTCCAGCTTGGGGATGTACATGATGGCGAAGCCCTTGCCGGGTTCGAAGGCGCCCGGAGCGCCGCTGTCGCCGCCCTGGTCCCAGGAGTTCTCGATCTCCGCCTTGGCCTTGTCGGTCTGCTGGCCGGCCCGGATGTTCGTCCACCACAGCTGGTAGGTGACGAAGAGCAGCATCACGACGCCGAAGGTGATGAAGAGTTCGCCGACGCCGCGGCTGAGGACGACGCCGAAGGAGTCCTTGGCGGCGCGGGCGGCCCGGCGGGCCTCCACCCGGGAGAGCGGCCGCTCGGGCGTCGGAGAGGGCTGAGGGGCGGCTGGTGCGGGGGCGGCACGGCCGCCCTTGCGCTTGGCGGCGCGACGGCGTTCGGCCCGGCCGGGTCCGGGGGGCGGCAGCGGCTCGGTGCGTCGTACGGGGGCGGGGGCCGCGGCCTCGCCGAGGGAGCGCAGCGCCATCGTCTCGTCGTCCGGCGGCTCGGCCGCCGGCGCCATGTCGGCTCCGTCATATGCCGGTACGGGCGGGAGCACTTGCGTGGACGCGTAGTCCTGGGCCGGGTCCGGTGCCGGGCTCGGCGTGTCATAGGCCGGGCCGGGATCGGGGGCCGGTATCGGCTCGTACGCGCGCGTGGTCGCGTACGCGGTCTCGTACCCGCCTTGGTACGCGGGCTCGTACGGGGCCTCGTACGCCTCCTGGGGCGCCTGGGGCGTGCCGTAGGCGTCAGGGTCCCCCAGGGGGGCTTCCGGGGCCTGTGCCGCCCCGTAGGGGGCCGCCTGGGCCCCGTACGCCGGCGGGGCGGGATCGGGCTCCGTGTCCTCCGGCGGGTTCGTCGCCCGGAACCACGGCGACCCGGCCGTCACGCGACGGCCTTGCCCACCACCGGCGCGAGTCCCGTCGACCGCGCCACCGCACCCGTGTCGCCGCACCGCTCCAGCCAGTTGGCGAGCATCAGGTGACCGTGCTCGGTGAGCACCGACTCGGGATGGAACTGCACGCCCTCGACGGGCAGTTCGCGGTGACGCAGCCCCATGATGATGCCGTCCTCGGTGCGCGCGGTGACCTCCAGCTCGGCCGGCAGGGCGGCGGGCTCGGCGGCCAGCGAGTGATAGCGGGTGGCGGTGAAGGGCGAGGGCAGTCCGGCGAAGACGCCCTTGCCCTCGTGGATGACCGGGGAGGTCTTGCCGTGCAGCAGCTCGGGCGCGCGGTCGACCACGCCGCCGTAGGCCACGGCCATCGACTGCATGCCGAGGCAGACGCCGAAGACGGGCACGCCGGTGGCGGCGCAGTGGCGCACCATGTCGACGCAGATTCCGGCCTGTTCGGGCGTTCCGGGGCCGGGCGACAGGAGCACGCCGTCGAAGCCGTCCTGCGCGTGCCGCAGCTCCACCTCGTCGTTGCGGAGCACCTCGCACTCGGCACCGAGCTGGTAGAGGTACTGGACGAGGTTGAAGACGAAGCTGTCGTAGTTGTCGACGACGAGAATGCGCGCGCTCACTGACCGTCCACCGTCACGTCGTTGAACGGAAGCAGCGGCTCCGCCCAGGGGAACACGTACTGGAAGAGCGCGTAGACGACCGCGAGGACCAGCACGACCGAGATCAGCGCCTTCACCCAGGCGTTGCCCGGCAGATGCCGCCAGATCCATCCGTACATGACGTCCGACGCCCCTTCCGTTCGTTACGGGGACCAGAGTACGGGTCGCGGGGGCGCTCGGGGGTCAGCCCGCCAAAGCCCGTGGACGGCCTGCCGTGACCGGCTGGGTGGCGTCCAGGTGCGCCCAGACGACCAGCCGGTGGCTGCTGCCCCACTCGGGGTCGCAGGTGGTGAGGGTGAGATAGCGGCCGGGGCCGGTGAAGCCCGATTTCCGGGGGACGGGGTCGATGACGCCGATGTCGGTGGGGACGGTCCGGTAGGGCGCGCGGTCGACGCGGTACGTGAACCAGGTCGTCCCGTCGGTGAGGACGACGGCGTCGCCGGGACGCAGCCGGGGGAAGTCCTTGAAGGGGTCGCCGTAGGTGCGGCGGTGGCCGGCGACGGAGAAGTTGCCGGTCTGCCCGAGGCGGGCGGTGCCGGCGTAGTGGCCGAGGCCCTTCTTCAGGGTGCCGGTGCGGGTGCCCTCCAGGACCGGCCACTCCCAGTCGCGGCCGAGGCGCGGGACGTACATGACGGCGAGGCCCTTGCCGTCGGCGTACCGCGCGGGGGCGGGAGCCGGGCCGGGAGCGGGATCCTGCGGCGCGGCGGGCGGGGCGACGTCCGCGGGACGGTCCACCCACTCCTGCTGGAGGGTGTCGAGCTGCCCGGCGACGGCGTCGCCGGCCTGGACGCCCGTCCAGTACAGGAGGTAGCCGACGAAGAGCACGATCAGGGCGCCGACGGTGACGCACAGCTCGCTGAGGGTGCGGATCACCCGTCGCAGCGCCACCGGACCTCCCGGGCGGTCGGCCCGGCGGCGGACGGGCCGGTCGCTCGGGCGGCCGGCCCGGTCAGCTCACGGGCTTCGCGTAGTGGAGGTCCACTGTGCCCGAGTAGCCGGGCAGAGTCATCGCCTTGTGCTCGTCGACTTTCCAGCCGAGCCCGTACGCCTTCACGTACAGCCGGTAGTTCTGGATCGCGGGGGAATCGGCGAGGGCCTTGTTCAGGCGGTCCTGGTCGCCGACGGCGGTGATCTTGTAGGGCGGGGAGTAGACGCGGCCCTGGAGGATCAGGGTGTTGCCGACGCAGCGCACGGCGCTGGTCGAGATGAGCCGCTGGTCCATGACCTTGATGCCCTGGGCGCCGCCCTGCCAGAGGGCGTTCACGACGGCCTGGAGGTCCTGCTGGTGGATGACCAGGTCGTTGGCCTGCGGCTCGGGATAGCCGGGGGCGGCCTGGGCGTTCGGCGGGGCGTCGTTCAGGGTGACGGTGAGGCCGGGGCCGGAGGTCTCGGTGGTGCCGGCGGCGGCCTGCAGGGCGCCGAGCCGCTTGTCCTGGGCGTCGGTGGAGCCGTCGTCGCGGGAGGCGAGGCTGTCGACCTGGCGGCGCAGGGCGGCGGCGGTCTCGTCGAGGCCGGCGTTCTTGTGGCTGCGTTCCTCGATCAGGTCGGAGAGCCGCAGCAGGGACTGGTCGGTGCGGAGGTTGGTGCCCTTCGCGGTGTTGAAGCTGGTCACGAAGATCAGCCCGGCGAGTGCGAAGACGGCAGCCGTCAGCACCCGGACGGGGCGCCACCTGAGGCTTCGGCCCGGCCCGGCGGGAGTGTCGGCGGAATTGCTCAACGTACCCTGATCCCCTTCGGTGCCACGGAAGCACTACGCTAACGGACGCCCGGGGGACGCCGCGGTCCGCTTCGCCGCTTCCGCACGTTCCGCCGGCGCCAGCCCCAGTTCCCTGCGCGGTCACGCAGCGCATCGACAGGAGAGTCCCTCGTGCCGAAGTCACGGATCCGCAAGAAGGCCGACTACACGCCGCCGCCCGCGAAGCAGGCCGCGTCCATCAAGCTGACCAACCGCAGCTGGGTGGCCCCGGTGATGCTGGCGATGTTCGCCATCGGGCTGGTGTGGATCGTGGTCTTCTACGTCACCGACGGCTCCATGCCGGTCGAGTCGCTCAAGAACTGGAATATCGTGGTGGGCTTCGGCTTCATCGCGGCCGGGTTCGGTGTCTCCACCCAGTGGAAGTGACGCTCCCCGCCGCATAGTTATCCACAGCGTTGTGCACAGCACTGGATAACTTACGACGATCTGTGGATAACTCACACCAGGTTGACGCCGGTACGACCGCGAGCCGGTCGATCACTCCTGACTGTGGACACGCCAAGCCCCTCACTTCTACAGCATCACTGCTGGTCAGAGGTGAGGGGCTGAGGCATGTCCCGATCAAAGTGACCCGATCGCCACACACTGTGGATAACTCTGGGGAAAGCTTGCGCTGACGGGCGTCCCCGCGCGTGTCCCTCACCCGGCCCTCCCCCTCGGAGCAGGGCTCAGAGCAGTGCGGCCGTCCGGCTCAGCACCATCCCCAGGACGATCACCAGCACCAGCGCGCACGCCCCGTACTGGACGAGATTCCGCCGGGCCCGCGGCGCGTACACCATGGCCGCCGTCAGCAGGGCGCCCGCCACCAGGCCGCCGACGTGCGCCTCCCAGGAGATGTCGGGCCGGGTGAAGGTGATGAGCAGGTTCAGACCCACGAAGACGACGACCGGCCGCATGTCCGAACGCCGGTGCCGGGCCAGCACCGCCCACGCGCCGAGCAGGCCGTAGACCACCCCGGAGGCACCGAGCGAGGCCTGGGCCGGCGAGGCGAGCAGATAGACCAGCGCCGATCCGGAGAGGCCGGAGAGCAGGGCCAGCGCGGTGAACCGGCCGCGCCCCAGCTCCGGCTCGACGATCCCGCCGACCACCCACAGGCCCATCATGTTGAAGAGGAAGTGGACGATGTCCTGGTGCAGGAACATCGAGGTGACCAGGCGGTACCACTCACCGTCCGCGACCCCCACGACCTCGCCGAGCACCGGGTAGTACGCGTACCCGACCAGGTCCAGCTGGCTCACCAGCCGGTCGCCGGACGCCTGCACCGCCAGGAACAGGGCGAGGTTGAGCGCCATGAGGACCTTGGTGACCGCCCGGCCGTCCGTCCGCAGCCGGCCGCCCGTGAGCGTCTTCGGCTGGTTCGCGCTCGGGGCGTGCCTGGTGCCGGAGCCGCCCCGGACGCAGTCCGGGCACTGGAAGCCGACGGACGCCGGGATCATGCACGTCGGGCAGATCGGCTTCTCGCAGCGGGTGCAGCGGATGCCGGTCTCGACGTCCGGGTGTCGGGAGCAGCGCGGCAGACCGGACTGCACGTCCATGGGGGTCCTCCCGAGGGCGGATGGTGGTGCGGGCGTGACGGGACGGTACGGACCGGGCCCGCGGGCTCGCGCGGCGCCCCGCCCTCCTCCTGACGGATGGGCGGGGCTCAAGGTTCCTGCGCGCCTCTGACCAGCGGTTTTCGACCAGCGGTCGGTGATCGTCGATCGGCGGTCGTCGATCGGCGGTCGTCGATCGGCGGTCGTCGATCGGCGCGCTGGGGGGCGGCCCGCTGCGCTCGGCGGGACTCGGTCAGCGTTCTTCGACGACGACCGAGTGCAGGACGACGTCCTCGACCGGGCGCTCCGTCCGCGGGTTGGTCTCCAGGGCGGCGATCGCGTCCACGACCTTCCGGCTCTCCGCTCCGACGACCTCGCCGAAGATCGTGTGCTTGCGGTTGAGCCAGGTCGCCGCGCCGACCGTGACGAAGAACTGCGAGCCGTTGGTGTTCGGGCCGGCGTTGGCCATCGCGAGCAGATAGGGCCGGTCGAAGAACAGCTCGGGGTGGAACTCGTCGGCGAACTCGTAGCCCGGGTCGCCCGTGCCGTTCCCCAGCGGGTCGCCGCCCTGGATCATGAAGCCCTTGATCACCCGGTGGAAGACCGTGCCGTCGTAGAGCGGGGTCGTGGACACCACGCCCGTCGCCGGATGCGTCCACTCGCGCTCGCCGCGGGCGAGCTCGGTGAAGTTCCGGACCGTCTTGGGGGCGTGGAACGGCATCAGCCGGACCTCGATGTCCCCCTTGCTGGTCTTCAGCGTCGCGTACACCTGTCCGGCCACGTCCTGTCGTCCTCCACTGCTCCGGCCCGCTCGGGTCGGCTTCCCGGTCGGCACCACCGGTCGGCATCCTCGCATGCCCGCATGCCCCGGATGCCCGCCCCGCATGCCGGAGCGCGGACGGACAGGCATGATTCCGAAAAGGATGGAAAGGTGAAAAACCGACATCGCCACCGAGGATGATCGAGGAGGGATCCCGTGACCCGCATGGACAGCGTGCGCGCCGCGAAAGATTCGGCGAAGGAGAGCGTCCTGCACGCCGCGGACGTGGTGGCGCCATACGCGTACACGGCCAGGGACCAGGCCGTCCACTACGCGCAGTGCACTGCGCGGGGGGCGCGCACCAAGGTCGCCCCGAAAGTCTCATGGGCCGCGTCGCAGGCCCGTACTCAGGCACGTCAGCAGTACGACGCCCTGGTCGCACCGCATGTACCGCCGCGGGTCGACGAGGCCGCGCAGCGTGCGCTGGTCATGACCCGCAAGGCCGCCCGTCAGACGGCCGACTACACCGTGCCGCGTGTCGAGCACGCGGTCGCCGCGACCGGTCCGGTCCTGGAGGAGGCCGGGTCGCGTTCGACTGCCGCCCTGGCCGCGCTGCGCGGACAGGTGACGCCGAAGGACATCGAGAAGATCGTGCGGAGGAACGAGCGCCGGGCCTGTACCGGGCGCGCCGCCAAGCGCTTGCTGATCTTCGGACTGCTGGTCGGCGGCATCTTCGCCGCCTGGAAGTGCTGGGACAAGCAGGCCAATCCCGACTGGCTGGTCGAGCCGCCCGCACCCACCGACGTGGACGAGAGGACCGCGATGTCGTCCGTCGACGACGAGGGGTCGCCCCTCGATCCGGAGCTGGAGGCCAAGGAAGCGGAAGCCGAGGCCAAGGCGGAGGCCGACGCGGAGACGGAGTCCGGGGAAGGCGACGACCGGCGCCGCTGAACCACGGGACGTGATGCCGAAGCCATGGGCCGTGGGTCGTACGGGGTGCCGCGAGGTAGTGCGGTTCCTTCATGGGCGCTGATCCGCGAGCCGGAACTCGTCGGCCGGGACTCGCCGTAAGCCGGAGGGCACGGGCCGAGAGGCATATGCCGTACTGACTGTGCGAGTGGGCCGGATGAGCCGAAGCCCGTCAGCCGAAGGGGTGAAGCGAGAGAGGGACACGAGCCGGGAGGCACAAGCCTGCCGGGCTGCCGGGTCTGGGGACCACTGATCTGGGGACCGCTGGCCTCAGGACCGCCGGGTCTGCCGCCGGGTCTGCCACCGGGTCTCTGAAGACGAGGTCTCCGGAGCGATGGGCCTGTGGACCGTCGGCCCGCCGATGCGGGCGGCCGGCGTGGGGCGCGCATGCGGAATCGATCTCCGCCACGCGCCCTACGCGGCCGCCGTGGCCTTCGCCGACTTCGCGGTCCGCGGCGCGAGGGCCGGGCTCGTCTCGTCCGTCTGGTCGGTCAGGTGGGCCAGATCGGTGCTGACCGGGGCGTGGGCGTCGGCCCGCAGCTGGCGGACGGAGGGCGAGGAGCCGTGGGCCTCGGCGCGGATGCGCTGCTTGAGGGTCGGCGGCAGGGCGTGACTCCGGCCCGAGTACGTGGTGCCGGAGTACGCGGGGTGAACCGTGCGCTGCGCCGGTACGCGTACGGAGGCGTGCGCGGGCTCGCCGGCGAATCCGGGTGCGGCCCGGTGTGGGGACGCGGCGGCCGACGCGGGCGCTCCGGAACGGGCGCCGACGGCGGTGGGCGTGCCGGCCGCGGTGTCGCCGGGGACGGCCGGCTTCTCGCCGCGCGCGGTGGCGGGCGTCGCGAGGCCGAGGGAGGCGAAGAGGGCGAAGAGGACGGAGACGAAGGTGGTCCAGAACTGCTTGGCAGCGGCCATGACCCCTCACTTTCGGGACGTTCTCGGATGGTTCATTCCGAATTGCGCGTTTTTCGTACGTCCCTCATCATGAGGACGCGCAGCCGGAATGCCCGGAGCGACGCCGTTGCCGCGCAGTTCTTCCGATGAACACCACCCGACCGGCTCAGTACCGGTCCGCCTCGCCGAGCCCCGGGGCACCCCACACCGGGAACCAGCGCTCCAGATCCGGCTCCATCGCGAGATCCCCCGCCAGCAGGCCCCTGACCTGCAACTCCAGGGTGCTGTCGCGGGACTCCGTACCGTCGGAACGGGGCGCGAAGGGGTAGAAGGTGCCGCGCTTGTAGAGGTAGACGAGGGCCAGGTCGTGGCCGCGCGGGGCGGACCCGCCCTCCGTACCCTCCGCCCGGAACACGGTCAGGGAGCAGAGCAGCTGCGGCCCGAACCCGGCCTCCTCCAGCAGGCTGTTGACCCCGTGCAGGTCGTTGACGAGCGTGATCAGGTCGTCGGCGGGACGGCGGGCGGCGAGCCAGGTGTAGCCGTACGCGTCCTGGCTGAACGCGACCGGCGCCGCCCCCAGCCGCTCGTCCACGTCGAGCAGCTCCCGTACGTCCTCCTTCAGCCGGGTGAACGCCCCGCCCTCCACCCCCGCGAAGCAGACCGACCCGGCCCCGGTCGGGATGTAGCCGGTGCCCGCCTCCAGGGTGAGCGCGGCGGCCGGGAGCGCGAACAGCCGGTCGAGGTCGGGCCGGACCGGCTTGCTGCGTCCGAAGATGGTGTCGAGGATTCCCATGAGCCCTGCTTTCGCGTCTCGGGTCGCACGTCCCGTGTTCTCGCGCCTGACACCCGACTCGTCGGCGCCTTCGTGGCTCACGCCTCGCCGAGCCGCGCCGAGATCCGGGCGAGCTGGTCGAGCCGCTGTTCCAGGGTGGGGTGGGTGGCCAGCAGCCGGCCCAGGCTCTCCTTCGAGGAGAAGGCGGGCACGAACCAGAAGGCGTTGTACGGCTCCGCCTTGCGCAGGTCCTGCGTCGGGATCCGGGCCATCTCGCCGGACACCTTGGTGAGCGCGGAGGCGAGCGCCGACGGCCGGCCGGTGAGCAGCGCGGCGGCCCGGTCGGCGGCCAGCTCGCGGTAGCGCGAGAGGACCCGGGTCAGCAGGAAGCTGAGCACGTAGACGGCACCGCTGACCACGGGGACGAGGATCATCACGGCGGCGGTGCCGGGGTCACGGCCGCGGCCGAGACCGCTGTAGAGCGCGACGCGGGTCATCATCCCGGCGAGCACGCCGAGGAACGAGGCGATCGTCATCACCGCGACGTCGCGGTGCGCCACGTGCGACATCTCGTGCGCGAGGACGCCTTCCAGTTCCTCCGGTTCGAGCCGGCGCAGCAGGCCGGTGGTGACGCAGACCAGCGCCGTCTTCTCGCCCCGTCCGGTGGCGAAGGCGTTGGGCACGTCGCTGTCGGCGATCGCCACCTTCGGCTTCGGCATGTCGGCGAGCGCGCAGATGCGATCCACGGTGCCGTGCAGATCGGGTGCCTGCTCCCGGGTGACCTCCCGGGCGCCCATGCCCAAGGCGGCGATCTTGTCGCTGAACCAGAACTGCGCGATGAAGAGCCCGCCCGCGATCACCAGGATCAGCGGCCAGGAACCGCGCAGCAGCACCATCAGGACGCCGACGAAGACCACGTACAGCAGCCCGATCAGGAACATCGTCGTCGCCATCCGGGTCGAGAGCCCCCGGTCCGGGGCGTAGCGCGACCGCGCCCCGCGTCCGGTCGTCCCAGGCGTCCTGGCCATCGCGAGCACCCTCTTCCGAGCCCTGCCCCCTCCTGCCAGTGTGCGCCCGCGCCGCCCCGTGCGCGACCACCCTCGGATCCCATTGTTTCCGCAGGTCAGAGGGAGGTTTACGACCAGGAACCGCACTGTCCGGGCGTGATGAGGCCCTGTTCGTAGGCGGCGATGACGCCGGCGCTACGGCCGGCCCTCGGCCGCGAGGGCGGCGGCGGTGGCCTCCACGAAGGCCTGGGGGTTGTCGAGCATGATGTTGTGGCCGCAGTCCGGGATCGGGACCACCGCGACGCCGGCCTCGGCGAGCGCGTCGGCCCCCGGGAGGGGACCGTCGGCCTCCGGCAGGAGGAAGGTGCGCGGGATCTTCAGGTCCAGCAGCAGCTCGCGCATGGTGGGCACGGTCCCCTCGACGAGGCGTGTCGCGCTGCGGTGGAGGGCCTCCCGGCCGGCGAGGCGCATGGTGGACCACCAGTGGGCGCCGGCCCGGTCGCGTACCTCCTCCCAGCCGCCGTCCAGGAACTCCCGCTCGGTGTACGCGGCGATGCCGCTGCTGCCGCCGCTCCCGGGCACGCGGGGGAGCGGGTCGAGGTTGGCGTCGACCAGGACCAGCCGGGACACCAGACGCGGGTGCCGGGCGGCCAGGACGATCGCCACGGAGCCGCCCATGCTGTGCGCGATCAGTTCGGCGCCGGAGACGTCCGCGGCGACGAGGGCCGCGGCGAGGGCGTCGGCGTGCTCCTCCAGGCTGTAGCCGAAGCCGGTCGGCCGGTCGCTGAGCCCGTGGCCGAGCAGGTCGATCAGCAGGGAGCGGTGTCCGGCCAGCAGCGGGTGGACCGCGACCTCCGTGAAGTAGGCGGGCGAGGTCGCGCCCAGGCCGTGCACGAACACTCGTGACGGCTCCCGCCCCGGCAGTTCCACCCAGCGGATCCGGTCGCCGTCGGCTGTCACGGTGGCGGTACGCACGGTTCGTTCCCCTGTCGTCGGAATCGGTACGCAGGAGGGTAACCACGCGTCCCACCCGGCCCGCGCGGCGGACGGCGGCGACGTCCGCCGGCGCTCGCCCCGCACGGGCCGGGCGGTCACCGCGGAGTACGTCCGGATGTCACCTCGTCAGGTTCTCCAGGAACGTGGCCGCGATGGGTCCGGCGTCCCGGCCGCCGGAACCGCCGTCCTCCAGGAGGACCGACCAGGCGAGGTTCCGGTCCCCCTGGTAGCCGATCATCCACGCGTGCGTACGGGGCGGGGTCTCGGAGCCGAACTCGGCCGTGCCGGTCTTGGCGTGCGGTTCGCCGGACAGGCCGCGCAGCGCCTTGCCCGCGCCCTGGGTGACCGTCGCGCGCATCATGTCCCGCAGCGAGTCGACGACTCCGGCGTCCAGCGTGGCGGACGCCTCGTACCGCTTCTTCACGGCGTCCGGAATGAGGACCGGCTGCTTGAAGGAGCCCGACTTCACCGTGGCCGCGATGGAGGCCATGACGAGCGGGGACGCCTGCACGCGCGCCTGTCCGATGGTGCCGGCGGCCTTGTCGTTGTCGCTGTTCGACACCGGGACGCTGCCGTCGTAGGTGAGGGTGCCGACGTCCCAGGTGCCGCCGATGCCGAAGGCCGCGGCGGTGTCGTGGAGGCCGGACGAGGGCAGCTTGGAACGGGAGTTGACGAAGAAGGTGTTGCAGGAGTGGGCGAAGCTGTCCCGGAAGGTGGAGCCCGACGGCAGCACGAACTGGTCCTGGTTCTCGAACCGTTGGCCGTTGACCTCGGCGAACTTGGGGCAGTCCGCGCGGTCGGACGGCTTCATCCCCTGCTGGAGCAGGGCGGCGGCCGTCACCACCTTGAAGGTGGAGCCGGGCGGATAGCGGCCCTCCAGGGCGCGGTTCATGCCGCCGGGCATGTTCGCGGCCGCGAGGATGTGGCCGGTCTCGGGGTCGATGGCGACAATGGCCGCGTTCTTCTTCACGCCCTCCAAGGCGGCTGCCGCGGCCTCCTGGACCTCGGGGTCGATGGTCGTACGGACCGGGGTGCCCTTTCCCTTGCCGGCGCTGGTCAGGTTCTTGACCACCTCACCGGTCTCGCGCGCCACCACCACGACCGACTTGGCCTGCCCCCCGCCGCCCGCGAGCTGCTTGTCGTACCGCGCCTGGAGACCCGAGACACCCTTGCCGGTCTTGGGGTCGACGACCCCGACGAGGGATCCGGCCCGCAGCTCCTCGCCGTTGGCGTCCAGGACGGCGGCCCGCTCACGGGACTTGAGGGCGAGCGTCTGTCCCGGAACCATGGCCGGGTGGACCATCTGCGTGGTGAACTCCACCTGCCACTTCGCGCCGGGCTGACCTTTTCCGGAAGCCCCCGCGCCCCCGGCACCCTTGCCCTCCACCACATTCGTCTGGGAGGTCCAGGAGTAGTCACCCGCCCCCGGAATGGCCATTTTCACGGTAAACGGAATCGTGACTCCCTGCCCCGCTTTCCGTTCTCCCCGGCCCGCCTCGATCTGCGTGCGGGACGGTTTCAGATTGGTCATCACGGATTTGATCAAGGACTCGGCGTTGTCGGGGGTATCCGTCAGCCCGGCGGCCCGCTTGGCGTCGCCGGTCTCCCAGGCGTCGAGAAAGGCGGTCAGCGCGGCCGTCGCCTCCGCCACCCGGGGGTCGTCCGTGCCTTCCCCGTCGTCCGAAAGAGTCGTGTATCCCCAGTAACCGGCGCCGCCCAGCACGGCGAGCGCCACGACGGTCGCGGTGATCGCAGGACCACGGGAACGCCGGCGGCGGGAGGGCGATAAATCGCCTGGATCGCGGGAGAGTGTCATGGCTTCGAGGTTAGACAGCTTCCGCGCCCCTGCCCTGTTTCACGTGCCGATCAGGACATTGGTTCCCGCGGGAAAAAGGACGCACGGACAAACTCGGCAAACCCGCCCGAGGGGCTTACGGAAAGACGGCCGCGCAAACAGAACCCTTACTTTGAAAGCCGCTTCGACGCTCTTACGCCGTGGCATATGCGCGTCGGCAAACTGGCCGAGAAGCGAGGCAGGCAGACGGAAAAGCTTCTCCGCGTACCGATCCTTCCGGCCAGGACCGGCCGGGAACCGACCGGGTCGACGCCCGCGCCGCCCCCCTCGGTACCCCGGCCGACCGCGCCCCGCCGCCCCTTCGGCGACAGAAAGCCGACGTGCATGAATATGCGGATCTTCCGAAAGTAATGCACTCTGGGGCCGGAGGCGGCCCCGCCGTCCGTCACCCGTCGCCCGCCCGGGCGGGCGGGCGGGCGGAAGGCGTCGCGGCCACCGGCCGAAGCGGGCGCGCGCCCGCCCTCGCCGCACCCCGCGCCCGCCAACGAAAAATGCCCTCTGAAACCGCGTTTCCGCAGGTCAGAGGGAATTTCGGGAGTGGAGCCTAGGGGAGTCGAACCCCTGACATCTGCCATGCAAAGACAGCGCTCTACCAACTGAGCTAAGGCCCCGGAACGAGACCAGAGTACCGGGTCACCCCCCGTATCCCGCAAAAGGATTGGGACTCCCCGGAAACGACCACGCTCCGTAAGATGCTGACCGGGGTTCGCAGTGGCGAACCCAAGGGATGGGGAGAAACAGTCATGGACACAGCGCAGCAGGAAGCCACGGCAAGAGCCCGCGAGCTTCAGCGCAGTTGGTACGGGGAGCCGCTCGGCGCGCTGTTCCGCCGGCTGATCGACGACCTCGGGCTGAACCAGGCCCGGCTCGCCGCCGTGCTCGGTCTCTCGGCGCCCATGCTGTCCCAGCTGATGAGCGGCCAGCGGGCCAAGATCGGCAACCCGGCCGTGGTCCAGCGGGTCCAGGCGCTCCAGGAGCTGGCCGGGCAGGTCGCGGACGGCAGCGTGAGCGCCGCCGAGGCGGCGGACCGGATGGACCAGATCAAGAAGTCGCAGGGCGGCTCCGTGCTGACCTCGGGCAACGGCCAGTCCACCGGGACGAGCGGGGCGCCGACCGTGCGCCGCGTGGTCCGCGAGATCCAGTCCCTGCTGCGCTCCGTGGCCGCGGCCGGCGACATCCTCGACGCCGCCGACTCGCTCGCGCCCGCGCACCCCGAGCTGGCAGAGTTCCTCCGGGTGTACGGCGCCGGGCGCACCGCGGACGCGGTCGCCCACTACGAGGCGCACCAGAACTGACGCGCCGGGTCGGACGGGGGCTAGGGCTAAGTCGGACCGAGCCGCGTCGGACCGGGCCGGAGCGGGTCACGCGAGGCAGTCGAGACGTACGGGGAGCGGGCGCAGCGCGATGGGTGAGGTCTTCGCGGGTCGGTACGAGCTGATCGACCCGATCGGCCGCGGCGGGGTCGGCGCGGTCTGGCGTGCCTGGGATCACCGGCGCCGCCGTTACGTGGCGGCGAAGGTGCTCCAGCAGAGCGACGCCCACACCCTGCTGCGCTTCGTGCGCGAGCAGGCGCTGCGCATCGACCATCCGCACGTGCTGGCCCCGGCCAGCTGGGCCGCGGACGACGACAAGGTCCTGTTCACCATGGACCTGGTGGCGGGCGGATCGCTGTCGCATGTGATCGGGGACTACGGCGCGCTGCCGCCCCGCTTCGTGTGCGTCCTGCTCGACCAGCTGCTGTCCGGGCTCGCCACGGTGCACGCGGAGGGGGTCGTGCACCGCGACATCAAACCGGCGAACATCCTGATGGAGGTCACCGGCACCGGGCGGCCGCATCTGCGGCTGTCGGACTTCGGCATCTCCATGCGCAAGGGCGAACCGCGGCTCACCGAGACCAACTACGTGGTGGGGACGCCCGGTTACTTCGCGCCCGAGCAGCTGCTCGGCGCCGAGCCGGACTTCACGGCCGACCTGTTCGCGGTCGGCCTGGTCGGGCTCTATCTGCTGCAGGGCCGCCGGCCCGACTCCGACGCGCTCGTCCGGCACTTCCTCGCCCACGGCACGCCGAGCGCCCCGCAGGGCATCGCGGAGCCGCTGTGGCAGGTGCTGGCGGGGCTGCTCCAGCCCGATCCGCAGACCCGGTTCCGTACGGCCACGGGGGCGCGCAAGGCGCTGACCGCGGCGGTCGAACTGCTGCCCGAACCGGGGCCCGGCGGCGAGGAGCCGGTCGAGATCTTCGACCAGATCGGCCCGCTGCCGGCCGGCTTCGGCCCGAACGGCCCCGAGGCGCCCACGCCCGCACCGGAACCGCAGCCGCAGGCGCCCCTGCCCGGGCCGTCCGAGACGGGCAGCTTCCATCTGCCGCCGCCCCCGCCCCGTACGCCCGTCTCGCAGGCTCCGGCGGCCACTCCCGCGCCGGTGGCTCCGACGGTGCCCACGGCGCCCCTGACGCCCGCTGCGGGCCCGCCGGCGCCCGCGTACGCCCCCGTGCCCCAGCCCGCGCCCGCGTACGCCGGTCCCTACGGCCCGCCCACACCGGCCACCCCGCCCGCACCCACCGTGCCGACCACCCCGGCACCCGTCCCGGCCCGCCGACCCGGCCCTCCGGCCAAGGTCGCGGTCCCGGTCCTCGTCACCGCCCTCGTGTGCTTCGCCGTGGGCATCTGGGCCCTCATCCAGGCATAGTCCACACGCGTGCGGCCGTCCCACCCATTCCGGCCGGCCGCACGCGGGGACCAGGGCCTGTCCTCGGGGTCGGGCCCTATGCCCTTCCGGCCGCCGACCTCCGGGCCGGCAACCACCACACCCCGAGCCCGAGCACCAGCACCGTCCCGGTGCCGATCCCCGCCAGACCGACGATCCGCAGGGTGTCGCCGCGCTGCTGCGCGGGCACGCTCAGCCCGTTCTCCGCCGCGTCGCGGTCGTCCCCGGTCACCGCGAACGGCCCGGCGTCGCCCTGGTACGCGGGCCCGGCCTCGGCCTTGCCTCGTACGGTCACCCGCAGCGTCAGCGGCAGCGCCCCGTCCCCGTACACCTCCGCCAGCTCGGGGCTCAGCGTGGCCGACAGGTAGTACCAGCCGGCGAACCGCATCGCGCTGGTCTCGCGGTTCGCGGCGAACCGGTTCTCGTAGGCGACCGGCCGCTGCGGGCCGAGCTCCATGCTCGCCGGGCCGCCGGAGTAGCCGAGGCTCTGGCTGTCGGTGACGTGCCCGTACGCCGGGTTCTCCAGGGAGAGCGCGAGCGCGCCGCCGACGTACGTGTCCGCGGCCGGGCTGCTGCCCAGTTCGGCGCCGACGAAGAGCTGCTGTCCCCAGTCGACCGGTATCCGGTAGAAAAC
Source organism: Streptomyces laurentii (assembly GCA_002355495.1). Taxonomy (GTDB): domain Bacteria; phylum Actinomycetota; class Actinomycetes; order Streptomycetales; family Streptomycetaceae; genus Streptomyces; species Streptomyces laurentii. The sequence goes on from AP017424.1 coordinate 3,847,845, forward strand.
CGTCTGGCCGGGCCGGAGGTCCGTCCGCCACTCGCCCTCGCCCAGCGAAACCGCCTCGTGCAGGCCCGCGCCGCCGTCGCGCGGCCGAGGGCCTCCCGCGGGCGGCTGGGGGGTGCCGGAGGCCCAGTTCTCCGGCAGCTTCGTCGGGCCGACCGGCTTCACTCCCGGCTCGGTGCGGAACCGGATCTCCAGCTCCCAGTCGCCCGGGTCGGAGTCCTCCTTCGACGTGCGCTCGACGAGGACGTAGTACGCGCCCGCCTTCCGGCACGTACTCGAACCGGGCTCCAGGGTGCGATCGGCATAGGCCGCGATCGGCCGCCCGTACTTTCCGGAGCCGAAGTCCTCGTCCTGGTACCCGCACTGCGTCCCGGAGCCGTCCCGCATGCTCACCTTGACGCCGTCGGCGAAGGTGGCCGCGGTGCCCGCCTTGGGCACGGCGACGACCGAGGCATAGGCGTTCTGCTGCGCGTCCAGGTCGACGCGGTAGTAGAGCTTGCCGTCCTTCTTGAGGGTGTCGCGGTACGTCCGGCCGGCCTGCAGCCGCTCCGCGTCCAGGGTGGAGACGGCCCCCTTCACCCGCGCCGCGTCGGCCTCGAACGCGTATCCCTTCGCGTCCGTGTCCGCGCCGGCGGTGCCGGCACCGCCGGCCGCCCACGCCCCGCCCGGCAGCGCGAGGGCCGCGCACACCGCCGCGCCGAGCACTCCCGCCGTACGACCGCGGCCGCCACCCCGTCGCCTGTCCACACGCTTCCCCTCCCCGTGTCCGTGCCCGAGACCCTACAGATGCGCGAAGACGTGCCAGGTGTTCGCTCCGGTGAAGGAGGTGCCGGAAGGACGGGAGAGACAGGAGAGACGAGGGAGATGTGAGGTGCGGGAGAGACGGAGGAGACCAGAGTGCCCCCGGAAACAGACTGAGGCCCCGACCGCTCTCGCGGCCGGGGCCTCACTCACAGACGATTCTTCGTCTCACACACCCGAACCTGCGGGCACGGAGTCGGTCGCCTCCGTCCACAGATCCTGCTCGGCGCGATCCGCCTGGATCTGGCGGTACACGAGGAGCCCGCCGATGGCGGCCAGTGCGACCAGGAGAAGCTTCTTCACCGCGCGACCTCGTCCTTCGTTGGCGTAGGGAATTCTGACGCCCACTCTACACACCGGTCATCGTGGACAAAGCAATCGGCCCGGGCGGGTGAACCGTCCGGGCCGATCTGTCTGTGGGGCTAACAGGATTTGAACCTGTGGCCTCATCCTTATCAGGGATGCGCTCTAACCAACTGAGCTATAGCCCCGCCGCGCTTTGCGGTGTGTGTCCCGCGCGCTGACTCCTGAAGATTAGCGCACGTGGGGGCCAGTCCCAAAATCCGTTCCCGGCACCGGCCCGCACACCCCGCCGTCCCGCGTCGGCCGCGGACTACTCGTCCTCGGCCAGCGTCAGCTCGACACCGCCGACGAAGCCCGCCGACAGGTTGTAGATGAACGCGCCCAGCGTCGCGAGGGCCGTCATCAGGACGACGTCGATCACCGCGATCACCGAGGTGAACATCAGCACCCGCGGCAGCGACAGGAAGGACTGCAGGTCGAAGCCGTTGGACTCGTTGGAACCGGTGGCCTCGCTGATCGTGCCGCCGACGGTCGAGAAGACGCCCATGGCGTCCATGACCATCCACAGCACCGCCGCCGCGACCACCGTGCACACGCCGAGCGCGATGGAGAGCAGGAAGCTGACCTTCATCACCGACCACGGATCGGCCTTGGCGACCCGCAGGCGCGCCTTGCGGGTACGCGGCGTGGTGCGCGCCCCCGTACGCGGCTTGCGCGCCGCGGCGGCCCCGTTCTGGCCGCCCATGGTGCCGCCCCCGCCCGCCGGCCGGCCGGCGGTGGCCCCGCCGGCCGTGCCACCCTGGCCGCCGGCGCCGTACGCCTGCGGCGGGTGGTACGGGCCCTGCTGCTGCGCACCGGCGCGCTCGCCGGGCAGCGGCCCGTTGTACGTCTCGTACGAGGGCTGCTGCCCCCGAGTGTCCGTCACCGTAACCCCCTGGGAGTCCGTGGCGGAGCCACGGGCACCGTTTGATCCTGCGGACCGTCCGTCGACCGGACCGGTGCCCGTGGCTCCACTCACGCTCTACTCCTCGTGCTCCCCGGCCGGGGCCTGGGTGCCCTCGGCCGCCTCGGCCCCACCGGCCGACTCGGATGCTTCCTCGACACTGCCCTCGACGACCTCGCCGTCGATGGCGTCGTCGTCGTCCTCGCCACCCGCCTCGGCGTTGCGGGCGATGCCGACGACGGCATCACGCTTGCCCAGGTTGATCAGCTGGACGCCCATGGTGTCACGGCCGGTCTCCCTGACTTCGTTGACTCGCGTACGAATCACACCGCCGGACAGCGTGATGGCGAGGATCTCGTCCGTCTCCTCGACCACCAGCGCGCCCACCAGAGAACCGCGGTCCTCCACGATCTTGGCGGCCTTGATGCCGAGGCCGCCACGCCCCTGGACGCGGTACTCGTCGACCCCGGTGCGCTTGGCGTAGCCACCGTCGGTCGCGGTGAAGACGAAAGTACCCGGCCGGACGACATTCATCGAGAGAAGCTCGTCGTCCTCGCGGAAACTCATCCCCTTGACGCCGGACGTCGCTCGTCCCATCGGACGCAGCGAGTCGTCCGTGGCGGTGAAGCGGATCGACTGCGCCTTCTTACTGATGAGCAGCAGATCGTCGGTCGCCGACACCAGCTCGGCGCCGATCAGCTCGTCGGCAGTGCCTTCGGCGCCGTTGTCCCGCTCCCGCAGGTTGATCGCGATGACACCGCCGGACCGCGGCGAGTCGTAGTCCTTCAGCGCGGTCTTCTTCACCAGACCGGCCTTGGTCGCGAGGACCAGGTACGGCGCGGCCTCGTAGTCGCGGATCGCGAGGATCTGGGCGATCTGCTCGTCCGGCTGGAAGGCCAGCAGGTTGGCCACGTGCTGGCCGCGGGCGTCCCGGCCGGCGTCCGGCAGCTCGTACGCCTTGGCCCGGTAGACCCGGCCCTTGTTGGTGAAGAACAGCAGCCAGTTGTGGGTGGTGGTGACGAAGAAGTGGTCGACGATGTCGTCCTGCTTCAGCTTCGTGCCGCGCACGCCCTTGCCGCCGCGCTTCTGCGAGCGGTAGTCCTCGGTCTTCGTCCGCTTCACATAGCCGCCACGCGTGATGGTGACGACGATGTCCTCCTCGGCGATCAGGTCCTCGATGGACATGTCGCCGTCGAAGGGCACCAGCTGGCTGCGGCGGTCGTCGCCGAACTTCTCGACCAGCGCCGCCAGCTCCTCGCTGACGATCGCCCGCTGCTTCTCGGGCGACGCGAGGATCGCGTTGTACTCGTTGATCTTCGCCTGCAGCTCGTCGTGCTCGGCGACGATCTTCTGGCGCTCCAGGGCGGCGAGCCGGCGCAGCTGCATCTCGAGGATGGCGTTGGCCTGGATCTCGTCGATCTGGAGGAGGTCCATCAGGCCGCCGCGGGCCACCTCGACCGTGTCGCTGCGCCGGATGAGCGCGATGACCTCGTCGATCGCGTCGAGGGCCTTGAGCAGACCGCGCAGGATGTGGGCGCGCTCCTCGGCCTTGCGCAGCCGGAAGCGGGTCCGGCGCACGATGACCTCGATCTGGTGCGTCACCCAGTGGCGGATGAACGCGTCGAGGGAGAGGGTGCGCGGCACGCCGTCGACGAGCGCCAGCATGTTGGCGCCGAAGTTCGTCTGCAGGTCGGTGTGCTTGTACAGGTTGTTGAGGACGACCTTGGCGACGGCGTCCCGCTTGAGCACGATGACCAGGCGCTGGCCGGTCCGGGACGAGGTCTCGTCGCGGACGTCGGCGATGCCGCCGATCTTGCCGTCCTTCACCAGGTCGGCGATCTTCTGCGCGAGGTTGTCCGGGTTGACCTGGTAGGGCAGCTCGGTGACCACCAGGCACTGGCGGTTCTGGATCTCCTCGACCTCGACGACCGCGCGCATCGTGATGGAGCCGCGACCGGTGCGGTACGCCTCCTCGATGCCCTTGCGGCCGACGACGAGCGCGCCGGTCGGGAAGTCCGGGCCCTTGATGCGCTCGATGAGCGCGTCGAGCAGCTCCTCGTGACCGGCCTCGGGGTTCTCCAGGTACCACTGGGCGCCGGCGGCGACCTCGCGCAGGTTGTGCGGCGGGATGTTGGTCGCCATGCCGACCGCGATACCGGCGGAGCCGTTGATCAGCAGGTTCGGGAAGCGGGCCGGCAGGACGGTCGGCTCCTGCGAACGGCCGTCGTAGTTGTCCGTGAAGTCGACGGTGTCCTCGTCGATGTCGCGGACCATCTCCATCGACAGCGGCGCCAGCTTGCACTCGGTGTAGCGCATGGCGGCGGCCGGGTCGTTGCCCGGGGAGCCGAAGTTGCCGTTGGAGTCGACGAGCGGCAGTCGCATCGACCAGGGCTGGGCGAGGCGGACCAGGGCGTCGTAGATCGAGGAGTCGCCGTGCGGGTGGTAGTTGCCCATGACGTCGCCGACGACGCGGGCGCACTTGTAGAAGCCCTTCTCGGGCCGGTAGCCGCCGTCGTACATCGCGTACAGGACACGGCGGTGCACCGGCTTGAGGCCGTCACGGACGTCGGGCAGCGCGCGGGACACGATGACGGACATCGCGTAGTCGAGGTACGAGCGCTGCATCTCGGTCTCGAGCCCGACCGGCTCGATCCGCAGCTGCGGCTCTTCTTCCTCGGGGGTCTCGGTGTTCACAGGAGTGTTTTCGTCGGCCATTGCTGGTCGTCAGTCCTTTCGTACGGTCAGCTGAGACCGACTCAGATGTCGAGGAAGCGAACGTCCTTGGCGTTGCGCTGGATGAACGAGCGCCGCGCCTCGACGTCCTCGCCCATCAGCACCGAGAACAGGTCGTCGGCCTGCGCCGCGTCGTCCAGGGTGACCTGGCCGAGCACGCGGTGATCGACGTCCATGGTGGTGACGCGCAGCTCCTCGGCGTTCATCTCGCCGAGACCCTTGAAGCGCTGGATCGAGTCCTCGCGGATCCGCTTCCCGTTCTGCTTGCCCAGCTCGACGAGCGCGTCGCGCTCGCGGTCCGAGTACGCGTACTCGAAGTCGTCCCGGCCCCACTTGATCTTGTAGAGCGGCGGGCGGGACAGGTAGACGTGACCGGCCTCGACCAGCGGGCGCATGAAGCGGAAGAGGAAGGTCAGCAGCAGGGTGTTGATGTGCTGGCCGTCGACGTCGGCGTCCGCCATCAGGATGATCTTGTGATAGCGGAGCTTCTCGATGTCGAAGTCCTCGTGGACACCGGTGCCGAAGGCGGAGATCAGCGCCTGGACCTCGGTGTTCTGCAGGATCTTGTCGATCCGGGCCTTCTCGACGTTCAGGATCTTGCCACGGATCGGCAGGATGGCCTGGTACATCGGGTTGCGGCCGGACTTCGCCGAACCACCGGCGGAGTCACCCTCGACGATGAAGATCTCGCACTTGGTCGGGTCGTTCGACTGGCAGTCGGACAGCTTGCCCGGCAGCGACGCCGACTCCAGGAGACCCTTGCGGCGGGTGAGGTCGCGGGCCTTGCGGGCGGCCACGCGCGCGGTGGCGGCGGTGATGCCCTTGCGGATGATGTCCGCGGCCTCGTTGGGGTTGCGGTCGAACCAGTCCGTGAGGTGCTCGAAGACGACCTTCTGGACGAAGGTCTTCGCCTCGGTGTTGCCGAGCTTGGTCTTGGTCTGGCCCTCGAACTGCGGCTCGCCGAGCTTGATCGAGATGATCGCGGTCAGACCCTCGCGGATGTCGTCACCCGTGAGGTTGTCGTCCTTCTCGCGGAGCAGCTTCTTCTCGCGCGCGTACTTGTTGACGAGCGTCGTCAGCGCGGCGCGGAAGCCTTCCTCGTGCGTACCGCCCTCGTGGGTGTGGATCGTGTTCGCGAACGAGTACACGCCCTCGCTGTACGAGGAGTTCCACTGCATCGCGATCTCGACCGAGAGCATGCGCTCCTTGTCCTCGGCCTCGATGTCGATGACGGTCGGGTGGATCAGCTCGCCCTTGCGCGAGTTGAGGTACTTCACGAAGTCGACGATGCCGCCCTCGTAGTGGTACTTCACCGTGCGCGCGGTCGGCTCGGCGGCCGCCTCGGCGTCCGGGTCGTCGGCGCCGACGGTCGCCTTCGCGGACTCGCGCTCGTCGGTCAGCGTCAGGGTGAGGCCCTTGTTGAGGAAGGCCATCTCCTGGAAGCGGCGGGCGAGCGTCTCGAAGGAGTACTCGACGGTCTCGAAGATGTCCGGGTCGGACCAGAAGGTGACCGACGTGCCGGTCTCCTCGGTCGCCTCGTGCCGCGCCAGCGGAGCGGTCGGCGCACCGGCCTTGTACTCCTGGGTCCAGCGGTAGCCGTCGGTCTTCACCTCGACGGCGACCTTCGTGGACAGCGCGTTCACGACGGAGACGCCGACGCCGTGCAGACCGCCGGAGACCGCGTAGCCGCCGCCGCCGAACTTGCCGCCCGCGTGCAGCACGGTCAGGACGACCTCGACGGCCGGCTTGCCCTCGGACGGGACGATGCCCACCGGGATGCCGCGGCCGTTGTCGACGACCCGCACACCGCCGTCGGGGAGGACCGTCACGTGGATGGTGTCGGCGTAACCGGCCATGGCTTCGTCGACCGAGTTGTCGACGACCTCCTGCACCATGTGGTGCAGACCGCGCTCACCGGTCGAGCCGATGTACATGCCAGGGCGCTTGCGCACCGCATCCAGGCCTTCGAGGACCTGGATGTTGCTGGCGGTGTACTGGTTGTTCTCGTTGGGATTGCCGGAATCGGCCACGAAGCGCCCTTTCTGGCACAGCACAGGCCGTTCTCCGGGCATACGGGAGCGGCTGCGTCGTTCGACATGTTCCGCAGGGTGGCGGGATTGTCTCCCAGTCTACCGGTACCACCGACACTCATGGGGGTTTGCCGGTCCCTGAATGCTCATGTGCCGCCCTGAGCGGGCTTAAGACGACTCCCCATATCAGGGGAGGGGCCTCAGGGGCCTTAGACGGCCACCTAGCGCTTCCGGTCGTAGCGCGTAGTGGCGACCGGCGGCAGGGGCGGGGATTTGGGGGCTTTTCCGCCGCAACGGGAGGCGGGCGACGAGCCGGGCGGCACACCGACGAGCGCGGGTCGACGCAGGTGGGCGGGGGTATGGCCGAGATAAGGGAGCGATCCGGCAGGCCGGGACGGCGACCGCGGGCCGAGGAAGGGCCGCGGCGGCGCGCGGGAACGATTCGTGAAGGTGATGTGAAAGGTGCGTACGGGGGCGGGGCATGAGGGTACGAGGCCGGGCTCGAACGGGCCTCGTACCGCCGGACCTACCCGTAGGTGTCCCCCGGGCCGACACTCCCCGGCGCCCGCAACGGCCCGTATCCGCGGCGCGGTCCGCCCGGCCCCAGGACCTTGATCATCCGTACGGTGCCGTGGCCCAGGTCCTCGTTGAGCCGGGCCACCAGCCGCGGCGCCAGCAGGCGCAGCTGCGTCGCCCACGCCGTGGAGTCGCACTGCACGGTGAGCACCCGCTGATCCGCTTCCTCGTCGTACTTCAGCGGGACGCAGTGCTTCGCCAGGTCCTCGCCCACGATCTGCGGCCAGCGCCCCATGACCCCGCCGACCGCCGCCGGCGTCTCCCAGCCGCGCTCGGTGATCAGCCGGTTGATCGCGGCACCGAGCGCCATCGGGTCCCGCCCGTCCGCGCGGGCGCCGGACCGCAGTCCGCCGCCGCGCCGGGCCTGCTTCTTCTGCGCCGCGGCGGCACCCCGGGCCCGGGCCTGCTCCTTGGCGGCGCGCAGCGCGACCCGCGCGAGATCCACTCCGGACGGCTCGGGGGTCCCGGCGGCCGCCGACTTGTCCACAGGCTGTGGGGAAGTTTCGCCCTTCACGACCGCTCCGGCCTCTCCGCCGGCTCCACGACATCCACGGGCTGCGCGGGGCGCACGGGATCTGCGGGAGTCACGTGATCTACGGGTCGTCCGTGATCTACGGGTCGTACGGGGTCCACGAGCTCCGCCGACCGCGCGGGCTCCCGTGACGTCAGCGGCTCCACGCGCGCGAGGCGCTCGACCGTCCCTCCGGACACCGCGTACCGCGTCCCCGCCAGCACCTCCGGCACGTCGTCGTCGACCGCCGCCGTGACCAGCACCTGCTCGCCGGGCGCCACCAGCTCCGCGAGCCGCTCCCGGCGGCGCGCGTCCAGCTCGGCGAAGACGTCGTCGAGGACCAGCACGGGTTCGTTGCCCTCGGACCGCAGCAGCTCGTACGAGGCGAGCCGGAGCGCCAGGGCGTACGACCAGGACTCGCCGTGGCTCGCGTACCCCTTGGCCGGCAGGTCGCCGAGCTTGAGCAGCAGGTCGTCGCGGTGCGGCCCGACCAGCGTGACGCCCCGCTCGACCTCCTGCTTGCGGACATCGGCGAGCGCGGCGAGCAGCTGCCCGTACAGCTCCTCGCGGGTGTGCCCGGAGCCGGGCGCCGAGCAGCGGTACTCCAGCTGGACCGGACCGCCGCCCGGCGCCAGCTGCTCGTACGCCTTGTCGGCGAGCGGCCGCAGCACACCGATCAGATCGAGCCGCCGGGCCAGCAGCTCGGCACCGGCCCGCGCCAGATGCTGGTCCCACACGTCGAGGGTGGACAGGTCCAGGGAACGGCCGCCGTGCCGCCGTGCCATGGCCGTGGACTTCAGCAGGGTGTTGCGCTGCTTGAGCACCCGCTCGTAGTCGGAGCGCACGCCCGCCATGCGCGGCGCGCGCGCCGTGATCAGCTCGTCGAGGAAGCGCCGGCGCTCGCCGGGGTCGCCCTTGATGAGCGACAGGTCCTCCGGCGCGAACAGCACCGTCCGGACGATCCCCAGCACGTCACGCGGCTTGACCTGCGAGGACCGGTTGATCCGGGCCCGGTTCGCCCGGCCCGGGTTGAGCTCCAGCTCGACCAGCTGGGAGCGCTCGCCCTGAGTGACGGCGGCCCGTATGACCGCCCGCTCCGCGCCCATCCGCACCAGCGGGGCGTCGGAGGCGACACGGTGGCTGCCGAGGGTGGCGAGATAGCCGACGGCCTCGACGAGATTCGTCTTGCCCTGGCCGTTCGCGCCCACGAAAGCGGTGACGCCCGGATCGAGCGGGACCTCGACCCGGGCGTAGGAGCGGAAGTCGGCCAGCGACAGATGCGTGACATGCATGGTGGGCGCCGACCTTCCCCGGCCGGCTGTGCACCGCGCGGTGCACAGCCTGTGGATTGCTACTTCTTCTCGACCGCGTGGCCGCCGAACTGGTTGCGCAGGGCGGCGATCATCTTCATCTGCGGCGAGTCGTCCTGCCGCGAGGCGAACCGCGCGAACAGCGACGCGGTGATCGCCGGCAGCGGGACGGCGTTGTCGATGGCGGCCTCGACGGTCCACCGGCCCTCGCCGGAGTCCGACGCGTAACCGCGCAGCTGAGCCAGGTGCTCGTCCTCGTCGAGGGCGTTGACCGCGAGGTCGAGCAGCCAGGACCGGATGACGGTGCCTTCCTGCCAGGAGCGGAAGATCTCGCGGACGTTCTCGACCGAGTCGACCTTCTCCAGGAGCTCCCAGCCCTCGGCGTACGCCTGCATCATGGCGTACTCGATGCCGTTGTGGACCATCTTCGCGAAGTGGCCGGCGCCGACCTTGCCCGCGTGGACCGAGCCGAACTCGCCCTCCGGCTTGAGCGCGTCGAAGACCGGCTGGACACGGGCCACGTGCTCGGCGTCGCCGCCGTACATCAGCGCGTAGCCGTTCTCCAGGCCCCAGACACCGCCGGAGACGCCGCAGTCGACGAAACCGATGCCCTTGGCCGCCAGCTCCTCGGCGTGCTTCTCGTCGTCGGTCCAGCGGGAGTTGCCGCCGTCCACGACGACGTCACCGGGGGACAGCAGCTGGGCCAGCTCGTCGACGGTCGACTGGGTCGCCGCACCGGCGGGGACCATGACCCACACGACGCGCGGACCCTTGAGCTTGCCCACAAGCTCTTCGAGGCTGTGGACATCGGCGAGGTCCGGGTTGCGGTCGTATCCGACGACGGTGTGGCCGGCGCGGCGAATCCGCTCGCGCATGTTGCCGCCCATCTTGCCGAGACCGACGAGACCGAGCTCCATCAGAGATTCCTTAAGCGTCGTGTGTGCGGTTCCTACCCGCGTCCGAGCCTACGCCGGGACGCGGGCGCACACCTTCCCCCGGGCCTCCGCCCGGGGGTACCGCGGGGCGACCCCCGCGCGGCCGGGTCAGCCGCTCAGGCGCACCGGCATGATCAGGTACTTGTACGTCTCGTCCGCCTCCGCGTCGACCGCCGGACGGCCGCTGAGCAGGGCCGGCTTGGTGGAGGTCGTGAAGGAGAGCTGGGCGACCGGGGAGTCGATCGCGCTCAGACCGTCCAGCAGGAAGGTCGGGTTGAAGGCGATCGAGATGTCGTCGCCGTCCAGCTGCGCGTCGACCCGCTCCACAGCCTGTGCGTCGTCGCTGGAGCCGGCCTCCAGGATCAGCACGCCCTGCTCGAAGCTGAGCCGGACCGGGGTGTTGCGCTCGGCCACCAGGGCCACACGCTTGACGGCCTCGACGAACGGGGCGGTCTCGATCACCGCGACCGAGTTGAACTCGGTGGGGAAGAGCGTCCGGTACTTCGGCAGGTCGCCTTCGAGCAGACGGGTGGTGGTGCGGCGGCCCGCGCCCTCGAAACCGATCAGGCCCTCGCCCTTGCCGGAGCCGGAGAGCGCCAGGGTGACCGTGTCACCGCTGGTGAGCGCCTTGGCGGTGTCCAGCAGGGTCTTCGCCGGCACCAGCGCGACGGCGGAGGCGTCCGGGGACTCCGGCTTCCACAGGAACTCGCGGACGGCGAAGCGGTAGCGGTCGGTGGAGGCCAGGGTGACCGTGTCGCCCTCGATCTCGATGCGCACACCGGTGAGCACCGGCAGCGTGTCGTCACGGCCGGCGGCGATGGCGACCTGGGCGGCGGCCGAGGCGAAGACCTCACCGGGGACCGTGCCGGTCGCGGTGGGCATCTCCGGCAGCGCCGGGTACTCCTCCACCGGAAGGGTGTGGAGGGTGAAGCGGGAGGAGCCGCAGACGACGGTCGCGCGCACACCGTCGGTGGAGATCTCCACCGGGCGGTTGGGCAGGGCGCGGCAGATGTCGGCGAGCAGGCGGCCGGAGACCAGGACGGTGCCGTCCTCCTCGACCTCGGCGTCGACGGAGACTCGCGCCGAGACCTCGTAGTCGAAGCTCGAGAAGCTCAGCGCGCCGTTCTCGGCCTTCAGCAGAAGGCCCGCGAGTACGGGCGCCGGCGGACGGGCCGGAAGGCTGCGGGCCACCCACGCCACCGCCTCCGCGAGTACATCGCGCTCCACCCGGATCTTCACCGGAACCGCCTCCTGCTTGTTGCTGGCTCTTCGTCGACTGCGGCATCCAGTCTGACGTACGCCGCCGACACTCGGTGCGGCTCGGGGTCAAGTCGCGACAAGAGGAGGTCGGGGCCCCGGCCTCGAGTTGTGCACAGGCCCCGCTTCAAACCAGATTCCGGGCTAACTATGAGTGGGAGTAGTAGTAGGGCCTGTGGAAACCGTGGATAACGCCATCCATGCAGGTCAGGCCGCAAATTTTGTCCACTGCCCCTGTGGGTGACACCGGTGGACAAGTGGGGTCGTCTGTGGACACCCGAAAGTTCTGCACACCCCATGCACAGCCCGGGCTCCGTTCCCCACAGCTCCGTCCCCAGCTTTTCCCACGTTCCCCACAGCCCAAACATGGCTGTCGGTGTGACCGCTTTCACTCGGCCCGGTGAGCCCGGGCGTTTCGTTGCCGAACAGTGGACAGGGGTGTGGAGAAGGTGTGGGTAAGAGGGCCTGGCCTGTGGGTCGGCGGTGGACAAGATCCGGGAGGGCCTGTGGACGAAACTTTCATCCACAGGCTGTGGAAGAAAGTTGCCAACAATTCCACACCCCCCTGAGCTGTGGTGATGCCCTGCCAGCGGGGGGCCCTGTGGACGCGATCCGGATAACTCGGTAGTCCCCACCCTGTGGACGGAAGATCATCCCTCAATCTGTGGAGAACTGGGTAGCGGAGCGGCTTAATCGAACAGAGCTCGGCCGCCGGACCCGACCCCTTCCGCCGCCGAACCCCGCTTCCGGCCCTCCCGAAGCCTCCTGAACCCCCTTCTCGACCCCTCCTGAACGCTTCCCCGGCCTGTCGGCAGAAGTCGTCTCCCCGCATCGCCGCGCTCTCGTCGCGTCTCCCACAGCTGTGCACAGTTCGGAGCCGTCCTGTGCCGACCCGCACTGCCCTCCACTGCCCGCCACTGCCCTTCGCGCCCCGCGCCGCCTTCCGGGTCCCTTGGCGCCGTTTCCCGGCCCCGGACATGGCGAAGGGCGCCCCAGGAGGTGTCCCGGAGCGCCCTTCGGCAGGCGTCTCGACGGCCGGCTCAGCCGTTCTTGATGCGGTTGGTCAGTTCGGTGACCTGGTTGTAGATGGAGCGCCGCTCGGCCATCAGCGCGCGGATCTTCCGGTCCGCGTGCATGACGGTGGTGTGGTCGCGGCCGCCGAACTGCGCGCCGATCTTCGGCAGCGACAGGTCCGTGAGCTCCCGGCACAGGTACATGGCGATCTGGCGGGCGGTGACCAGGACCCGGCTGCGCGAGGAACCGCACAGGTCCTCCACGGTCAGCCCGAAGTAGTCGGCCGTCGCCGCCATGATCGCGCCCGCGGTGATCTCCGGCGCGGTGTCCTCGCCGCCCGGGATCAGATCCTTGAGGACGATCTCGGTGAGCCCGAGGTCCACCGGCTGCCGGTTGAGGCTCGCGAACGCGGTGACCCGGATCAGCGCGCCCTCCAGCTCGCGGATGTTCCGCGAGATCCGGGACGCGATGAACTCCAGCACCTCCGGCGGCGCGTTCAGCTGCTCCTGGACGGCCTTCTTGCGCAGGATCGCGATCCGGGTCTCCAGCTCGGGCGGCTGGACGTCCGTGGTCAGGCCCCACTCGAAGCGGTTACGGAGCCGGTCCTCGAGCGTCACCAGCTGCTTGGGCGGCCGGTCCGAGGACAGCACGATCTGCTTGTTGGCGTTGTGCAGCGTGTTGAAGGTGTGGAAGAACTCCTCCTGCGTCGACTCCTTGCTCGCGAGGAACTGGATGTCGTCGACGAGCAGGATGTCCACGTCGCGGTAGCGCTTGCGGAACGCGTCGCCCTTGCCGTCGCGGATCGAGTTGATGAACTCGTTGGTGAACTCCTCGGAGCTCACGTACCGCACCCGGGTACCCGGGTAGAGACTGCGCGCGTAGTGCCCGATGGCGTGGAGCAGGTGGGTCTTGCCGAGCCCCGACTCCCCGTAGATGAAGAGCGGGTTGTACGCCTTCGCCGGCGCCTCGGCCACGGCGACGGCCGCCGCGTGCGCGAAGCGGTTCGAGGAACCGATGACGAAGGTGTCGAAGAGGTACTTGGGGTTCAGCCGGGCGTGCGGCTCGCCGGGGCCGCCGGCCCCGCCGCCCTGTCCCGAAGGACCGGAGTGACCGCCCGCGCCGCGGCCCCCGGGGCCGCCCGGACCGCCGGAGCCGGGACGGGGCCCGTGGCCCGCGCCCGGTCCCTCCGTCTGCGGCAGCTCGGCCCGCTCGTGGCGCTGCGGCTGCTCGTACGAGGAACGCTCGTCGTACCGCGGCGGCTGGGCCTGCTGCGAGCGCGGCGCCCCGTACGGCTCACGCCACTGCTCGGCGGCCTGCTCGCGCTCCTGGAAACCGCCGAGCCGCTGCTGCTGCCAGGCGGTGACGTCCTCCTGGCCGCGCGGCCAGACGCCCGGGGCGGGACGCTGCGGCTGCTGGTACTCGGGGTAGGCGGGGCGGGCCGTCGGCAGCCCGTCCTCGGGCATCGGCCGGCCGTAGTCCCCGTAGGAGTCGTACTGCTTCTCGTACGTGTCGTACTTCCCGTACGGCTGTGGGGCCTGCGGCCCCTGCGGTGCGGGCGGCGTCGGCTCGCCGGCCGAGTCGTCGACGGTGATCGCGATCCGGATCGGGCGGCCGCAGGCGCGGCTGAGGGCCTCGCTGATCAGCGGCGCGAGCCGGCCCTCCAGGACCTGCTTGCCGTACTCGTTGGGGACCGCGAGCAGCGCGGTGTCGGCGACCAGGGCGAGCGGCTGGCAGCGCTCGATCCACTGCTTGTCCTTGCTCTCGACGCCCTGGGGACCCTCCCCGAGGAGCTGTTCGAGGACACGCGGCCACACTGCGGCAAGATCGGCAGGTACGTCAGCCACAGGGCACGCTTCCTCGCAGGTCCCACGAAGGTGTGGTTCTCGGGGACGGTCGGTAGATGTCCGTCAGGACAGGTAAGGACAGAACGGAAAAGACGATGGAGTTCTGCCACGGTAGTCGGGGCGGCTGACGTGGTTCAAGTCGTTGTCCACAGCCTGTGCACAAAGGGGCCCGCTGAGCGGCCGGTTTGACCGGATGGCGTAGCCGCGCGTACCGTAACGAGGTCGAGTTGTCGATGGCTGCTGCCGCCTGCCTCCGATGGGCAAAGGTCACCTTAGGTGATCGCGAAGCGGTGCACTTGCGCGTATTGCGAGCTTCTCGTGGGCGCACGGTGACAGCCAGGCGATGTCCCGCCACCAACGAGTTTTCTGGAGCCCCCGAGTGAGCAAGCGCACCTTCCAGCCGAACAACCGTCGTCGTGCGAAGACCCACGGTTTCCGCCTGCGCATGCGTACCCGTGCCGGCCGCGCCATCCTGGCGAACCGCCGCGCCAAGGGTCGCGCGAGCCTGTCCGCCTGATCCGCGTACAGGTCATGACGTGCTGCCTACCGAGAATCGGCTGAGGCGGCGCGAGGACTTCGCGATCGCGGTACGACGAGGGCGCCGGGCAGGACGCCCGCTCCTCGTCGTCCATCTACGCAGCGGTGCTTCGGACCCGCACGCACCTGGGGAGAGCGCTCCCTCGACGCGTGCGGGTTTCGTCGTGAGCAAGGCAGTAGGCGGCGCGGTCGTCCGTAACCAGGTCAAGCGACGCCTGCGCCATCTCGTGCGCGAGCGGCTCACCGAGCTGCCCCCCGGTAGCCTGGTGGTCGTACGGGCGTTGCCCGGAGCCGGTGACGCCGATTACGCACACCTGGCTCACGACCTGGATGCCGCTCTCCAGCGACTGCTGGGAGGGGGCGCGCGATGAAGTACCCGCTGCTGGCCCTCATCAAGCTGTACCAGTGGACGATCAGCCCACTTCTGGGCCCTGTCTGCCGGTACTACCCGTCGTGTTCCCACTACGGATTCACGGCCATAGACCGGCATGGCGCGATCAAGGGCATTGCCCTGACCGCCTGGCGCATTCTGCGGTGCAACCCGTGGTCGCCCGGTGGCGTGGACCATGTCCCGCCGCGCAAGCGACCGCGCTGGCACGAACTGCTGCGCCATGCCCTGCGTGGGGACGAGGGCGGGCTCTCCGCCGAGACGAGCCCGGCCGCAGAGACCTCGCCCAATGCTCAAGGAGCCTGATTAGTGGACACGATTGCCAGTCTGTTCAGCTTCATCACCACACCTGTCTCATGGGTGATCGTCCAGTTCCACACCATGTACGGGGCGATCTTCGGCCCTGACACGGGGTGGGCCTGGGGTCTGTCCATCGTGTCCCTGGTGGTGCTGATCCGCATCTGCCTGATCCCGCTCTTCGTGAAGCAGATCAAGTCGACGCGGAACATGCAGGCGCTCCAGCCGAAGATGAAGGCGATCCAGGAGCGCTACAAGAGCGACAAGCAGCGTCAGTCCGAAGAGATGATGAAGCTGTACAAGGAGACGGGCACCAACCCGCTCTCCTCGTGCCTTCCCATCCTCGCGCAGTCGCCATTCTTCTTCGCGCTGTACCACGTGCTGTCCGCGATCGCCTCGGGCAAGACGATCGGCGTCATCGACGAGCCGCTGCTCGCCAGCGCCCGGCAGGCCCACATCTTCGGTGCCCCGCTGGCCGCCAAGTTCATGGACAGCCCGGAGAAGGTCGCGGCGCTCAACGCCTCGCTGACCGACGTCCGCGTCGTCACCGCGATCATGATCGTGATGATGTCGGCCTCGCAGTTCTTCACCCAGCGCCAGCTGATGATGAAGAACGTCGACCTGTCGGTGAAGACCCCGTACATGCAGCAGCAGAAGATGCTGATGTACATCTTCCCGCTGATCTTCGCCGGCATGGGCATCAACTTCCCCGTCGGTGTTCTCGTCTACTGGCTGACCACCAACGTGTGGACCATGGGCCAGCAGATGTACGTGATCAACCAGAACCCGACCCCGGGCAGCAAGGCCCAGGACGCCTACCTGCAGCGCCTGCTCAAGAGCGTCACCCAGCACGCCGAGGTACGTGGCCGCCGCCGGAAGAACATCGTCAAGGCGATCGTGGCCAAGGGCGCCGACCGCAACGACAACGAGCGCCGCTTCTTCGCGGGTCTGGCCAAGGCCGGCTTCGCCGCCCAGCCCGACGGCAGCGTGAACAAGAGCGACAGCGTCTCGGTCGAGGCGGAGGGCGGCGCCGCCGCCAAGCGGCAGCAGCCCAAGCGCCAGACCAAGTCCCAGCGCCAGACGGCCGGTGGCCAGCAGGCGGGCGGACAGCCGGCCGAGAAGGCCGAGACGAGCGAGAAGAGCGAGAAGAGCGAGAAGTCCGCTCCCTCGCTGGAGAAGAAGCCGGAGTCGACGGAGAAGGGCTCCAAGGCCGGATCCGCGTCCTCGGGCGACAAGCCCGCCCGTCCGAGCCGCGCCAATTCGGGCGGTCAGCGCAAGGGCCAGCAGCGGCCCAAGCACCCCTCCTCCAAGAAGTAAGCCTCCACGAAGCTAGAAGGAGTCCATCCGTGACGGAAGGCACCACCTCCGCCGCCGAGGGTGGCGACACCCTGACCCGCCTGGAGCAGGAGGGTGAGATCGCGGCCGACTACCTCGAGGGCCTGCTCGACATCGCCGATCTCGACGGCGACATCGACATGGACGTCGAGGCGGACCGCGCCTCGGTCTCGATCGTCAGCGACGCCGCCGGCCGTGACCTGCAGAAGCTGGTCGGCCGTGACGGGGAAGTGCTGGAGGCGCTTCAGGAGCTGACGCGGCTCGCCGTCCACCGGGAGACCGGTGACCGCAGCCGTCTGATGCTCGACATCGCGGGCTTCCGCGCCAAGAAGCGGGCCGAGCTGGCCCAGCTGGGCGCCCAGGCCGCGAGCGAGGTCAAGGCCACCGGCGAGCCGGTCAAGCTGGATCCGATGACGCCGTTCGAGCGCAAGGTCGTGCACGACGCGGTCGCCGCGGCCGGTCTGCGCAGCGAGTCCGAGGGCGAGGAGCCGCAGCGCTTCGTCGTCGTGCTCCCTGCCTGAACCCTCTCTTCGTGTCGGCCCCGTCTGTTCGCAGGCGGGGCCGCGTTTTGTCAGCCTGATAGTCAGCACCCAGTGCGCTCGGACGGTACGTGCGCGGTACGGAAGGACGGTTCCCCGTGACGGAGGCAGCGGAGCTTCCCCAGGCGCCTGAGCAGGCGCGGACGGTCTTCGGCGAGTACTTCCCCGAGGCGGTCCGGTACGCGGAGCTCCTGGCGGACGCCGGGGTCAAGCGCGGTCTCATCGGCCCGCGCGAGGTCCCGCGGCTGTGGGAGCGCCATCTGCTGAACTGCGCCGTGCTCTCCGAGGTCGTCCCGGAAGGCGTCACGGTCTGCGACGTCGGCTCCGGTGCCGGCCTGCCCGGCATCCCGCTGGCCCTGGTCCGTCCGGACCTGAAGATCACGCTCCTGGAGCCGCTGCTCCGCCGCACCAACTTCCTCCAGGAAGTCGTCGAGCTGCTCGGCCTCGACCATGTGACCGTGGAGCGCGGGCGGGCCGAGGAGATGCTGGGCAAGCTCCAGCCCGTGCATGTCGTGACCGCGCGGGCCGTGGCCCCGCTCGACCGGCTGGCCGGCTGGGGTGTCCCGCTGCTCCGCCCCTACGGCGAGATGCTGGCCCTCAAGGGCGACACCGCCGAGGAGGAGATCAACGGCGCTCGTGCCGCGCTCGCGAAGCTGGGCGTGGTCGAGGCCTCGGTGCTGCACGTGGGCGAGGGCATCGTCGACCCGCTGACCACGGTGGTCCGGGTCGAGGTCGGCGAGAGCCCCGGCGGTGTGCGGTTCGCGGCGAAGCGGGCCAAGGCCGCGCGGACCAGCCGGCCGCGCCGCCGTCGCTGACCCTCTCCTGCGGCCACCGACCGTGCCTGTACCTTTCGGCACCCTTGTGATCTTTCCGGCCTCTCTGCTCCGTACAATCGGCGTTACCTGCTGATTTCGGAGTGTCGGGAGGTCCCGGCCCTGCGGCACGTGCATCGTGTTTCACGTGAAACGTCGCTCACTGCTGCAGGGAATCATCAGCCGTGGCCGTGCGGTTGCCACGCCCCGGGATCGTAAACACCAGGCGAAACCCCCCGTGAGGGTTACGGAGTTGTCCACAGAGGTGGATTCATCCACAGAACCACGGGCCTCGCTGGTTCACGGCCCCGGAAGCATGGCAGGCTCTGTGCATCGCGAGCCTGAAGCCGAGGAGAGTGAATCCTTGCGGTCCGACGCCAATGCCGCGGGACCGATGACCGATCCGGTCCCCGGTCCCCGAACCGAATCGGTAGGGGCGGATGTTTCACGTGAAACACCGCCTCCGATGGACGACACCCCTATCGGCCGTGCGGCCCAGCTGGCCGTGCAGGCCCTGGGACGGGCCGGCGAGGGACTGCCCCGGCCCGCCCGCACCCGTGTGATGGTGGTCGCCAACCAGAAGGGCGGCGTGGGCAAGACGACCACGACCGTCAATCTGGCCGCGTCCCTCGCGCTGCACGGCGCCCGCGTCCTGGTCATCGACCTCGACCCGCAGGGCAACGCCTCCACCGCGCTCGGCATCGACCATCACGCCGACGTTCCCTCGATCTACGACGTCCTGGTGGAGAGCAAGCCGCTCTCCGAGGTCGTCCAGCCCGTCCGGGATGTCGAGGGGTTGTTCTGCGCGCCCGCCACCATCGATCTCGCCGGTGCGGAGATCGAGCTGGTGTCGCTGGTGGCCCGGGAGAGCCGGCTCCAGCGCGCGATCCTCGCGTACGAGCAGCCGCTCGACTACATCCTGATCGACTGCCCGCCCTCGCTCGGCCTGCTCACGGTCAACGCCATGGTGGCCGGCGCCGAGGTGCTGATCCCGATCCAGTGCGAGTACTACGCACTGGAGGGCCTCGGTCAGCTGCTGCGGAACGTCGACCTGGTGCGCGGGCATCTCAACCCGACGCTGCACGTCTCGACGATCCTGCTCACCATGTACGACGGCCGTACCCGGCTCGCCTCACAGGTCGCCGAGGAGGTGCGCACCCACTTCGGCAAGGAGGTCCTGCGGACCAGTATCCCGAGGTCGGTGCGTATCTCGGAGGCGCCGAGCTACGGGCAGACCGTCCTCACCTACGACCCGGGCTCCAGCGGTGCCCTGTCGTACCTCGAAGCCGCACGTGAGATCGCCCTCCGTGGCGTCGATCTGCGCTATGACGCCACCCAGGCCCACGGCGGACAGCCGCCCATGGGCCACCAGAACAGCCAGCGAATGTCGGAGGGGATGCAGTGAGCGAGCGACGCAGGGGGTTGGGAAGGGGACTCAGCGCGCTGATTCCGGCGGCCTCCCCGGAGCCTCAGGTATCGGCCGTCGGAGTGGGGGCCGCCGTCGGCACGCCGTCTTCCGCGGCGGTTCCGGCGCTCGGCTCGGACCGGGGAGTGCCGGCCGCGAAGCTGGTGAACCTGCCGGAACCGGGCCCCGCGCCGCTGCCGGAGGCCCCTGCCGGTGCGTTCTTCGCCGAGCTGCCGCTGGACTCCATCTCGCCGAACCCGCGCCAGCCGCGTGAGGTGTTCGACGAGGACGCTCTGGCCGAGCTGGTCGCCTCCATCAAGGAGGTCGGTCTGCTCCAGCCCGTCGTCGTGCGCCGGGTGGACGACGAGCGCTTCGAGCTCATCATGGGCGAGCGTCGCTGGCGGGCCAGCCGTGAGGCCGGCCTGGAGCGGATCCCGGCGATCGTGCGGGCCACCGAGGACGACAAGCTGCTCCTCGACGCCCTGCTCGAGAACCTGCACCGGGCGCAGCTGAACCCGCTGGAAGAGGCCCACGCCTACGACCAGCTGCTCAAGGACTTCGACTGTACCCACGACCAGCTCGCCGACCGGGTCGGCCGGTCCCGGGCCCAGGTCACCAATACGCTGCGTCTGCTGCGGCTCTCCCTCCCGGTGCAGAACAAGGTCAACGCCGGCGTCCTTTCGGCCGGTCACGCCCGTGCTCTGCTCGGTGTGGAGGACCCGGAGGCGCAGGAGCAGCTGGCGTACCGGATCGTGGCCGAGGGCCTTTCGGTGCGAACCGTGGAAGAGATCGTGAAGCTGATGGGCTCGGAGTCCTCGGCGCCGGTCAAGCCCAAGGGGCCCCGGGCGGGTACGCGGGTCGCTCCGGACCTGACCGAGCTGGCGACCCGGCTCTCCGACCGCTTCGAGACCCGGGTGAAGGTCGACCTGGGGCAGAAGAAGGGCAAGATCGTCGTCGAGTTCGCCTCGGTGGGGGATCTGAACCGGATCCTCTCGACGCTGGCCCCCGGTGAGAACCGCGTGATGGAGAACGGCCCCACCGACGAGGAGCAGGGCGCTCAGGGCTGAGCCGCTCCCCCTCGTCCACCAGGGCGGGGCGTGTTCCGGTCTTCACCGGAGCATGCCCCGCCCTTTGCCTGTCGGCGGTACCGTCCCGAACGGCCCGTCGTTACGATGCGGACAGGCTTATTCGTACGGCGCTGGCCGAGGGAATCGAGGAGGAGCCGTGGGGCGTCGGCTCGTACCGCTCACCCTGGACAACCTTCCGGATCTCCCCAAGCGGTGTCGCTCCTGTGTCTTCTGGGAGCTCGACCCGGTGAGCGGGGAGGCGGCCGTGAAGGCCGGCCGCCCGGAACTGGAGAAAGAGGCCTGGATCTCCGCGGTGCTCCTGGAATGGGGTTCCTGCGGACGGGTCGTGTATGTCGACGAGGTCCCCGTCGGCTACGTGCTGTACGCGCCTCCCGCGTATGTGCCCCGCTCCACCGCCTTCCCCACCAGCCCGGTTGCCGCGGACGCGGCGCAGCTGATGACGGCCTGGATCATGCCGGGATACCAGGGGCAGGGGCTCGGGCGGGTGATGGTGCAGACCGTGGCGAAGGACTTACTGCGGCGCGGCTTCAAGGCGATCGAGGCCTTCGGGGACGCCCGCTGGAAGGAGCCTGCCTGTGTGCTCCCCGCCGACCACCTGCTGGCCGTGGGCTTCAAGACCGTACGGCCGCACCCGGCCTATCCCCGGCTGCGGCTGGAGCTGAGGTCGACGCTCTCCTGGAAGGAGGACGTCGAGATGGCCCTGGACCGGCTTCTGGGCGCCGTACAGAAGGAGCCGGCGCTGCGGCCCCTGTGACCCGGTGTCCCGTACGGGCCGGAGAGACGACGATGGCCCGCCCCCTTCCGGCGAATTCCAGGGGGCGGGCCATCGATGTCACCGATGTTTCACGTGAAACAGCGCGAAGGTCAGGCCTTCGTGACGAGGAAGTCCGAGAGGTCACGCTCGAGCGCGGCCTTCGGCTTGGCGCCGACGATCGTCTTCACGACCTCGCCACCCTGGTAGACGTTCATCGTCGGGATCGACATGACGCCGTACTTCGCGGCGGTGGCCGGGTTCTCGTCGATGTTGAGCTTCACGATCTCGATCTCGCCGTGCTCGGCGGCGATGGCCTCCAGCGACGGGGCGATCTGACGGCACGGGCCGCACCAGGCCGCCCAGAAGTCCACGAGAACGGGCTTGTCGCTCTTGAGGACCTCCTTCTCGAAGTCGGCGTCGGTGACGTTCTTCAGGGTGCCGGCCACGGCGGGCTCCTTCATGTGTGTGGGGTGTGGGGTGGGGGAGAAGTGAGGGTCAGACCGCGGGGGTCTCGGCGAGCTTCTCGCTGTCGGCGAGGGCGGCCAGGAAACGCTCGGCGTCGAGCGCCGCGGAGCAGCCGGTGCCGGCGGCGGTGATCGCCTGACGGTACGTGTGGTCGACGACGTCGCCCGCGCCGAAGACACCGGTGAGGTTGGTGCGGGTGGACGGGGCGTCGACCTTCAGGTAGCCCTCCTCGTCCAGCTCCAGCTGGCCCTTGAAGAGCTCGGTGCGCGGGTCGTGGCCCACGGCGATGAAGAGACCGGTCACCGGGAGCTCGCTGGTCTCGCCCGTCTTGGTGTTGCGCAGGGTCAGACCGCTGAGCTTCTGGTCGCCGTGGACCTCGGCGACCTCGCTGTCCCAGGCGAACTTGATCTTCGGGTCGGCGAACGCGCGCTCCTGCATCGCCTTGGAGGCGCGCAGCGAGTCACGGCGGTGGACGATCGTGACCGACTTGGCGAAGCGCGACAGGAAGGTGGCCTCCTCCATCGCGGTGTCGCCACCGCCGACCACGGCGATGTCCTGGTCCTTGAAGAAGAAGCCGTCGCAGGTGGCGCACCAGGAGACACCGCGGCCGGAGAGGGTGTCCTCGTTCGGCAGGCCGAGCTTGCGGTGCTGGGAGCCGGTCGTGACGATGACGGCCTTGGCCTGGTACACGTTGCCGGCGGTGTCGGTGACGGTCTTGATGTCGCCCGTGAGGTCCACGGCGACGATGTCGTCCGGCACGAGCTCGGCGCCGAAGCGCTCCGCCTGGGCGCGCATGTTGTCCATGAGGTCGGGGCCCATGATGCCGTCACGGTATCCCGGGAAGTTCTCCACCTCGGTCGTGTTCATCAGGGCGCCACCGGCGGTGACGGCCCCCTCGAAGACGAGCGGCTTCAGCGACGCGCGGGCGGTGTACAGCGCTGCGGTGTAACCCGCGGGCCCGGAGCCGATGATGATCACGTTACGGACGTCGCTCACGGGTTTCTTCCTCGTCTCTGCAGACTGCCTACCGCCTACGGTGGCGGTGGGAATTGCTTCCTTCACCCCACCCAACGGATCCTACGGGGCAAGCATTCCCGAGACCGCCACTCGGCGCGGCACGGACTTCAGGAGCGAGGGAGGGACTCCTGGGACAGGACGGCGGCCCGGTCGGATTTTCCGTCGGTGCAGGAGGCGTCGATCACATACGCCCGCACCCGGCTGGTGTCCGCGCTGTCAGGGAGAACGACGAGGTAGGCAGGCGTTCCGTCGGAGTCGCCGCGCTGGAAGGCGAGCACCGGGTCGGTGCGCTGGGTGCCGGCCCGTACACAGGCGGGCAGCTCCGCTGCCGCGCGTTTCCGGCCCCCTCCGCTGCCCTCACCGGAGAGCGAGCGAGGAGCGCCGCTGCCCTGGGGAGCCTGGAGAGTGCTGTCATCGTTCATCAGGTCCCGCACCGTGGACGCGACAGGCCGACCGTCGAACCGGGTGGTCTTCGAGGCGACGGCCATGTCGGACGGGCTGTCGGCGGCCGTGCCGGCGTCCTGGCCGTTCGACTGGAGCAAGAAGAGGCCCAGACCCAGCACCGCCGTCCCGAAGGCGGCGCCGAGGACGACGGTCCGGCGGCGGGCCCGACCGGGCCCGGTCGCGGCGGCCGGCCGGCCGGCGGGGCGGTCGGCGGTGGGACGGGCCGGGACGGACGGCGCGGGGCGTCTGTGCGATGTTTCACGTGAAACATGAGTGTCGGTGTCCGGCTCGGTCGCGTTCAACAGAGCCTCGGCGGCGAGCGCGGCGTCGATCCGTCCGGCGATCTCCCCGGGCATCCGGGGCGGTCCGGGAAGGGTGCCGAGCAGCCCCCGGATCTCCTCCAGGGAGGTGCGGACGTCGGCACACAGGGAACAGTCGTCGAGATGCTCACGTACGGCCGCACCGCGAGATGGGGGGAGCAGCCCCTCGGTGAGGTCGGAGATCTCCGAGACGTCCGGGTGCCGAGTCGTGTCGGCCGTGGAAGTCACGCGCGCCCACCTCCGCCCTTCACAACAGCTGGTTTGTCCGGTCCGGTATCCGCGGGTCCCGGCACCGTTGGGACGGATGCCCCCGGCGTCCGGTTCCTTCCCCCATCGGAGCCCTCGTTACCCACCGTGTCGCCGCGCAGATGAGTGAGGAGTGGCAGCAGTTTGGCCCGTCCACGTGCGCAGCGGCTCTTCACGGTCCCGGCGGGGACGTCGAGGAGCCGTGCGGCCTCGGCCACCGGGTACCCCTGCATGTCCACGAGGACGAGAGCCGCGCGCTGCTCGGCGGGCAGGGTGGAGAGGGCGGCGAGCAGCTGGCGGTGCAGATCCTGCCGCTCGGCGGGCGCCTCCGCGGATTCGTGCGGTTCCAGGAGCTGTTCAAAACGCTCCGTGTCGTTCATGGGTGAGGTGCGGCGCGAGGCGGCCTTGCGGGCCCGGTCCAGGCAGGCGTTCACCGTGATCCGGTGCAGCCAGGTGGTGACGGCCGACTGTCCGCGGAAGGTGTGGGCGGCCCGGAAGGCCGACACCAGGGCGTCCTGGACGGCGTCGGCGGCTTCCTCCCGGTCGCCGAGCGTCCGCAGCGCCACCGCCCACAGCCGGTCGCGGTGGCGCCGCACGAGTTCCCCGAAGGCGTCGGGGTCGCCGGCCACATGTCCGGCGAGCAGTTCCTGATCGCTGGGAGAGCCGGATTCGACGGCCTCTGATGCCACATCCCCTCCTCGATCAGTGGCATGACACGTATGCGCGCTGGTCCAGCATCCCGGGAGCGGGAGGTTACGTCGGCGACCCCTTGAAGGACACATTGGTGACGGCTTGCTTGTAGCCGGCGTTGCTGTACTCGTCGCCGCCGGACCGCGGGACTGCCGTGAACCAGAGCAGCACGTAGCGGACCTTCTCCGGCGACTTCACGGTCATCGGGAGAGAGGCGCCGGAGGTCGTCGCCGTGGCGAGCTTCTTCATCGAGTCGGGGGAACCCGCCGGACTCAGGGAGTCCGTCGCGTACAGCGTCGCGGTCGTGTGATTGCCGCTGTAGCGCAGGTCTATGGACGCGGAAGCGAGACTCTGCTCCGAGCCGAGGTCGTAGACGATGCCCACACCCTGCTTGAAGGGTGCCAGGGTCGGCCCCTCGAAGAAGCTCTTGGTGCGCCAGTAGGTGGAGGCGTCCTTGTCGTAGGTGTCGCCCACGTTGTCGGCGTTCTGCGGTGAGCCGTCCGGGGCGTACTCCTGCGCCGCACTGATGACGAGCGGCTTCGGCGGGTTGGGCTTCTCATCCCCGCCCGGATTCTCCTGGGCGGGGGCCGGAGTCTCGGCCGACTTCCCCTGGTCCAGGAGCCGGTCCGCGATCTGCCAGCTGCCCAGGCCCAGGGCGGCGATCAGCAGGGCCGAGACGGCCCACTTCAGCGCCTTCCCGGTACGGCTCTGCAACGGGGGCGGCGGGACCACGACCGGCTGGGTCACCGCGGGGTGGGCCTGCGGGCGTCCGTAGGTGCCCTGCTGGTAGGTGGTGCGCTGGTACTCGGGCGGGCTGGGAAGCGGGAACTCCGGCTCCGGCGGGCGGATACGAGGCATCGCCGCGACGGCCTTGGCGAGCTCGTCCGGGGTGGTGCAGGGCGGTTCCTGGCGCGAGGCGGTGGCCCCGTCGTTCGCCAGGGCCCGCATGGCGATCTCCGACAGGCCGCGGTGGACGCCCGCCCGCACCTGGTCGGGCGGGAGCAGCCCGGTGCCCTTGGGGAGGCCGGACAGACCGTACGCGTCGCTCTCGTACGGCCAGCGCTGGGTGAGCGCCGCGTACAGCAGGGCGCCGATCGCCTCGGTGTCCGTGCGCTGGGGCCCCTCGGCGCTGATGCCGCGCAGGGCGGCGTTCACCGCGAGGCCGCGGATGCGGTACTGGCCGGTGGAGCTGCGGAGGACGGCGCTGGGGGTCAGGCGGAGGTGTGAGAGCCCCTCGCGGTGGGCGGCGGACATGGCCTGGGAGACCTGGCTGACCAGCTGGTAGGCGTCGTGCGGCTCCATGGGCCCGGCCGCGAGCAGTGCGGTCAGCTCGGTGGAGTCGGGCAGCCACTCGTGCACCACGTAGACGAGGTCGTTCTCCTCGACGGCGTCGAGGACCTGCACGAACCGGGGGTCGCCCAGGAGCGCGGCGGAGCGGGCGGCGGCGAGCACGGAACGGGCGCGCGGGTGGTCGGCGGGCAGGATGTGCACACCGACGGCACGCCGCAGTTTCTCGTCCACGGCACGCCAGCTGCTGAATCCGTCCAGCCGGGTGACGCACTCCTCCAGCCGGTACCGTCTCGCCAGCTTGTGGCCGCTGTGCAGTTCGGGTGCCGTGAGGGAGGGCGAGTCGCCGCCCTGCCGGTCGGCCGTATCGCCCTTCGCGTCCTTGGCGGAGGTGTCCGCCTGCTTCCGCTTTTCCGCCACCCCGTCGGTCGCGGCCGTGTCCGCCTTGGCGGTCAGCGGGTCGTCACCGCTGTTGTCGGCCACGTCGACGGCAGCCGTGCTACGTTCCGCCACCGTCGTTCCTGCCTCCCCATCCGTTGCGCCAGATCCAACAGCCATGCCAATTGTGCCCACAGTCCGGCGCTATGCACGACACGCGACGACCGCCGATGGTTGTGCGAACCGCGTGTTCTCGTCCGCGGATCAGCGTCCCAGACGGCCGCGGACCATGCCGACCATGGAGTTGAGCTCCGCGATCCGCATCCGCTTGGCCGCGAGGAAGAAGACTGCCAGCAGGACCGCGCCGCCCACCACGAGGGAGGCGAGCGAGCCCAGGGCGCCTTCGCCGAGCAGCTTCAGCAGGCCGAAACCGACCGCGCCGCCGACCAGGGCGGCGGGCAGGGCGGCCAGGCACAGCCGGGCGTAGGTGCGCAGGACGTGCGCGCCGTCCAGGTCTCCGCCGAGGCGGTTGCGCAGCCGCCGCCAGGCGACGCCGACGCCGACCGCGTAGGCCAGTCCGTAGGCGGCGGCCATGCCGACCACGGCCCACTGGGCGGGCAGCACCACGTAACAGACCGCCGAGACGGCCGCGTTGACCGCGGCGACGATGACGGTGTTGTAGAAGGGCGTCCGGGTGTCCTCGTAGGCGTAGAAGCCGCGGAGCACGACGTACTGGACGGAGTAGGGGATCAGGCCGAGGCCGAAGGCCATCAGGATGAAGCCCATGCCCTGGGCGGCCTCGATGCCGCTGGACGCGTAGAGCAGGGTGCACATCGGGACGCCGAGCGCCAGGAAGGTGAAGGCCACCGGGACGATCGCGACGGCCGAGTTGCGCAGGCCCTGGGAGATGTCGTCGCGGACCGCGCCCGCGTCGTCGTCGTGGGCGGCGCGGGAGATCCGCGGCAGCAGGGCGGCCATGACGGAGACGGTGATGATGGCCTGCGGCATGCCCCAGATCAGCTGGGCGTTGGAGTAGGCGAGGAAGCCGGCGCCGTTCTTGCCGGACTCCTCGCCGGCCGCAGTGGCGAGCTGGGTGACGACCAGGACACCGGCCTGGTTGGCGAGCACGAACAGCACGGTCCACTTGGCCAGCTTGACCGTCTTGCCGAGGCCGTGGCCCTTCCAGTCGAAGCGGGGCCGGAAGCGGAAACCGGTCTCGCGCAGGTACGGGATCATCGCCAGGGCCTGGACGACGAGACCGAGCAGGGTGCCGATGCCGAGCAGGCGGATGCCCTCGTCCGGGATCGTCGTGACGCCCATGTGGGATTCGCCGGAGGTGCCGTACACCCAGATGAACAGGCCGAACGTGGCGATCATGACGATGTTGTTGAGGACCGGGGTCCACATCATCGCGCCGAACTTGCCGCGGGCGTTGAGGATCTGTCCCATCACCACGTGCACACCCATGAAGAAGATGGTGGGCAGGCAGTAGCGGGCGAAGGTGACGGCGACGCTGTTGGCCGCGGCGTCGTCGGAGATGGTGCTCGACATCGCCTTGATCAGCAGCGGTGCCGCGAACACGGCGATCGCGACGATCGCGCCGAGCGCGACCATGACAAGGGTGAGCAGCCGGTTGGCATAGGCCTCGCCGCCATCCTCGTCGTTCTTCATGGAGCGGACCAGCTGCGGCACGAAGACCGAGTTGAGGCCGCCGCCGACGGTGAGGATGTAGATCATCGTCGGCAGGGTGTACGCGACGGTGTAGGTGTCGCCGAGGAGCGCGGCGCCGAGGGCGCCGGTGATCACCAGGCTGCGGACGAAGCCGGTGAGGCGGGAGACCAGGGTGCCGGCCGCCATCACGGCGCTCGACTTGAGCAGCCCGGACGCCCGGCCTGCCTTCTTCGGCGCGGGGGCGGGCAGCGGGTTCTGCTCGGCAGCGGGCGGCGGTACCTGGCCGGGCGCCTGCTGGTCGCGGTAGAGGTGGGCGAAGGCGTCCGGCTCGGTCGCCTCCTCCCCCGCGGCGGTCACCAGGTCGTCGACACCGGTGAACTGCACCGTGTGGGCGTCGTCGCCGTACGGCAGGTGGCGTGAGGGGCCGTCGGGCTCCGGCGCGGGCGTCTGGGCCCACACCCGGGGGTCCGGGGCGTGCGGCTGCACGGCCGGCTGCTGGTAGAGCGACTGCGGCGGGGCGTAGGTGCCCGGCGGGGGCGGCGGGTGCGCGGCACGGTCGTAGAGCGCCTCGGACACCGGGTCCTGGGCGGACAGGTCCCGCGCCTGGTAGGGGTCCTGGGCGTAGGCGTCCTGGACGTACGGGTCCTGGCCGTAGGGGGCCTGACCGTAAGGGTTCGGGGCGGCGTGCGGGCCCTGCGCCGGGGCCTGGGGGCCCTGGCCGTAGGGAGCCTGCGGGTGGGGTGCCTGCCCGTACTGGCCCTGCGCGTTCGGGTCGGGCGCGTACGGGGCCTGCCCGTACGGACCCTGCCGCGGTGCGTTCGGGTCCGGGGGGTACGGGCCTTGCTGCGGCGACGGCGCCGGCGGGTGGCCGGGGGCCGGTGCCGGGGGCGTACCGCCGGACGGCGCGGTGTCGCCCGCGCCCTGACCGCGGTCACCGTCGTACGGCGCGTTCATGGTTTACCCCACCTCATCGTCCCCGGCCGACCGGCCACGACATCGCTCAACGGTCCACTTTCTCACCCGCGCCCGACGGGTCGCCGCTTTCGGACCCGGTGTTGGGCGTCGGGTCACTCGGCTGCTCCGTCTCGGCGCCGTTCCCGGTCCCGGGACCGGCGGCGGGCTCGGGACCGGGGTCCGCCGTCTCGGTTCCGGCCGTGCCCTCGTCGTCGTTCCGGGCGTCGCCGTCCTCGGCTCCGTCCTCGGTCTCCGCCTCCGCCTCCGCCTCCGCCTCCGCCTCCGCCTCCGCCTCGGCTTCGGCCGCGGCGCGCCGGGCGGCGGCCCGCTTGCGCTGGCTGTACATCCGGATGCCGGCGAGGACCAGCAGCAGGACACCGCCCGCGATGACGAGCATCACGGTGGGAGTGATCTCGGAGACCTTCACCGTGAACGTCATCGGGGCGCCGTAGGGCGTGCCGTCCTCGGTGTAGAGCTGGGCCTTCATCAGGACCGGACCATTGGCGTTCGCCGAGGCGGTGAACTTCACCGACTGGCTGTGCCCGCCGTCGATCGTCACCGGGCGCGAGGCGACCGGGTCGCCCTCGACCAGCTTCAGACGGGTCCGGTTGTCGGAGGAGATCCGCAGCTCCAGGTGCTGCACACCCTGCAGCAGCCGGTTCTGCACGGTCACCGGGATGGTGGCGCTGCGGCCGGACAGGGTGAGGTCCGACTTCTTGACCAGCTGCACCTCTTCGGTGAGGCTCCGCAGATACCGCAGGACCTCCTCGCGGTAGAGCGCGGCCGAGGGGTTCTCGCCCCGCCAGGACGTGGACATCTCCCGGCTGATCGCGTTGGTGAAGGGCGGCACCACCCGGTCCGCGGCGGTCAGGATCACCCGGAAGTCGTCCAGCTCGTCCCGGGTCTCCTTCATCTTCTGGAAGGCCTTGGTGTCGAGCTCCTGGGCGCGCAGCTTCTTCGGATACGAGCGGCTGCTCGGGATCCGGGTCGAGGCGTCCGGGTCGGCCGGGTCCAGGACGGCGCCCGGCAGGTCCTGCGGCTCCGTCCACCGCTTGGCGGACAGCGCCTGCAGCGCCGTCGCCATGCTCTGCGCCTGCGACGTGGTGGGCATGCGCTGCGGGGCGACCACGACGCTGCGCTGCTGCTCGGGCAGCTCCAGGGTCGTGGCCAGCGACTGGGCGAGGAAGGACTGGATCGCCAGTGTGGAGTCGTCGGCCCGGACGAGGTCGCCCTGGAACGCCTTCGACAGCGCGGCGTCGCTGACGACCGCGGTCGTGCCGCCGCCGACCGCGCGGGCCGCGGTCGGGGTGTACGGCAGATCGTCGCGGAAGCTGTCGCTGCGGGCGATCACGTTGCTCGCGCCCGCCGAGGTGGCGACGGCCATGACCGACGGGTCGACGGCACCGTCGACGGGCCAGGCGAAGTCGGTCGACGGCTTCACGTGGAGCACCGTCTCGACCGTGCCGGCCGCCAGCGCGGTCGCCTGCTGGAGGTGCGCCAGGGAACCCGGGACCTCCTTGCCGTGGTGGGCGAGGGCGGCCAGATCGGGGTCGGCGAAGGGCAGGGCGACGACCTTGTGGCCCTGGACGGCCTTCTCCAGCTCGTCCAGCCAGCGCTTGGCGACCTCCTGGTTTTGGCCCGGCACCTCGGTGGTGCCGTCCTTGACCATGTAGGGCGCGGCCATCGCGTCCACGCTGGCGATCAGGTCCGGGTCGATGACCCAGGTCACCGGGAGGTCCTTGCCGAGCGCGACCATCTCGTCGAGCCGGCCGCCGGGAACGAGCTCGGCGGCGAGGTCGTCGTTCTCGAAGACCGGGGTCTGCTGCTGGTCGGCGCCCGTCTCGGCGGAGACATGCGCCGTGGAGATCAGCGGCCAGAGGTAGGTGAGCTTGGTGCGTTTCTCGGTCTCGTCGGGCTGGTACGGCAGGAAGGTCCGCTCGATGCCGAGCACTCGTTCGTACGACTGGCTCGTGGTCCGCCCTGTGACGGAGACCCCGAGCTGGTAGACACCGGAGTCGTCGAGGCCCAGCTTGGACACGGGCACGGAGAGCGAGAAATCGCGGCTGAGTCCGGCACCCAGCTTGGGGATCTCGACCGCGGCCCGCCCGCCGACGGTCTCCCCTTCGCCGCCGAAGCGGAAGGCGCCCCGGCCGGACACGTCGTCGATCTCGCTGCGGCTGGTCATCCGGGGACCCACACGGAGGTCGACCGTGGCGTTGGTCACGGCCTGCTTGGTCCGGTTGGTGACCGTTCCGGTGATGGTGAGGGTGTCGCCTTCCACCGGGGCCTTCGGCGCCAGGCTCCCCAGCGACACGTCCACGGCGCCGGCGCCGCTCGCGCTCTCGGCGGCCTGCGCCGCCGGGGCGGGCACGCCTTGGAGGAGCCCGGTCAGCAACGGCGCCGCCACAGCGAGTGAGGCCACGCGCCGTAGCCAGCGACGGGCAGGTGAGGGATGGGTCCCCTGGATAGCTGCCGCCTCGGCCACGCGTCGCCCGTCCTCGTCGTTGTCTGTGGTGCCAGTGGTGTCGGTGGTTCCGGATGCTGTGTCCAGGCATGGTAACGAGACGCGCGGGGCCCGAGTGCCGGGGTCTGCTCCAGCGGATGCCACGCGGGGGTCCTTCCCGGGCGCGCCCGCGCTCCGTGGGCGGAAACAGGGACGCCGGGGTGAGCCGGGGCACGTACCCTTTTCTGTTGTGCCGAACGCCAACGAAGACACCCCCACCGCACTGAGCCAGGTGCAGCGCCGCGCCGTCAGCGAACTGCTGCGCGTCTCCCCCGTCGCCGATGACCTCGCCCTCCGCTTCAAGGAGGCGGGATTCAGCCTCGCGCTGGTCGGCGGCTCGGTACGGGACGCCCTTCTTGGCCGTCTCGGCAACGACCTGGACTTCACCACCGACGCCCGCCCCGAGGACGTCCTGAAGATCGTCCGGCCCTGGGCCGACGCGGTCTGGGAGGTCGGGATCGCGTTCGGCACCGTCGGCTGCCAGAAGAACGGTTACCAGGTGGAGGTCACCACCTACCGTTCCGAGGCGTACGACCGCACTTCCCGCAAGCCCGAGGTCTCCTACGGCGACTCCATCGAGGAGGACCTGGTCCGCCGGGACTTCACCGTCAACGCGATGGCCGTGGCACTCCCGGAGAAGGAGTTCATCGACCCGCACGGCGGTCTGGAGGACCTGTCCGAGCGGGTGCTGCGCACGCCCGGAACCCCCGAGGAGTCCTTCTCCGACGACCCGCTGCGGATGATGCGTGCCGCGCGCTTCGCCGCGCAGCTGGACTTCGCCGTGGCCCCCGAGGTCGTCACCGCCATGACGGAGATGGCCGGCCGGCTGGAGATCGTCTCCGCCGAGCGGGTCCGCGAGGAGTTCAACAAGCTCCTGCTCTCCGCCCACCCCCGCAAGGGTCTCGGGCTCCTCGTCGGCACCGGTCTCGCCGCGCACGTCCTGCCCGAGCTTCCGGCGCTGCGCCTGGAGAGCGACGAGCACCACCGGCACAAGGACGTCTACGAGCACTCCCTCACCGTGCTCGACCAGGCCATCGACCTGGAGGAGGACGGCCCGGACCTGGTGCTGCGTCTGGCGGCCCTGCTGCACGACATCGGCAAGCCGCGCACCCGCCGTTTCGAGAAGGACGGCCGGGTCTCCTTCCACCACCACGAGGTGGTGGGCGCGAAGATGACCAAGAAGCGCATGACCGCGCTCAAGTACTCCAACGAGATGATCAAGGACGTCTCGCGGCTGGTGGAGCTGCACCTGCGCTTCCACGGCTACGGCACCGGCGAGTGGACCGACTCGGCCGTCCGCCGCTACGTCCGGGACGCGGGACCGCTGCTCTCCCGGCTCCACAAGCTGACCCGCTCCGACTGCACCACGCGCAACAAGCGCAAGGCCGCCGCGCTCTCCCGCGCCTACGACGGCCTGGAGGACCGCATCGCGCAGCTCCAGGAGCAGGAGGAGCTGGACGCGATCCGCCCGGACCTCGACGGCAACCAGATCCAGGAGATCCTGGGCATCGGTCCCGGCCCGGCCATCGGCCACGCGTACAAGGTCCTCCTTGAGCTGCGTCTGGAGAACGGACCCATGGAGCAGGCCGACGCCGTCGCCGCGCTCAAGGAGTGGTGGGCGACCCAGGAGGGCTAAGGCCTTTCTTTCGTGTCTTGCTCACCCAGCCTGACCCAAGAGACGGGCCTTCGGTTCGTCGCCGTTTCTCAAGGGTGTTTCACGTGAAACAACGGCGGTCCGGAGTGGTGGCGGGGCGGTGTTTCACGTGAAACACCGCCCCGCGGTCATGTGACCGAGCGTCGCCACCACAGGGCCGGCGGGATGACCGCGTAGAGCGCGGACACCATCACGACGAGGGCAGGGGAGCGTCCGTTCGGCGGCAGCATCAGGGCCGCGACTCCGGCCGCGCCGACGAAGGCGACGTTGAAGAGCACGTCGTAGAGGGAGAAGACCCGTCCGCGATAGGCGTCGTCCACAGAGGTCTGGACGACGGTGTCCGTCGCGATCTTCACGCCCTGGGTGGTCAGGCCGAGGACGAAGGCGGCCACCAGGAACGGTCCCTTGGCGAAGGTCAGGCCCAGGGCGGGAGTGAGCACAGCAGCGGTCCCCGCGCAGAACATGATCCAGCCGAACGGGCCGAGCCGCCCGACCGCCCAGGGCGAGAGCACCGCCGCGGCGAAGAACCCGGCCCCGGACGTGGCGACGGCGAGCCCGAGCACCGCGAGCCCCTGCGCCTCGGTGGTGCCCCACGCGTACCGGCTGAGCATGAGCACCGTCACGAACAGCGCGCCGTAGCAGAACCGCATCAGGGTGACCGCGGCGAGCGCGCGGGCGGCGGGGCGCCGCCGGGACAGATGCCGCAGCCCGCTCACCAGCCCCCGCGCGGTGGAGGTGAGCGCCGCCCCGATCCGGGGCTGGATCTGCTCCGGATCGGGGCCGAGGAGTTCGCGGGACATCCGGAGCGAGGCGAGGGCGGAGGCGAGGTAGAGCGCGGCGCCCAGCAGGACGACGGCGGCGTCGGAGTCGTGGGCGATCAGCCGGACGACGAAGGCGAGCCCTCCGCCGAGCGTCGCCGCGAGGGTGCCGGCGGTCGGCGACAGCGAGTTCGCGACGACGAGGCGTTCGTCGTCCACCACGCGCGGGAGCGCGGCGGAGAGCCCCGCCAGGACGAAGCGGTTGACGGCCGTGACGGCGAGGGCGGAGGCGTAGAAGAGCGCGTCGGGCGCGGAGGACAGCATGAGGAGCGCGGTCCCACAGGCCAGGAGGGCGCGGAGCAGGTTGCCGTAGAGGAAGACCTGGCGGCGCCGCCAGCGGTCGAGCAGGACCCCGGCGAACGGCCCGACGAAGGAGTACGGCAGCAGCAGGACCGCCATGGCGGAGGCGATGGCGGCGGGGCTGGTCTCCTTCTCGGGGGAGAAGACGACGTACGTGGCCAGGGCGACCTGGTAGACGCCGTCGGCGCACTGAGAGAGCAGCCGCACGGTCAGCAGACGGCGGAAGTCGCGCAGGCGGAGGAGGACGCGCAGATCACGCACGACGGACATGGCAGCAAGATTCACATACGACGAGGGTCCCCGGGCAGTGCCACGGGGACCCTCGTCGTCGATCGGCGGTCCTCAGCGGGGCCGACGGGCCGGTGCGTCGGTCAGCGCTCGACCTCGCCCTTGATGAACTTCTCGACGTTGGCCAGGGCCTCGTCGTCGAAGTACTGGACCGGCGGGGACTTCATGAAGTAGCTCGACGCGGAGAGGATCGGGCCGCCGATGCCGCGGTCCTTGGCGATCTTCGCGGCGCGCAGGGCGTCGATGATGACACCCGCGGAGTTCGGGGAGTCCCAGACCTCGAGCTTGTACTCCAGGTTCAGCGGGACGTCGCCGAAGGCGCGGCCCTCGAGGCGGACGTAGGCCCACTTGCGGTCGTCCAGCCAGGCCACGTAGTCCGACGGGCCGATGTGGACGTTCTTCTCACCGAGGTCCCGGTCGGGGATCTGGGAGGTGACGGCCTGCGTCTTGGAGATCTTCTTGGACTCCAGGCGCTCGCGCTCGAGCATGTTCTTGAAGTCCATGTTGCCGCCGACGTTCAGCTGCATGGTGCGCTCGAGACGGACACCGCGGTCCTCGAACAGCTTCGCCATGACGCGGTGCGTGATGGTGGCGCCGACCTGCGACTTGATGTCGTCACCGACGATCGGGACACCGGCCTCGGTGAACTTGTCCGCCCACTCCTTGGTGCCGGCGATGAAGACCGGGAGGGCGTTGACGAAGGCGACCTTGGCGTCGATGGCGCACTGGGCGTAGAACTTCGCCGCGTCCTCGGAGCCGACGGGCAGGTAGCAGACGAGCACGTCGACCTGGCGGTCCTTGAGGATCTGGACGACGTCGACCGGGGCCTCGGTCGACTCCTCGATGGTCTGGCGGTAGTACTTGCCGAGACCGTCGAGGGTGTGACCGCGCTGGACCGTGACGCCCGTGGCCGGGACGTCGCAGATCTTGATGGTGTTGTTCTCGCTGGCGCCCATGGCGTCCGCCAGGTCGAGACCGACCTTCTTCGCGTCCACGTCGAACGCGGCGACGAACTCCACGTCACCGACGTGGTAGTCGCCGAACTGGACGTGCATCAGACCGGGGACCTTGGACGCCGGGTCGGCGTCCTTGTAGTACTCGACGCCCTGGACCAGCGAGGTGGCGCAGTTGCCCACGCCGACAATGGCTACGCGAACCGAACCCATTCCGGTTGCTCCCTGTGTGATCGTGGAAGCCCTGCGCGAGCAGGGTTTCACTTGGCGGTGTCGTCGGACGGATCCGGCCGGGTCTTGCCCCCGTGCCGGGGCAGACCGCCCGTGTCTCCAGAGTTTTCGTGTCGCTGAGCGGCGTCCTCGGGGCCGGATCGCTGATCCCGTCCCGCCCGCTCGCTTTCGATGAGCTCGTTCAGCCAGCGCACTTCGCGCTCCACGGACTCCATTCCGTGGCGCTGGAGCTCCAGCGTGTAGTCGTCGAGGCGCTCGCGCGTCCGGTTCAAGGAACCGCGCATCTTCTCCAGGCGCTCCTCCAGCCGGCTGCGCCGGCCTTCCAGCACCCGCATCCGCACCTCGCGCTCGGTCTGCCCGAAGAAGGCGAAGCGAGCGGCGAAGTGTTCGTCTTCCCAGGAGTCCGGACCGGTGTGGGAAAGAAGCTCCTCGAAGCGTTCCTTACCGTCGGCCGTCAGCCGGTAGACGATCTTGGCGCGGCGTCCTGCGAGCGAGGCCGCCACGGCGTCCTCGGGTGCGCTGCCCGGTTCCTCGATCAACCAGCCGTTGGCGACCAGCGTCTTGAGGCAGGGATAGAGGGTCCCGTAGCTGAACGCCCGGAAGATCCCCAGCGAGGTGTTGAGCCGCTTGCGCAGCTCGTACCCGTGCATCGGAGCCTCACGGAGCAGACCGAGAACGGCGAACTCGAGGATTCCTGAACGCCTGCTCACTCGCCGCCTCCTTCGCTCCGCGGACCCGGCCGTTCGACGGACGGGTCTCGGTGACCTCATGCGAAAACTCGTATGCCGAGCCGATGTGCCGCACTGATGTATCGACTCGATACATCCAGACGATAGAGCTGACCCGGGGACGCGACAAGAGGGGGCCGAGTGACCGGTGTCACATCACTGATTCACAGCAATCGACTTGCCTGATTTGGGGTGAACTCCGAACCTAGGCAGGTTTTGGCCGTGCGTAGTCTGTGCGGCATGCAGAGCACCGGGAACCGCGCAAGGGCGCGCAGCGTCAGTGAAGCGAGTGCCCGGTCGGCACGGTCCGTCCTTGTCCGAGGCCCGGCCGTGTGCATGTCGGGGGGACCGGAACTCAACTGCCGCTTCCAGGCGTACGCGCCTGCCCGAGGAGTAGTCGTTCGATGAGCGAGCACCGTCGCAAAATGCCGCCACAGCCGCCGACCGGCGGCCGCGCTGCGGCCCGGCGCGCCGCCCAGCAGCCCATGGGCCGCAGGCCGGCCCCTGACCACGATTCCGCTGCGGGGTCCCCTTCGGCCTCGTATGATCCGCCCTCCACACATGGAGGAGAGGAGCGCCCCTACGGAGGGCGCGCCGAGGCCCGGCGGGCCGCCCAGCGGGGCGGGCGCAGGCGCGTACCCGAGAGCGGAGGCGCCGGCGGGGGGCGCCGCGGCGGTGGCGGTGGCGGCCGCGGCGGTGGTCCCGGACGCGGCGCGGGCGGACGCGGCGCGGGCGGCGGCCGTCCGCCCGGCAAGAAGCGGATGATCGACTACCCGCGTCACGACAAGTACGGCTGGAAGCGCTGGATGCCGTCGTGGAAGCTCACGACGGGCCTGTTCCTGGGGTTCTTCGGCAGCCTGCTGGGCGCGGGCGCGCTCGCGTACGCCTGGGTGGACATCCCCAACGAGGCCCTCAGCGCCAAGCAGCAGAACAACGTCTTCTACTGGGACGACGGCACACAGATGGCCGCGACCGGTGGTGACGTCAACCGGCAGATCCTCGAGTACTCGCAGATCCCGCGGGCCATGCAGAACGCGGTGGTCTCCGCCGAGAACAAGACCTTCTGGGACGACTCCGGCATCGACCCGATGGGCATCGCCCGCGCCGTGTGGAACATGGCCAAGGGCGGGAACAAGCAGGGCGGCTCCACCATCACGCAGCAGTACGTGAAGAACAACCGTCTGGACGACCAGTCGCAGACGGTGAGCCGCAAGGTGAAGGAACTCTTCATCTCGATGCGGGTGGGCAACGACCTGGGCAAGGCCGACATCATGGCGGGGTACCTCAACACCTCGTACTACGGCCGTGGTGCCTACGGCATCCAGGCCGCGGCCCGCACGTACTTCGGCAAGGACGCCACGGACCTCACCCCGAGCGAGTGCGCCTTCCTCGCGTCGCTGCTCAAGGGCGCCACGTACTACGACCCGGCCGGTGCTCCCGAGATCGACCCGACGGCCACGGCGGAGGCGAACACCGAGCGGGCCAAGAAGCGCTGGAAGTGGATCCTCGACGAGATGACCACGGACAAGTGGCTGACTCCCGAGGAGCGCGCGAAGTACACGGAGTTCCCCAAGGTGAAGCCGCGCACCCAGGGTGCGCAGCTCGGCGGCCAGATCGGCTACCTGGTGCGGACGGCCGAGGCGAACTTCCTCAACAACAACGACCGGAACATCACGGCGCAGCAGTTCGCCAAGGGCGGCTTCGAGGTCCACACGACCTTCAAGAAGAAGAACGTCAAGGCCCTTGAAGATGCGGTCAACAGCATCAACAAGGAGTACATCAACCCGAAGAAGCGCCCGACGACCGACACCCACGTCCAGTTCGGTGGCTCGTCGGTGGACGTGAAGACGGGCGCGATCGTGGCGCTGTACGGCGGCAAGAACGCCACCGAGCACTTCACCAACAACGCCGACCAGACCGGTGCCCAGGTCGGTTCGACCTTCAAGCCCTTCGTGCTGGCCGCCGCGATGCGCGACGGTGTGCGTAACCCCAAGCTCGGCAGGGTGCAGGGTCCCGCGGACCGCAGGATCGTCGACCCGGACAAGAGCCGCTACAACGGCCAGAACAAGCTGAAGATCAAGAACTACGACGGGTCGATCTGGCTCGACGAGAAGGACAACGACTGGCTCCAGGTCAACGACGACGACGCGAGTTACGGCAACATCAGCCTGCGTGAGGCGATGGAGCACTCCGCCAACTCGCCCTACGTGCAGCTCGGCATGGACGTCGGCATCGACAAGGTCCGCCAGGCCGCCATGGACGCGGGTCTGCTGGAGTCGTCGCTGGTGAAGGCCGACGTGCCGTCGTTCTCCCTCGGTATCTCCTCCCCGAGCGCGATCCGGATGGCCGGCGCGTA
Source organism: Streptomyces laurentii (assembly GCA_002355495.1). Lineage (GTDB taxonomy): Bacteria > Actinomycetota > Actinomycetes > Streptomycetales > Streptomycetaceae > Streptomyces > Streptomyces laurentii. Next base: position 3,886,557 of record AP017424.1, read on the forward strand.
CGCCACCTTCGGCAACAACGGCGAGCGCAACGACGTCTTCTCGGTGACCGAGGTCCGCCAGCGCGGCGAGGTCATCTACAAGCACAAGTCGGCGCCCAAGCGCGCGTTCTCGACCGCGGTCGCGAGCAACGTCACTGATGTCCTGAAGGACGTCGTCAAGAAGGGCACCGGCCGGAAGGCCGCCCTCGCCGACCGTGAGGCGGCCGGCAAGACGGGTACGACCGACGGCAACAACTCGGCCTGGTTCGTGGGCTACACCCCCGAGCTGTCGACCGCCGTCGACATGTACCGCTTCAACGACGACGACAACGTCAAGGACCGTAAGTTCGAGTCCATGTACGGTACGGGCGCCCAGCCGAAGATCCACGGTAATTCGTTCCCCTCCCGCATCTGGCACGACTACATGACCGCGGTGCTGAAGGGGAAGCCGGCGACGAGCTTCCCGGCCCCCGAGGAGCTCGACGGCGAGACGGTCTACGGCGGCGGCGCCGTCAGCCCGACCCCGACGCCGACCCCGACGCCGTCGAAGGAGCCCACCGAGGAGCCGTCGACGGAGCCGACCACCAAGGAGCCGACCAAGTCGCCGAAGCCCGACAAGACCTGCAACGTCTGGGATTGGCCGTGTGACCCGAACGGCGGCAACGGCGGCGGCGCGAACGGCGGCGGCGCGAACGGCGGCGGCGCGAACGGCGGGAACGACAACGGCGGACCCGGTGGCGGACTGCCCACCACGACGCCGCCGACCGAGCCCACCGGCCCGCCGACCTCCGATTCCAACGGTGGCGGTAACGGCCGGCCGGGTGGCAACACCAGCTGGGGCGGCCTCGGCGGCTGACCCACCGCGCCCGGCGCCTTTCGAGGGCCGCCGCGCCCGGTCCGTACCTCGCGTACGGCACCGGGTGCGGCGGCCCTCGCCGTTTTCGCGGGCCGGTACGGCAGGATGGCCCCCATGCCGAGCCTCCAGAAGACGAGCCCTCCGCGGGATCCGGTGGTCCGCCCCACCCACGCGGACGACGTGGCGGCCCGGAGCAGCGAGCTGATCGGCGGGCCGGCCGGACGCCGGGCGGCGCCCGGCCGCGGATGGCTCACCCCGGTGCGGACCGTCGTCCTGGTGACCCTCGGGATGTACGCCCTCGGCATGGTGCAGAAACTGCCCTGCTACAACTGGGCCTGGTTCCAGGGCTCCACCTCGCAGTACACCCACGCCTGCTACTCCGACATCCCGCATCTGTTCTCCGGGCGCGGCTTCGCGGAGGGCCTGGTCCCGTACTTCGACCGGATCGGCGGCGACATACCGTTCCTGGAGTACCCGGTCCTGACCGGCCTGTTCATGGAGGTCGCCGCCTGGCTGACGCCGGACGGCGCCGACCTGACCGGACGGCAGCAGACGTACTGGATGGTCAACGCGGGCCTGCTGATGGTGTGCGCGGCCGTCCTCGCCGTCTGCGTCGCCCGGACGCACCGTACGCGCCCCTGGGACGGCCTCCTGGTGGCCCTCGCGCCCGCCTTCGCGCTGACCGCCACCATCAACTGGGACCTGCTGGCCGTCGCGCTCACGGCCGCCGCGATGCTGCTGTGGTCGCGGAGCCGCCCGTTCGGGGCCGGCGTCCTGCTGGGACTGGCGACGGCCGCCAAGTTCTATCCGGCGCTGCTGCTCCTGCCCCTGATCCTGCTGTGCTGGCGGGCCGGGCGCCTGCGGGCGTTCGGCACGACGGTCCTGGGCGCGGCCGGGGCATGGCTCCTGGTGAACCTGCCGGTGATGCTGACGGCGCCGGAGGGCTGGCGGCAGTTCTACGTCTTCAGCACCGAGCGGAACGTCGACTACGGCTCGGTCTGGCTGCTGATCAGCCAGAACACCGGGAACCCGATCCCGCCCGACACGGCCAACCGCTGGGCGCTGTTCCTGATGCTGCTCGCCGCGCTGGGACTCGCGTACCTGACGCTCACCGCGCCGCGCCGGCCCCGGTTCGCCCAGCTGGCGTTCCTGGTCGTCGCCGCGTTCGTGCTCGTCAACAAGGTCTACTCGCCGCAGTACGTGCTGTGGCTCGTCCCGCTCGCCGCGCTCGCCCGGCCGCGCTGGCGTGACTTCCTGGTCTGGCAGGCCTGCGAGGTCCTGTACTTCCTCGCGATCTGGCTCTACCTGGCCTACGGGGCGAGCGGCAACAAGCAGGGTCTGCCGACCGACGGCTACCAGTTCGCGATCGTCCTGCACGTGCTCGGCACGCTCTGGCTGTGCGCGCTGGTCGTCCGCGACATCCTGGAGCCCGGCCGGGACGACGTACGGCGAGGCGGCGTGGACGATCCCTCGGGCGGCGTCCTGGACGGGGCCGCGGACGCCTTCGTCGCCGGGCGGGCGGCGCGGCCGGGGCTGCCCGCGGAGCCGGACGGACAGGCGCCGCGGGTCGAGTGGGGCGTGCCGGAGAAGTGACCCCCGCGGGGAGACGAGGAGAGCGGCCCCCGGGGTGTCCCGGGGGCCGCTCTCCTCGTCTCAGGGGCCGGGTGGCCGTCCGCTGCGGCTCAGCGCTCGACGATCCGGTCGTACTGGGTCGTGGTGTGGCGCAGGTGCGCGACGAGTTCGTCGCCCACCTTGGGCTCCTGGGCGTCGGCCGGCACGAACAGGATCGACACCTGCATGTGCGGCGGCTCGGCGAACCAGCGCTGCTTGCCGTCCCAGACGAACGGGGAGAGGTTCCGGTTCACCGTCGCGAGGCCGGCGCGGGCGACGCCCTTGGCCCGCGGCATCACCCCGTGCATGGCCTTGGGAGCCTCCAGGCCGACACCGTGCGAGGTGCCGCCGGCGACTACCACGAGCCAGCCCTCCGAGGCGGCTTTCTGCTGCCGGTAGCCGAAGCGGTCGCCCTTGGCGACGCGGGTGACGTCGAGGACCGCGCCCCGGTACTGGGTGGCCTCGTGGTCGCCCAGCCACAGCCGGGTGCCGATCCGGGCGCGGAACCGGGTCTGCGGGAACTGCTGCTGGAGCCGGGCCTGCTCGTCGCCGCGCAGGTGGCTGACGAACATGGTGTGCAGCGGCAGCCGGGCGGCCCGCAGCCGGTTCATCCAGCCGATGACCTCCTCGACGGCGTCCGTGCCGTCGGGGCGGTCCAGGGGCAGGTGCAGGGCGAAGCCCTCCAGCCGTACGTCCTCTATGGCGGCGTGCAGCCGGGGCAGGTCCTCCTCGTGGACGCCGTGGCGCTTCATCGAGCTCATGCACTCGATGACGACGCGGGCGCCCACCAGGGCATGTACGCCGTCCACGGACGACACGGAGCGGATCACCCGGTCCGGCAGTGGCACCGGCTCCTCGCCCCGCCGGAACGGGGTGAGGACGAGCAGGTCGCCGCTGAACCAGTCCTTGATCTTGGCGGCCTCGTACGTGGTGCCCACCGCGAGCATGTCGGCGCCGAACCGCATGGCCTCCTCGGAGAGGCGCTCGTGGCCGAACCCGTAGCCGTTGCCCTTGCAGACCGGGATGAGACCGGGGAACTGCTCGATCACGGTCTTCTGGTGCGCCCGCCAGCGAGCGGTGTCGACATAGAGGGAGAGCGCCATGGCCGGCCCGGGACCTTTCTGGTGGCGACGACAAGTCGAGAGAAGGTGTACGAACTGCTTATGAGACTACGCAAGCCTCGGGCATGACGTGCCGTCAGCGGCGCGACATGTAGATGTCCAGAGCCTTGTGCAGGAGCTTGTTGAGCGGGAAGTCCCACTCGCCGACGTACTCGGCGGCCTCGCCACCCGTGCCGACCTTGAACTGGATGAGGCCGAAGAGGTGGTCGTTCTCGTCCAGCGAGTCCGAGATACCGCGCAGGTCGTAGACGGTCGCGCCCATCGCGTACGCGTCGCGCAGCATCCGCCACTGCATCGCGTTCGAGGGCCGGACCTCGCGGCCGATGTTGTCGGAGGCGCCGTAGGAGTACCAGACGTGACCGCCGACGACGAGCATGGTGGCGGCGGAGAGGTTCACCCCGTTGTGGCGGGCGAAGTAGAGCCGCATGCGGTTGGGGTCCTCGTTGTTGAGGACGGTCCACATGCGCTGGAAGTACGAGAGCGGGCGCGGCCGGAACTTGTCGCGGACGGCCGTGATCTCATAGAGCCGCTGCCACTCGGCGAGGTCCTCGTAACCGCCCTGGACGACCTCGACACCGGCCTTCTCGGCCTTCTTGATGTTGCGGCGCCACAGCTGGTTGAAGCCCTTGAGGACGTCGTCGAGCGCGCGGTTCGCGAGCGGGACCTGGTAGACGTAGCGGGGCTGCACGTCGCCGAAGCCGGCGCCGCCGTCCTCGCCCTGCTGCCAGCCCATCTTCCGCAGCCGGTCGGCGACCTCGAAGGCGCGCGGCTCGATGTGGGTGGCCTCGATGTCCCGCAGGCGCTTGACGTCCGGGTCCTGGATGCCGGCCTTGATCGCGGCCGCGTTCCAGCGGCGGATGACGACCGGCGGGCCCATCTTCACGGAGAAGGCGCCCTGCTGCTTCAGGTGGGCGAGCATCGGCTGCAGCCACTCGTCCAGGTTCGGGGCGAACCAGTTGATGACCGGACCCTCGGGCAGGTAGGCCAGGTAGCGCTTGATCTTCGGCAGCTGGCGGTACAGCACCAGGCCGGCACCGACGAGCATGCCGTCCTTGTCGAACCAGCCGAGGTTCTCCGAACGCCACTCGGTCTTCACGTCTGCCCATGCCGGAACCTGGCAGTGACTCGCCGAGGGCTGGCTCTGGATGAACGCCAGATGTTGCTCGCGGCTGATGGTCCTCAGGGTCAGGCTCATGTCGGGGCGCTCCTCGGCAGGTGTGTCCCCATCGGGTCAGGGGCTCCGGCTCTCGCGCCGAAGCCTACTGCGAGCGGGGAGCGCTCCGATGGGCCGTGTCGGGCCCGGCAGCCCCCGTGACGTGCCGGGACCGATGCGCGGACGGCTCGTGGATGGGTCGTGGACGGACGGTGGCTAGTGGATCACGCCGCCGAAGAGGCCGCCGTGGGCCATGCCGAGGAAGAAGCCGACGCCGGCCAGGCCGAGGCCGACGACCAGCACGAAGCGTTCGCGCGTGGTGGCGGAGATGTACTGCCCGTAGGCGCCGGTCAGGATCCCGATCAGACCGGACCAGGAGCTGAGCAGGTGCAGGTTGTGGAACTGGGCGGTGATGAAGGACAGAAGGCCGAGCACCAGCGTCACGGCCATCAGGGTGTCCTGGACCGGGTGGGGCTTGCCGTCCGTGGCGAAGAGGGAGTGGCCGGAGTTGGGTCGCATTGCCTGGGCCATGGGGCACCTCCTGGCGTACCTGCCGGACGGCGGCGCCTGTGACGCCGCCGACATCCGTTGTGTACAGATTGCGTCCCCCCTCCGTCGAATTTCAACCGGAGCGTCCTCTCACCATGGAATTTCAACCATGGGGCGATGTGCGGGTAGTCTGTACCGTCTGCACCGGTGTCTGCCCAGGTCCGTCCAGGACTCGTGGCGACGGCGCCGTTGCGACACGCATTAGACCCTCCTGCCACGGAACGACCGTGGCCGCTGAGTCCAAAGGAGGTGGGTTCCACATGCGTCACTACGAGGTGATGGTCATCCTCGACCCCGATCTCGAGGAGCGCGCTGTCTCCCCGCTGATCGAGAACTTCCTCTCCGTCGTCCGTGAGGGCGACGGAAAGGTCGAGAAGGTCGACACCTGGGGCCGTCGTCGTCTCGCCTACGAGATCAAGAAGAAGCCCGAGGGCATCTACTCGGTCATCGACCTGCAGGCCGAGCCTGCGGTCGTCAAGGAGCTCGACCGCCAGATGAACCTGAACGAGTCGGTCCTCCGGACCAAGGTCCTCCGCCCCGAGACCCACTGAGCTTTCCGCTCACAGGTTTTCGGGTCCGAGTAGCAACAAGCAGCCAGAAGCAAATCCCGCCGAGAGGTTCACCCATGGCAGGCGAGACCGTCATCACGGTCGTCGGCAATCTTGTCGACGACCCCGAGCTGCGCTTCACCCCGTCCGGCGCGGCGGTCGCGAAGTTCCGTGTCGCGTCCACTCCCCGCACCTTCGACCGTCAGACCAACGAGTGGAAGGACGGCGAAAGCCTGTTCCTGACCTGCTCGGTCTGGCGTCAGGCGGCGGAGAACGTCGCGGAGTCCCTTCAGAAGGGCATGCGCGTCGTCGTGCAGGGTCGTCTGAAGCAGCGGTCCTACGAGGACCGCGAGGGTGTCAAGCGCACGGTCTACGAGCTGGACGTCGAGGAAGTCGGCCCCAGCCTGAAGAACGCCACGGCCAAGGTCACCCGTACCACCGGTCGCGGTGGCCAGGGTGGCGGCGGTTACGGCGGCGGTCAGCAGCAGGGTGGCGGCGGCGGTGGCTGGGGCGGTGGCGCTCCGCAGCAGCAGGGCGGCGGCGCTCCCTCCGACGACCCCTGGGCCTCCAGTGCCCCGTCCGGCGGCCAGCAGGGCGGCGGCGGTGGCGGCTGGGGTGGCAACTCCGGCGGCGGCTACTCGGACGAGCCTCCCTTCTAGGGCTTACGCCCTGGGAGCAGCTCGTACCCAAACTTCTTGATCACACAGGAGAAACACCATGGCGAAGCCGCCTGTGCGCAAGCCTAAGAAGAAGGTCTGCGCATTCTGCAAGGACAAGGTCACGTACGTTGACTACAAGGACACGAACATGCTGCGGAAGTACATTTCCGACCGCGGCAAGATCCGTGCCCGTCGCGTGACCGGCAACTGCACGCAGCACCAGCGTGACGTCGCCACGGCCGTCAAGAACAGCCGTGAGATGGCGCTGCTGCCCTACACGTCCACCGCGCGCTAAGGGAAGGGTGACCGAAAAATGAAGATCATCCTCACCCACGAGGTGTCCGGCCTCGGTACCGCCGGCGACGTCGTCGACGTCAAGGACGGCTACGCTCGCAACTACCTGGTCCCGCGTGGTTTCGCGATCCGCTGGACCAAGGGTGGCGAGAAGGACGTGGCGCAGATCCGCCGCGCCCGCAAGATCCACGAGATCGCGACCATCGAGCAGGCCAACGAGATCAAGGCTCAGCTCGAGGGTACGAAGGTCCGTCTGGCCGTTCGCTCCGGCGACGCCGGCCGTCTCTTCGGCTCCGTGACTCAGGCCGACATCGCCGACGCGATCAAGACCGCCGGTGGCCCGGCCGTCGACAAGCGTCGTGTCGAGCTCGGCTCCGCGATCAAGACCCTGGGCTCGCACCAGGTGTCGGTGCGCCTGCACGCCGACGTCATCGCGAAGCTCGGCGTCGAGGTCGTCGCCGCGTAACACTGCCCTTGGGCAGAGTTCGCGCTCAGCAGTACGGAAGGGCCGCACCCCTCGGGGTGCGGCCCTTCCGCTGTTTCACGTGAAACATCCACGGTCGTTGTTTCACGTGAAACAACGACCGGACGGTCAGCGCGTGGCGCCGGTGACGACCCACTGGCCGGAGCGGGCGCGCCACCACAGGGTCGCCAGCCGGACCGTCATCATCAGCGTCATCGCGCCCCAGAGCGCGGTGAGCCCGCCGCCGAGCGTCGGAATCAGCAGGGCGACCGGGGCGAAGACCACCAGGGTGACGAGCATGGCCCCGGCGAGGTAGGGGCCGTCGCCCGCGCCCATCAGGACGCCGTCGAGTACGAAGACCACCCCGGAGACCGGCTGGGAGAGCGCGACGACGAGGAGCGCGGGCAGCAGGGTGTCCTGGACCGACGGATCGCTGGTGAAGAGCGGGACGAAGAGAGGGCGGGCCAGGACGATCAGGGTGCCGAGGACGACGCCGGACACCACGCCCCACTGGACCATGCGACGGCACACCTGCCGGGCGCCGTCCGCGTCGTCGGCGCCGAGGTACCGCCCGATGATGGCCTGCCCGGCGATGGCGATCGCGTCGAGCGCGAAGGCCATCAGGCTCCACAGGGACAGAATGATCTGGTGCGCGGCGACATCGGCGTCCCCGAGCCGGGCGGCGACGGCGGTGGCGATCATCAGGATCGCCCGCAGCGAGAGCGTACGGACCAGGAGTGGGGCGCCGGCCGTGGCCGAGGCCCGTATGCCGGCGGCGTCGGGGCGCAGGGAGGCGCCGTGCCGGCGGGCGCCGCGGACGACCACGTACAGGTAGCAGGCGGCCATGCCGAACTGAGCGATGACCGTGCCCCAGGCGGATCCGGCGATACCGAGTCCGGCACCGTAGACCAGGGTGACATTGAGGATGCCGTTGGCGGCGAAGCCGCCGATGGCGACGTACAGCGGAGTGCGGGTGTCCTGGAGGCCGCGCAGCACGCCGGTGGCGGCGAGCACGACGAGCATGGCCGGGATGCCGAGGCTGGAGATCCTGAGGTACGTGACGGCGTACGACGCGGCCGTGTCGGAGGCCCCGAAGACATCGACGAGCCAGGGGGCGCCGGGCAGCGTGAGGGCGATGACGCCGGCGCCGAGCAGCAGGGCGAGCCAGATGCCGTCGATGCCCTGGCGGAGGGCGGCCCCGAGGTCGCCGGCACCGACGCGGCGGGCGACGGCCGCGGTGGTGGCGTAGGCGAGGAAGACGAATACGCTCACCGCGGTGGAGAGCAGCGCCGAGGCGATGGCGAGACCGGCGAGCTGAGGGGTGCCGAGGTGGCCGACAATGGCGCTGTCTGCCATGAGGAAAAGCGGCTCGGCGACGAGCGCGCCGAAGGCCGGGACGGCGAGGGCGACGATCTCGCGGTCGTGTCGGCGGCGGACGGCCGCAGGGGTCGCGGGAGCCTGATGCATGCGCACAATCTAATCGTCCACAGGTAAGAGACGCAATGCTCCAGTGATCCTTACAATTTATGGGGGAAGGGCTTCGGGTGTGCGCCGTTTGTTCTGATCTTGGTCCAACCGGAGAAGTTTTTCTCCCCCACAGCCAGTGGATGGAAAAATCGCAGGTCAGGCGCCTAACTCAGGGCTCCCTATGAGTTTGTCCACATGGCTGTCCCCCGGTCCGTGCACAGGTTCCGCCAAGTTCTCCACAGCATCCGGGCCTCCACCCACAGGGCCTGTGGATAACCAGATTGGCTGACGGTGCCCGCGGCCCTACCGTGGTCCGGCGGCCAACGCGCCAGAAGCGGAGTCAAAGCCTCTTGTTTGTCCGAGCCGTGGCGTAAGAAAGAGTGGCACGGTTGTCCGCGGTGCGGACGGGAGGAGGTGGCCGGGTGAGCATGCCCGAGCCCATGGACGATCCCTGGGACGAGAGTGGTCCCGGAGACCGACTGCCCACCCGTACCCGCGGTGGCGGCGAGGGACGCGGTCGTGGCGAAGACCGCGGTCGTGGCGAGGGGCGCGGTCGCGGCCGCGAGGACCAGCACGAGCGCGGCAGCGAGAGCAACTGGGACGGCGGCATGTCCCCGTTCGAGCGCGTTCCCCCGCAGGACCTGGACGCCGAGCAGTCCGTCCTCGGCGGCATGCTGCTGTCCAAGGACGCCATCGCCGACGTCGTCGAGATCATCAAGGGCCACGACTTCTACAAGCCGGCCCACGAGACCGTCTACGCGGCGATCCTCGACCTGTACGCGAAGGGCGAGCCCGCCGACCCCATCACGGTCGGCGCCGAACTCACCAAGCGCGGCGAGATCACCCGGGTCGGCGGCGCCTCCTATCTGCACACGCTCGTCCAGTCGGTGCCGACGGCCGCCAACGCCTCGTACTACGCGGAGATCGTCCACGAGCGCGCCGTGCTGCGCCGGCTCGTGGAGGCCGGCACCAAGATCACGCAGATGGGATACGCGGCGGACGGCGACGTCGACGACATCGTCAACCGCGCCCAGTCGGAGATCTACCAGGTCACCGAGCAGCGCACCACCGAGGACTACCTGCCGCTCGGCGACATCATGGAGGGCGCGCTCGACGAGATCGAGGCGATCGGCTCGCGCAGCGGCGAGATGACCGGTGTGCCCACCGGCTTCACCGACCTCGACGCTCTCACCAACGGGCTGCACCCCGGCCAGATGATCATCATCGCGGCCCGCCCCGCCATGGGTAAGTCGACGCTCGCGCTCGACTTCGCACGGGCGGCCTCGATCAAGCACAACCTGCCCAGCGTCATCTTCTCCCTCGAAATGGGCCGCAACGAGATCGCGATGCGTCTGCTCTCGGCCGAGGCCCGGGTGGCGCTGCACCACATGCGCTCCGGCACCATGACCGACGAGGACTGGACCCGGCTCGCCCGCCGGATGCCGGACGTCTCGCAGGCCCCGCTCTACATCGACGACTCCCCGAACCTGTCGATGATGGAGATCCGCGCCAAGTGCCGCCGTCTGAAGCAGCGCAGCGGCATCAAGCTCGTCGTCATCGACTACCTCCAGCTGATGCAGGCCGGCGGCTCCAAGCGCGCCGAGAGTCGGCAGCAGGAGGTCTCGGAGATGTCGCGAAACCTGAAGCTTCTCGCCAAGGAGCTGGAGCTCCCGGTGATCGCGCTCTCCCAGCTGAACCGTGGCCCCGAGCAGCGCACGGACAAGAAGCCGATGGTGTCCGACCTCCGAGAGTCCGGATCGATCGAGCAGGACGCGGACATGGTCATCCTGCTGCACCGTGAGGACGCCTACGAGAAGGAGTCCCCGCGCGCGGGAGAGGCCGACATCATCGTCGGCAAGCACCGTAACGGCCCGACGGCGACCATCACTGTCGCCTTCCAGGGCCACTACTCGCGCTTCGTCGACATGGCCCAGACCTGATCGGTCACGGGTAGGGCCGTCGGTTCGGCGGCCGAATCCCGCCGGCGACGGCCAGGCGAGGGCCTGTCCGGTACGCGGCGGAGACAGCGGGCAGCTGCTCAGCGCCTCGTCTCGTACCGGGTCAGGACCACGCCGCCGGGGAACGTCCGCGTCTCCACCAGGTTCAGGTTCACCCAGTTGTCCAGCGCGGTGAAGAACGGTGTGCCGCCGCCCACCAGGACCGGATGGGCGGCGATCACGTACTCGTCGATGAGGCCGGCGCGCATGGCGGCGCCGGCGAGTGTGGCGCCGCCGATGGTCATCGGGCCGCCGTCCCCGGCCTTGAGTCGCGTGATCTCGGCGATCGCGTCACCGGTGACCAGGCGGGTGTTCCAGTCGACCGTGTCGATCGTGGAGGAGAACACCACCTTCGGGGTGTCCCGCCAGTTCCGCGCGAACTCGATCTCCGCCGGGCCGGCGCCGGGCTGCCGGTCGCCGGTCGGCCAGTAGGAGTTCATCGCCTCCCACAGCTTGCGCCCGTACAGCGACAGGCCGCTCGCCCGCTCGTAGTCGAGCCACCACTGGAACAGCTCGGGGCTCGGCGGTCCGCTCCAGCCGATGTCGTCGCCGGCCGCGGCGATATAGCCGTCCAGGGTCAGGTTCATGCCGTAGATCAGTTTCCGCATGGGCCGGCCTTCCGTCCGTGGGTGTCAGGCGTGGAGACCAGCGTGGCGCGGCGGCGAGACCCTCCGCACCCGGAGGGGTCCCGATGCGCCCGGTGTCGTCACCCGTGGGCGGTCACGTCACGGCCTTGCGGGACGGCGATGTCGAGCAGGCCGGGGAAGCGGGCGTCGAGGTCTTCTCGGCGCAGCCGGTTGAGCCGCCGGGTCCCCTCGTCCCGCTGGTGGATCACGCCCGCTTCCCGGAGGACTCGTGGACACCACCGCACTCGACGATGCCTATCAGCGCCTGCTCGCCGCGGCGGGAGCGATCGGCGATACCGCCCTGCCGGCCGCGGACGCGCGAGCCGACATCGATGGGACGCTGAGTCATATCGCGCTCAGCGACCGCATGCTCGCCGCCACCGCGCGCGAGGTGTCCGCCGGCCGTCCCGCGACGGTCGACAACCGCGAGGCCATGGACGAGACCGCGATCGACTCGTTGATCGCCTCGACCACCCACACACAGCGCGTCGATCTCGTGCGCCGCAACGCGGCGGACCTGGGTGCCGTGATCCGGGCGATGCCCGACCAGGCCGCCGCCGCGCCGGTGGCCCTCCGCCTGGTCGGCCGTGACGGCCGACCGGTTCCCGAACAGCGGTTGCCCTGGGGCGACCTGGTACGGCTGCGCGCCACCACACACATCCCCGGGCACGCGGAGCGGATCAGGTCGCTGACCTCCGCGCGGTAGCGCGCCCCGGGCGGCCGACCTGTGGGGCGCGATGATCAGCCGCTCACTCCGTGAGAGGCAGGCACTCGTCGAGCAGGCCGAGGATGTCGCGCCAGGCCCTCCGCGCGTGCACGGGATGGTGGCCGACACCCGGACGCACGGTGTGGTCGACGGGCGGATGGTGGAAGGCGTGCAGGGCCCCGCCGTAGACCACGACGCGCCAGTCGACGCCCGCGGCCTGCATCTCCGCGGCGAAGGCGTCCCGTTGGGCGGGCGACATGATCGGGTCCTCCGATCCGACCCCGGCCCAAACGGGGCAGCGGATGCGCGCCGCCTCGCCCGGCCGGCCCGTGGTCAGGGCGTTGACCGTCCCGATGGCCCGTAAGTCGACGCCGTCCCGCCCGAGTTCCAGCGCGATGGCGCCCCCGGTGCCGTAGCCGATGGCGGCGATCCGGTCGGGATCGGTCCGCGGTTCGGCTCGCAGGACGTCCAGTGAGGCATGGCCGATGGCCCGCATCCGGTCGGGATCGGCGAGCAGCGGCATGCAACGGGCCAGCATTTCCTCGGGGGCACTCAAGTAGCGCCCGCCGTGGAGGTCGAAGGCCAGCGCCACGTATCCCCGCTCGGCGAGAGCATCGGCCCGGCGGCGCTCGACGTCGCTGAGCCCTATGCCCTCCGGTCCGAGCAGCACCGCGGGCCGAGGGCCGGTGCCGGAGGGGAGCGCGAGGTGCCCGATCATCGTCAGGCCGTCGGCCGGGTACGCCACCGTGCGTGTGGTGATGGTCGTCATGTGGCCGACCGTAGTGACGCGCGCGCCCGGCCGGGACCGGCTTCACCGTCGGCGGAAACGCGGCGGTGCGGTCCGGTGGGCCGGTGGGCGCGCGGTCGTCACGCGCTCCTGACCGGTCAGAACCAGTGGAGGCAGTGCGGCGGGCGCTCGGTACGGAAGAGAGCGTCGGCACGGGCGGCGGCGTCCGCGTGGTGGGCCTGGACGCGGCCGGCGCGGACGAGCGTGCTCGGGGCGGTCCCTCCGAGGTAGACCGAGCCCAGGTCGCTGATGTCCAGCGACAGGTCCGGTGCCCGGTCGGTGGGGGCGCAGTCGGCCTCGCCGTCCCGGACGGTCAGCAGGTAGCGGCCGCGCTCGCCGAGGAACGGGTCGTCGACGTCGAGGACGAGCTCGCCGTCCGTGGCCCAGCCGCGGGCCGTCAGCGCGCGGGGGACGTCCAGCAGGCGCACCCAGAGCCAGTCGGTGTCGCCGCTCACCTCGCCGGCCCGGAAGTCGGTGAGCTGCCAGCGCAGCGGGTGCCCGGGCGGGACGTGCCGGAACACGACCTCGGAGATCAGATCGTGGTCGAGGACGAAGCGGGCCAGGGCCGTGAAGGCGGCGTCGTCGACGGCGATGGTCTCGTCGACCGTCAGGGTGCCCGCGTCGCCGA